>JAQWMC010000002.1 GCA_029246985.1 Pirellulales bacterium
GGACTGATTCATGGTTCTTCTGATTCGATAGCAGCAGAGCCATTTGATAGCCCGGTCACAATCGAGGATCTTGCAACAACGGTCTACCATTGCCTCGGAATTGTCGCGGAAAAGGAACTGATGGCTCCTGGAGCGCGTCCGGTTGAGATTGTTGATGGCGGGAAGGTTCGGCACGAGCTACTCGTCTGACCCGTCACTGCTGTATGGATGTGTATTTTCTGATCCACCCCCCTCTTTAAGAAAATAGTCCCGTGATAGAAAATAGGAAAAGTTGTAAGCAAGTTGTGCGAATCGCTGCAGCTACTCTTTGTAGTTTCGTGCTTCTCCCTCATGTATGCCGAGCCGCGCCAACGATTGGGAAAATTGTGCCCGCTGGTGCAACGCAAGGAAGTGAAGTTGAAGTACTTGTGTTTGGCACAAATCTGCACGACCCACAGGCTCTTTTTTTTGAAGACGGAATTGTTCAGCAGACAAAGATCGAATCCGTTAACGATAAGCAGTTGAAAGTGGTTCTGAACGTTCCGAAGGATGCTCCTTTTGGCAACCACCGCTTTCGAATTCGTACTAAAAAAGGTCTTTCACTGCTTCGTACTTTTCGAGTGGGACCTTTCCCACAGGTGATTGAAGCGGAAACTGATTCGTCCCAGAAAAAGCCTTCAAACAACACAGTAGAGGAAGCGCAAGCGATTCAAGTCCCGCAGGCTGGTGGTCTGACAATTGCTGGGGTCGTGGAGAAAGAAGACGTCGACTGTTATCAGGTAAGGCTCAAGAAGGGCAATCGTCTCTCGGTTGCTGTGGACGGCGTTCGGCTCAATTACACGCCCTTTGACCCCTATATCGACATTGTTGACAGCGATGGTTTTGTACTCACCGCGAGCGATGACCATCCGTTGATGGAACAAGATGCGATTATGGCGTTCACGGCCCCCGAAGACGGGAGCTTTTTTGTTCGGGTCCGTGAAAGTGCCTACGGTGGCAGTTCGGCTTGCAGCTATCTTCTGCATGTTGGCCGATTTCCAACACCATCAGTCGGACTTCCTCCGGGAGCAAACCCGGGGTCTGAGGTTGTCGTGAAATGGCTTGGTGATCCAGCAGGTGGATTTGAGTCAAAAGTAAAAATCCCCAACGCGTTCCCTCGTGCGTCCTCTGAAATAAGCCGTTTGCTCTCGGTGCATCCGCGACGTGACGGAGTGATTGCAGCTGAAGCCGTTCCACTTCGAGTGACAAATCTTCCGGTGAGCAAGGAGACCGACTCCAATGATTCACCCGATGGGAATCCATCTGTCCCTGCCCCGGCTGCTATCTGGGGGCTTCTTGAAAAGGAGAACGACACTGACTGGATACGAATCGAAGCACCAAAAGGATCAAAATGGTCTGTGAAGGGATGGGGCAGACGTGTTGGTTCACCGATTGATTTGACGCTCAACGCGTATCGGGATAACGAAAAGCATGCTCGAATAACTGGTAATGATGATTCGGGTGGTCCAGATAGCTTGATGAATGTAACAACTCCGGAAGAGGGCTCATTTCTCATTCGTGTGAGTGACCATCAGAAGCGCGGGGGTGATACTTTTGTTTGGTGGATCGAGGTTGAGCCGATTGTGCCTCTTGTGAAACTTTCAGTGCCTCCGTCTCAAACAAAATCTCAAAATGACTTGTTTCCTCAAGTTCCCCGTGGGAATCGCACGACCGTAATCCTTAATGCCTCACGAAGTAACTTTAATGCTGAGTTAAAGTTGCTTTCTGAGAATCTTCCCAAAGGTGTTACTGCGACATGCCCGAACTTTCAAAATGGTGCACCGGGGAGTTTTGTTGTATTCGAAGCGGTAAAGGATGCACCACTTTCCGCAGCGATGGCTGAATATAGAGCCGTAGACGCAGCTGATCAAACAAAAGTACTGGGCGGTCTGCAGCAAGGGACCGAGATGATTCATGGCAATCCGAATCGTACTCCATGGCGATACAGTCGAAGTACAGAAATGCCCGTGGCCGTTGTTGAAGAAGTCCCAGTTTCTCTGGAGCTCATTCAGCCTGCCGTTCCGCTTGTGAAAAATGGAAAAGCAGATCTTCTGGTTCGTGTCCATAAAGACGAAGGATTCAAAGGAAAGGTCCGACTCTTCTTTCCCTTCAAGCCACCTGGAATCGGAGCTGCATCTGGCGTCGATGTACCCGCTGATAAAAGTGAAGTGGTGTATCCGATTAATGCAAGCGATAAGGCTCCTATTCATGATTGGGATGTTGTGGTGTCTGCAACTGTGACGTTTGAGGGAGAAGATGCCAAGGGTCGTCCGACGATACGAATCTCATCTCGACCCGTAAAAATCACTGTGGCTGAACCATTTGTTCAAGTGGCACTCGACAAGGGAATGGCAGAGCAGGGACAGAACACAACATTCACCGGTACAGTTACCGTCCCAACAGCCTTCACGGGTGAAGCAAAGGCTGTTCTGCTGGGACTTCCTGCGAAAACAACGTCTGAGCCCCTTGTGATCACAGCAGAGAGTAAAGAGGTTGAGTTTGCAGTCGCCGTAGCCGCTGATGCTCCAGCTGGTAGGCATGCAAACATTGTCTGTGAAGTGCATGTTCCTCAAGAGGGACATCAGATTGTTCACCGCATGGCGGCGACTGAATTTCGAATCGATAAGCCACTGCCAGCGAAGGTATCGGCTGCTCCAAAACCGGAGCCACCAAAGCCAAAACAACAGAAGAAAAAAGTTTCACGTCGCGAGCAATTACGAATTCAGGCACGGGCGGTTTCACAGTCTGGTCCATCGCAAGAATCCAAAGGAGCCGCTCAGTGAAAGATGAAGCTGGAGCAATTACATACTCGATGAGATGCCGTGTTTTTTGGAAATGTATCGGGCCAGTACTTTGTTGTCTTGCCACAACCTCTTTGTCGGCTCAAGAAAAAGCAGTCGTGGGAATAAAGGTTTTCCCTCCCGCAGTGCGGCTCGATTCAGCACGAGACTTCCAGACAATTATCGTGCAGGCAACGCGGGAAGATAGTGTGACTGAAGACGTAACACGTGCCGCCAAGATGGCTTTCAAAAATCCGGAATGTGCCACGCTTGAACGAATTGAGGGTGATGCCGGTCTTTCCATTCGGCTTTCTCCGAAACAGGATGGCGATACTGTGCTGGTGATTACATATGGTGAGCATCAAGCCGAACTTCCAGTTAGCGTGCAATCAGCAGCAAAGGAACCTCCGCTGTCTTTTCGTTTGGACGTCATGCCCGTATTTGCCCGTGCCGGGTGCAATATGGGAAGTTGCCATGGGGCAGCTCGCGGGAAGGATGGATTTCGACTTTCCTTATTCGGTTTTGACCCGGCTGGTGATTACCACCGATTGACGCGTGAAATGCCCGGGCGGCGAATCAATCTTGGGAATCCCGAGGGGAGTCTGGTTGTTCAGAAAGCAGTCGGTGCGGTTGCTCATACAGGCGGGAAGCGTTTTGAGAAAGATAGCGAACTTGCAGACCGTCTCATTCGTTGGATTACAGCAGGGGCACAGGACGATCCAAATGCGGGTAAAGATATTCCAAAATTACAGGCGGTCGATCTGTATCCGCCCACAACTCTTCTTGAAGGCGAGCAAGCTACTCAGCAATTGGTTGCCGTTGCCCGATTCTCAGATGGTACTGATAGAGATGTGACAGATCTCGTCTGGTATGGATCAAATAATGATGCATCTGTAGGCATCACGTCGTCTGGAAATGCTGCTAGCGGCCAGCGAGGAGAGTCATTTGTCATGGCTCGATACGACACCATAACAGTCGGCGTTCCAGTTGTGGTCATTCCAAAGAATCTCACTTTCGAGTATCCCGAATCAGAGGGAAATACCTGGGTTGATGACCTCGTGGATACGAAGCTCAAGAGCCTTCGTATTGCACCCTCTCAAGTTTGTGGCGATGAAACATTTTTGCGTCGGGTCAGTATTGATCTTGTTGGGCTTCTTCCTACCCAAGAAGAAAGGGATGCTTTTCTTGCTGACAAGTCCCCACAAAAAAGATCAGAGTACGTTGAACATTTGCTTGGTCGCAAAGAGTTTGTTGATCTTTGGGTGATGAAATGGGCAGAAATCCTGCAAATTCGCTCTATCAATAATATTGTGGATAAAAAGGGTGCCTTGCTGTATCACCAATGGCTTGATCGCCGCATCGCCTCAAACCAGCCGGTTGATCAAATGGTACGAGACTTGGTAACGGCTTCTGGTGGGACTTTTGAAAATCCTCCCACCAATTATTATCAGGCTGAAAGAAATACCCTGAAGTTGACCGAAAATGTTGCGCAGGCCTTCTTGGGAATGCGGATTCAATGCGCGCAGTGTCATAATCATCCATTTGATCGATGGACAATGGATGACTACTACGGATTCGCAGCCTTCTTTGCCCAAATCGGAAGAAAGAGGGCAGATGATCCACGGGAGACCATCATCTACAACTCTGGTGGTGGTGGGATGAAGCATCCTGTGTCTGGCCAGACGGTGGCACCAAAATATCTAGGGGCAGGTGAAGCAGAGGTCACGAATCGAGACAGGCGAGAAGCTGTTGCAGAGTGGCTGGTATCACCCGAAAATCCATTTTTCGCAAAGCGAATTGCCAACCTTGTGTGGACTCATTTTCTTGGCAGAGGCATTGTTCATGAGCCGGATGATTTTCGTGTAAGTAATCCACCAGTGAATGGCCCGTTGCTTGATGCCCTGGCAAGCCATCTCGTGAAGTCAAAGTGGGATTTCAGAGAACTTGTCAGGGAGATTGTAAATTCAAAAACATATCAGCGAGCGTGCGACACAAACGATACAAATGTGCTTGATAACTCAAATTTCTCACATTCGGCTGTGCGACGAATTCGGGCGGAGGTGCTTCTTGATATTCTTGCGCAGGTAACCGAAACAAAAAATAAGTTCCCAGGTCTTCCTGAAGGAGCTCGGGCGGTTCAGGTGGCCGATGGTCGTACATCGACCTACTTTCTAACCACTTTCGGAAGGGCTACTCGGGAAGAGGTCTGTTCCTGTGCGGTGAGTATGGATCCAAGTCTATCGCAGGCACTCCATCTGCTTAATGGAGATGTTGGGAATCAGAGAATTCAGAAGGGTGGCGTTATTGATCGTTGGATTAAAGAAGGACGACCCGATACTGAAATTATTGATGAGCTCTTTGTTCGATGCTACGGAAGATTCCCCCAGGAGCGAGAGCGCGTCGAGACACTCGTAGCCGTTCAGGCTGGTACAGGGCGTAAGCAGTCCCTCGAGGATGTTTTCTGGGCACTTTTAAATTCACCTGAATTTATTTTTAACCATTAGTAGTTGAAAGCGTGTTCTCATCTCACACTGAGACACGTTTTGAGAATCTAAATCAATGAATAGATATTTCAATGCGATGAAAAGAAATCACCGGCGAGGATTGCCATGTTCACGTACGTGGCAGTTTCTGAATGCTATGCTTTGTGTACTTCTTTTTTCTGCATCAACAGCAATGGCGGAGGACAAGCCTCCGACGTACGAGGATCATGTGTTACCAGTTTTTCGTGAGAAGTGTTGTAGTTGTCACAATGCAGATCGAAAGGCTGGCGGGCTTGATTTGACGAGCTACCAGCAAATGATGGCCGGCGGTAATTCGGGTGATGTCGTTGCTGGTGGAGATGCTGATGGATCCTATCTATGGCAGGTTGTCAGCCATGAATCAGAGCCAACGATGCCACCTGATGCCGACCGTATTCCTGATGCGATGTTGAAGGTGATAAAGGAATGGATAGCTGGTGGAATTATTGAGCGGGATGGGGCAAGGCCTGTTGCTCAGAAGGCAAGTTCTTCGCTCGCTCTTGATTCCGGTTCAATTGTGAAGCCTAGCGGCCCACTGATTATGCCACCTCGCTTGTCACTCGAGCCATGTTTTCACGGACTGCGGCCAACAACAATTCGGTCAATCGACGCCTCGCCTCATGGTGATCTTGTGGCAGTTGGAAGTAGCCAGCAGGTTTTATTGTTTGAGCCACGAACACGTGAATGTATTGGTGTGCTGCCTTTTCCTGAAGGCGAGTGTACGAACCTTCGGTTTTCTCGGAGTGCAAAACTTCTTCTTTCGGGAGGAGGTATTGCTGCCAAAAGTGGTCGGGTGGTGATTTGGGATGTAGCCAGTGCTCAGCGAGTAATGGAACTCGGAGATGAGTTTGATGAGGTATTGGCTGCGGACCTGTCTGCTGATCAACGTCTGGTCGCTTTGGGAGGGTCGGCGAAGGTTGTACGTCTTCTTCAGACATCAAATGGTGTCGTAGAGAGTGAAATAACAAAACACACGGACTGGATAACCAGTGTTTCCTTTTCTCCTGACAGCGTGCTGCTCGCAACAGGTGATCGTGCAGGCAATCTTTTTCTGTGGGAGTCATTCGGTGCTCGCCATTGGGGAGATCTCAAAGGCCAAAAAGCTGGTATCACTGCAATTGACTGGCGAGCTGATGGGATTGTGCTAGCGACAGCGTCTGAGGATGGCACGATACATCTCTGGGAAGCCGATACTGCTAAGAAGGTGAAGTCCTGGTCTGCCCATGGCGGTGGAACAACCGATGTAAGGTGGCTTAACGATGGTCGGCTTGTATCAACGGGTCGTGATCGGAAAGTAAAACTATGGAAAGCTGACGGTACTCTTGAGAATGAACTTGGAACTCTTCCGGATATCGGTACAAAAGTGGCGGTTACCTCTGGGATTCCCCTTGTGATTGCCGGAGACTGGTCGGGTCAAATAACGATTTATGACGTTGCCAAACCAGCACAACTGGGCGTGTTGGATTCCAATCCAGAGCCACTCTCGCAACGCGTAGATCGTGCCCAGAAAGCAACCGTTGCTTCAAAAAAGAAAGCACAGGAGGTTCTTTTAGAAAAAGAAAAGGCAGTAAAGACTGAGGCGAATCTCATTTCCCAGCTCGCCGCAGCCAATAAAAGTCTCGGTGTTACAGGCGGCGAAGAGAAAAATAAGAAGTCTCTAGCCGAAGTAGCTGCTGATGGAGTGAAAACAGTAGAGGCTCGACTGGTTGTGGTAAAAGCAAAGGTGAAGAAGGCGACCGAGATAGTCTCATCTCTTGAGAGCACGGTGAATGATACGAATGGAAGTGCAGAGAAAGAGATTGCTGGAAAGATTCTGAATGCCGCAAAGAAAACATTAATAGAAACCCAGGCATCAGTCGTACGTGCTGAACAAGAGCTTCAGGAATCACGAAAGACAAACGCCGCTGCTATTAGTGAGCAGAAGGCTGCAGAGAAAAAGCTTGCTGATGTAAATTCACAAGTTAAACAACTCAATGAGCAAGTGGAAAATGCAGTAAGCAAACGAAAAACGCTCAGCGAAAAATACGCCAGCCTCGCGGGGGAATGTAAGGTGTGTGAGAAAATCCTGAAAAAGTGGCAAGACGAACTTGCCTTTTCACAGGGTGCTGGTCGTACATCCGAGTGAAATGCAGCAGAGACGATGTATCACTGCTTCTAAGCAGCGTGCGGTTGTCAACCAGCACGCAACCTTTTTCAATGTGATTCCCAGCGAGTGCAGGCTATCGATATGCCTAATACTTCCTGTTTGGATAACTCTCATATGTGCTGAAAACCATGCCAGCCTTTTTAGTATCAGTTTATCTGTTACCAGAGGCTATCGCTCGTTCAAGCAGATTCCATACTTATAAAAAGACGAACCAGCCCAGGCATGCAATCCGGACTGGTTCGTGTAGGTGTAAGTGCATTAGTTGGTCTGAGAAGCTGGTTTTTGCTCAGCTGGAAGATCACCGCGAAGCAATCCTTTAATCGGAGCTCTCGAAGGGTCGTTCTCCATTTTCTTAATAAGAGCAATCCCAGAAATAATAATCTCTCTGTGGGCTTTTTCGTGATCCGTAAGGCCTTCATTCGCTGAAAGCCGACTTACATAAGCCGAAATCTCATTCGTGCCAGACTCAAACTCTTTCAGGTTTTCCTCGATGATGATCTCGATCATTTTTCGAAGGTTCGGAGCAATTTTACCAACCGCTGCTTCGAGTTCACCTTCTCTTGCCAGGTCAATCTTTTTCTCTTTTGCTTGAGTGATGACGTCATTAAATCCTTCATGGATGACGTCGTAAGCCTTCTTCTCAATTTCTTCAAACTCTTTCTCAAAGAAGCTAACAATGAAGGAATCAGCCTGATCAAGAACTTCTGGTACAGCGTCGAGAATCATTTTCTCACTTTTTTTGACTACCATTGGTGCTTGCGCCTCCAGTGACTCGGTAAGTTGCGCGGGTGCTTGTTGAAGACGAGGCTCAACTTGATCGGCAACGAGTTGAACAAGAGTCGGGGCCTCAGCGACAGAAGCGATGGTCGTAGATAAGAAACGTAGGTAGATCCCGACTCCTACAAGAAGGCATGCCATAACAAGAACCGTAAGCATAAAGCGACTCTTTGCTTTGCTCGCGGTCTTCCCAACCCGATCCTCTAGTGCCCGTAAACGGTTCTCTATAGTAGATAAATCTGAATTAGACATTGCTTGAAATCTCCATGAAATGAAAAGTGTTAATAAATAAAAGGATGTGATGGTAGAGGCTCATTGTTCTATAGGTCATCACTCGATAGAAAAGGAGAGTCTGTCTTGAGAACCGACATAGTAGGTGCGACAGTGCGATCAACAATGAGTAGAATGTTGTGCATGAATCGCTGTTGAAGGAGTTCTTCATTCATGGCCATTGCAGCCTCAATAGGAAGCGTGTCCAGCAGTTTGCTGATACGTTCGACTTCGTCCTTCGTGAGAGAGTGCAGCTGTTCCTGAAGTTTTTCGCTTTCTATCGCCATTCCCTCTACGGTAATGTCAGAGAGTCTTTTGACGTTTTCCGGTGTGAGATTAGGAAGTTCACTTTTGACATCAGCTGCTACTTTATCGGTGACTCGCTGTAGGCTTTCATTTGCTTTTTCTTGCAACATGGTGGGCATGCGATCAGCCATTGATTTTGCTTCTTTTGTAATCATTTCCTGAAGCTTAGGACGAAGCGTCTTCAATCGCTCCAGTGCTAATGCACGATACGTTGGGACAGCTGCCATAGCAGCTTTCGTAAACTTTTCTTGAAGATCAGGGAGTAATTGCTCAGCCTTCTCCTGTAAGGCAGCCTGTAGTGTGTCCTCATTGAGCTGATTTTTTAGTGTTTTGAACAAAGTGAATCCAAAAATAAGAATCATTGAAAGAAGAGCAAGAGAACCGACCAGAACAGTTATACGGCCAGAACGTTGGGAGCGGCTAATGCTGTCTAGGTTTTTCTCAAGACTATCAATTGCTCTGGAAAGATCTGCGGGAGTTTTCTGTGTATCAGAACTTTGATTATCGGTCATTTGCCTACCCTTTTAGTGTTGAGAATTCGTAAAAATGAACGGAAAGCGAAAATGTTTATGAGAAGAAATCAACATGACTGAAGTAGCAAATATGTTGGTCCCCACTTGCAGAAAAGTAATATTCTTGAAATAGGCCATGTTAGGATGAATAAATCCTGCACCTAATATCCCCTCCCCACCATGATTTTGTACTTCTAGTAGTTTTCAATGTCAAATCGCCAACCTGAGGATGCTGCTGTTGGGTTAAAAAAGAGTCAGTTTTTTGTTTCACGACTTACTCCGTCACAACCAGGGGCACTCGGCATTGTTGGCCTGTATGGAGCCAAAGCGTGTCCGACTCTCAAAGCGTATTTTCATGCGTTCAAAGGCACCTCGATCGAATCATTAGCTATTGGTCGTATTGCAGTTGGCCAATGGCATCACGAATTCTTGACCGGCAGGGAAGGTGTTCGTTCATTGGAGAGGGAGGGCGGTCAGCCTCAGGAAAGCCAGGAATGTGTTGTCTTGGTTCGAACAGGAGAAGATAGCTGGGAAATCCATTCTCATGGTGGCAGGGCTGTTGTTCATTCTTTTTTAGAGATTTTTGTGGCATCAGGTGCTGATGAAGTCTCATGGAATACGTGGCATGCCCGCTTACAAAAAGACCGTCGTGATACCACCATTCGAAAACAGCTTGCTCAAGTTGATGGATCGTATGCAGCCCAAATACTTACGAGGCAGCTCGCGGGTTCCTTTCAGAAAGATATCAGACGAATTAAGCAAACACTCGATACGACTCCGAGATGTATGGACCAAATCGTTGTTGCAAAAGCGGTTATCGACCGTTTGGAACGTGCTTCCCGAATTGGCTTACGTTTAGCACAACCTTGGCGAGTCATTTTATTGGGTCCGGTAAATGCTGGGAAAAGTAGTCTGATAAATGCACTGGTGGGATATGATCGAAGCATTGTTTCCCCCCATGCCGGAACAACACGTGACGTGCTGGAGACGCGAGCTGTTATTGATGGGTGGTCAGTTAATTTCATCGACACAGCAGGTTTCCATATTGTCGACAATCAAAAGCAAGAAATTAATGGAATTGAACAAAAGGGAATAGATCGAGCTGCGGTGGAAGCATTGAATGCTGATCTTATATTGCATGTTCAATCATTAGACCCATCGGCAGTAGATGGTTTTTCAACAGCACAATTAGGCGATGCTCTTCCGCCATATATCAGCGTTGGTACAAAATTAGATTTATGCAGCAACAAGCAGTTATCTGAGCAGCCTCTTTCAGAACCAATGGTTCCAACATCTGCTCGCACTGGTCAAGGAATAGAACGTCTTATACAAGTCGTACTCGAAAAACTTGTTCCAGAAATAAAACATCAGCCAGATTGTTTTCTGGAAGGTGTCCCAGTATCACGAGAAGATATTGATGTCGTGAGAAAACTCCATCAACAAGTAGACGCTTACTCACGAGATTTGTGATTACGCACTAAAAGTTTTATTGGTACTTCAGTAAATGGAGCATTCTTTCGGAGTGATGAAAGAAGGTACCTTTTGTAAGGTGCACTGAGGCTTTCAGGAGAGCTCGTCGAAAGAACAATTGTTGGTGGAGCAGTATCAACCTGCGTAGCGAAATAGATGCGTACAGGCCGGCCTCGGCGATCGGCAGGGGGTCGGGTAGCTTGAGTGGCCGCGTGAATGATTGTATTCAGCGCCGCTGTTGGGACTCGAGCCTGACTCTGGCGAAAGAGTCGTTGCGTTGTGTCGATTGCTGCTTTGACATTACGTCCGGTCGTGGCGGTCACAAATGCAATAGGAGCCCACGGCATTGTACGGAACGTGTCACGAAGGTATTGCGCCCATTCACTTCTTTCTACATCTCCAGCGTATAAGTCCCACTTGTTGACAACAAAAAGAACAGGTTTCTGCTGCTCGACAATGAGATCAACGAGTTGTTTGTCAACTTTTCCCACGGGCTCTGTTGCATCGAAAAGCATGAGAACTACATCAGCGCGGCGAATACTTCTTTCGGCGCGGTGGGTTGAGTAAAAGTCGATATCACTTTTGCGGCTTTTGGTTCTCCGAAGTCCGGGCGTGTCAATTGCAAGGAAAGAGTGCCCGTCTACTTCAAAACGAACATCAATGCTGTCGCGTGTAGTCCCTGCGATCGGGCTGGCAATTACTCGTTCTTCTTTTGCGAGAGCATTCACAAACGTACTTTTTCCAACATTTCTGCGGCCAACAATTGCTACCTTCATTTCTGGAAGAGCTGTTGTGGTCGCGTCGTCATTTCCTATGGTTGCCGGAAGAAGTGTTGTAATTGCTTCAACTAATTCATCGCGGTGACGGTTCTGTTTCGTACTTGTAACAATTGGCGAACCAAATCCGAGTTCATCAAAGTCATGACCTAAGACATCATATTTTTCATCATCAGACTTATTTGCTACCAGAAGAACATTGGCGCCTGACTGTCGCAGTCGTAGAGCTACTTCTCCATCTGCCGGAACACGACCAGTTCGGATGTCAACTACGAAAACCACTACTCCAGCTGTAGCCAAGCCAGCTTCTATCTGCATGTCGATCTGCTCAGTCAATCCATCTGGGTCGTCAAAGCCCATGCCACCGGTATCTATGAGATCAATTATCTTTTCACCACATTCAATCCGTTGGGTGAGACGGTCTCGAGTAACACCTGCAGTCGGATCTTCAATTGCGATTCGTCGCTGAGAAAGCCAATTGAAAATACTCGATTTTCCAACGTTTGGCCTGCCGACGATAACGACCTGCTGAGTAGAAGAGGACATGCTTTGAGTGTTCGCAGGGAGGTTTTGTTTATCTAGTACGGCTAGGGGCAGTCGGTTAGTACCGCTGCAACTGTTTGTTCATTTACATTTCTAATAATACCACGCTCGGTGATTATCGCTGTGATGAGGTGAGCTGGTGTGACGTCGAAGGCCGGATTATAGCCGCGAGCTGATGCTGGAGTAGATTGAAAGCCAAACGGCTGAAGGATTTCATTTTCGTCGCGTTCTTCGATCGGTATTTCATCGCCGGCTTGAAGGGTGAGATCAAATGTACTCGATGGGGCTGCAACAAAGAATGGAACATTGTGAGCCTTGGCTAATAAAGCGAGACCGTACGTCCCAATTTTATTAGCAGTATCTCCATTTGCTGTGATCCGATCAGCTCCAACAATACAGCAGCCTATGTGCTTTGTTTTCAAAAGGTGCGCGGCAGCTGCATCTGCAAGCACAGTTACTGGTATTTTTCGTTGGGTGAGTTCCCAGGCGGTAAGCCGAGCGCCTTGCAGCAAAGGCCGGGTTTCATCGGCGAATACGTGAAAACGATGACCTTGCTCCCAAGCAGTGACAATCACACCAAGTGCAGTGCCAATGCCACCAGTTGCCAAAGCTCCTGTATTGCAATGGGTTAGAAGGTCGCCATCAGGAAGAATTGAAGCACCATGCTCACCAATTTTTTCACAGAGATGCTGGTCTTCTTCCTGAATTCGCTTCGCTTCGGCAAGCACAGCCTTTGATAAGTTTGAAAACTCTGGATTTTCGCCTGCATTTAAAATGAGACGTTCAATTCGCTGGATCGCCCAGCGGAGGTTTACAGCAGTCGGCCTCGAGGTTGCAAGATCCTCTGCACGTTGTTGAATGTATGCAATCTTTTTCTTGCTTGAATCCTCAAGGAGCATCGCCTGATGAACTGCCAGTACCATTCCATAGGCGCCGGCAATACCGATTGCAGGTGCACCTCGCACTCTCAATAATTTAATCGATTCAACTACCGCCGGAACATCTTTGCAGACAATATTTTTGATCTGAGTTGGAAGTTTGGTCTGATCGAGGATTTCAAGGTGGCCGTCACTATCACCCTGCCAGCAGACAGTGTTAATTTCATTCGAAAGGTGTGTGTTCATTGTGATTGAATTAATCCGTTACTGATTTCCGATGATTGTTGCTGGCTGAAAAGGCTGCTGTACTAGAATAATGCAGTGCATCGGTGCTTACTTGTTGGAGAAAGGATTTGGGCTGCAGGGGAGATTAAATGATTTTGCTACAGCAGGCTCAATAAGTTTGCCATCGAAGACGTTGACAGCCGTCTGAATTGCTCGGCTTGTACGTGCGGCGTCCATGATCCCTTCGTTAGCAAGTGTGAGAACGTAGGGGTGTGTAGCGTTACACAGGGCGTACGTGCTTGTCCGTCCGACAGCGCCTGGCATATTTGTCACACAATAATGAACTACGTTATCAACAACAAATGTTGGCTCGGCATGTGATGTTGGGCGGCTCGTGGCAATACAGCCACCTTGGTCAATTGCGACATCGATAATAACAGACCCGGGTTTCATAAGACGCAAATCATTGCGTTCAATAAGGTGTGGTGCACGGGCGCCAGGGATCAGCACACTGCCGATTATGAGATCAGCACGGCCAAGCCATTCTCGGATGGTATGACGATCAGAATACAAGCAATCAATATTTGGCGGAGTGACGTCATCGAGATAGCGAAGCCGTTCAAGATTCGTATCCAGGAGACCAATGTTTGCACCAAAACCCGCTGCTACTTTTGCCGCGTTGGCCCCAACGGTACCGGCTCCAAGGACAAGAACATTAGCAGGCGGTACACCCGGGACACCCCCGAGCAGAATGCCTCGTCCCATTTGAGGTTTCTCAAGGTACTTTGCACCTTCCTGGATACTCATTCTTCCAGCCACTTCGCTCATCGGTTTCAGCAGTGGTAACGCTCCCTGTTCGTCACGAAGTGTTTCGTATGCGACGGCAGTGGCCCCTGTCTCGAGGAAACGTTCTGTCAATTCCTGATCAGCAGCGAAATGAAAGTACGTGAATACAATCTGCTGAGGCCGAATAAGTGATATTTCTTTTGGTTGGGGTTCTTTGACTTTGACAATGAGATCAGCTGAGCCGAAAACTTCATCCGCGGTGTCAACTAGAAGCGCACCGCACTCTTCGTACGCACTGTCAGATAGTCCGGAGCCACTCCCTGCTGTTTTTTGCAGCGTAACAGTATGGCCGGCCCGCACCAACTCTTCGACCCCAACAGGAAGAATCGCGACGCGATATTCGTCCTTCTTCGTTTCCTTTGGGATACCAATTTTCATACGCTGTGCCTCCGTAACTTAGGAGGTCATTTTCTTCGCAAGCTTATAGGTTGCTGGCATAGGCAACGAATAGTTGCCATCTTTATCCGGAACGACAGGTGGAGTTGACTCCCAGGTCAGGTTATCAGGCATCAGGTTGTAATCAGCAGCCAGAAGCTTCTCATATTCCTGTGGCTTGCCACTGTACGTTGCCGTTCGACCAAGAACTGCGGAAAAGGTTGAGGTTGCCCCATAGTAGGCGTTGTTGAGTGGCGTATCGTTACGAATAGCTGCCTGAAGTTCGTTGTGTTCAACCTGATACGGGTTCGTGGAGCCACCGGCATCTTTACTCTTTGACTTGGTCGGTCCTTCGTACTTCCAAAGAACTTTGCCAGAATAATCTGTTATTTCACCAATTTTCACAAATCCCTTTGTTCCCTGGAATTCTTCATTCACGCGGTTCTGGCCACCCGGGAATTGTCGGCATTGACTGGCAATGCGGACGCCATTGGGATAACTGAAATTCACAGCATGGTGATCATAAATCTCACTTGGCTGTCCAACCACTCTGTTCTGCTTTCCTCCAACGCCGTAGGCCGATTCAGGAAGCATGTCCAGGAACCAGTTTGCAACGTCAATGTTATGAACATGCTGTTCACAAATGTGGTCACCACAGAGCCAATTGAAGTGATACCAGTTGTGAACCTGGAATTGCATTTCATTCATATCGGCTTCTCGTTTTCGGTACCAGATGCCGCTGCCATTCCAGTAAACTTGACCACCGATAATATCACCAACCATACCATCACGAACGCGTTTGATTGTTTCCCGATAGCTAGCCTGATAGTGACGCTGCAGTCCAACAACGACCTTTCGGTTCATTTCATCAGCCTTCTTTGCAACCTCGAGCACAAGACGAGCTCCAGCACTGTCAACACAAACGGGCTTTTCCATGAACACATGTTTGCCTGCGTTGATAGCGGCTTCGAAGTGGTACGGACGAAAGCCAGGAGGAGTAGCAAGAATGACAAGATCACAATGATCAAGAACCTTCTTGTACGCATCGAGTCCATGGAACTGCCGCTCTTTCGGGAGATCGACTTTGTCTTTCATTTTCTCCACTGCTCGAAGCGTCCGGCTAATATTGCTTTCGAAGGCATCCGCAACAGCAGTCACTTTGATATTTGAACCATTTACGCTCAGAGCCTGCGTTAAAGCTCCAGTGCCTCGTCCGCCGCAACCAACGAGACCGATTCGAATAACTTCGGTGGACTGAGTTTGGGCATGTACTCCTCGCATCGAAGCAATTGCTCCGCCAGCAACGGTGGCAATCTTTACGGCATTGCGTCTGGAAAAACGCGGACTATCAGAGTTTGGTGCGCTGCTGGACATGGTCGTCTCCTGCGAGGATATTTGACTTGGGAAAATCCGTTTTAAGGCAATTCAAAAGAAAATGTCATGAGCAGTCGAGGCTTACAGCCCCGACCGCAAGATTCGTAACAAAGATACCGGCTTGCCAGCCACTTGCACAGGTGGCAGCCAAACATCCCTAGTATGCAGGGATTGAAGAATCAATTTCATTCCTCCACGCTTCAATGCCGCCCTTGAGACTCTGGGCATTGTCAAAGCCGTGTTCTCGTAGCCATTTCGCTACACGGAGGCTCCGGACTCCGTGGTGGCAGTGCACAACGAGACGTTTTTGCTTCCAAGGCTCTAGTTCATCCAATCTTCCGGGGATTTCCTGCATCGGGATGAGCTTGGATTGAGCAATTTTTGCTATCGAATATTCTTCTTCTGTTCGGCAGTCAAGCAAGAGGCAATCAGCTTGTTTTGAAGTATCAAGCAGTGTTGAGGCGTCGCTTGGAATAATTTCTGTTGGTAAAGTCATAGTTAAAAGTTTATCGAAATACGGATCGTCACGGCTAGTGGGTGCTGTTGATTGTACGCTCAATGTATCCACAATGGTGAGAATATACTGAAAGGTCAAGCTGCAAGATGCCACTCAGTCACATTGATCCTATTGCTGCCCGTATGTTTGCTGTCGAGGTTGTAGAGAAACTTCGACAGCAAGGATATGAAGCAGTGTGGGCTGGGGGATGTGTTCGTGATCAGTTATTAGATCGAGTCCCGATGGATTATGACGTCGCAACGTCTGCCCACCCGGATAGCGTCAGAGAACTTTTTGGTCGTAGGCACACGATCGCTATCGGCGCTGCATTTGGTGTGATCACAGTAATCGGATCGAAAGCATCTGGGAATGTAGAGGTTGCGACATACCGTTCTGATGCCGAGTACATTGATGGACGTCGTCCGATAGGAGTCACTTTCTGCAATGCGCAGGAAGATGCTCTTCGCCGTGATTTTACAATCAATGGCCTCTTCTTTGATCCGGTTGGAGGAGTTGTTGTTGACTACGTGGGGGGGCAGCGGGATTTGCACGAAGGAATTATTCGTGCTATCGGTGACCCAGCCATGAGATTTGGAGAGGATCATCTCCGAATGTTACGGGCTGTGCGTTTTTCAGCAAACTTTGAATTTCCATTGGAATCTCAGACTCGGGATGCCATCGATCGGTTCGCATATCAACTTGCATTAGTCAGCCCAGAACGGTTGGCTGCGGAGCTTCGGTTGATGTTTTCACGGGAAGGCCGTGGTCAGGCGCTACGGCTTCTGGTAGGCACCGGCCTCGTGAATCCATTGTTCGGTGGCCGATTGAACAAAACCGAGTCTTTCTGGTCGAGTGCGTCGGATGCTCTTGATGCCCTTTGTGAGCCGAGTCTGCCATTGGCCATGGCAATTCTTTGCCGCGAGGAGCCTGAATCAGTTGTTGCAATATGTAATCATCTCCGACTCTCAAATCTTGAACGAAGGCTTGCAGTTTGGTTAGTCAAGGCACTTTCTGTTTTTCGATCAAAGGATTTTGTGTCTAATTATGCACGTGCCCCGTGGTCTCTACTTCAGCCATGGCTGGCCCACGAATGGCGATTTCATTTAGCTGATCTCATGGCATCACTTGCCGTGAGTAATTACTTTTCATCAGAAAATGTGGCATGGGTTAGTAATCAGGTGCAGCGGACTGACGCCGAACTCAATCCTTCCCACCTGCTCCGTGGCAATGATTTACTACAAATCGGTGTTCCATCAGGACCACTTGTTGGACATCTTTTGAATCAATTGCGATTGTTGCAACTTGATAAAAAAATCGAATCACGCGAGGCTGCCGTTAAGTGGGTGGAGCAACAGTGCGTCAATGAGTAATACCGCCGTATGCTAATTCAATAGTCATCGCGGTGGCTCATGTGGATCAGGAAGATCAGAGAGGGAACGGAGTTGGAAAACTTCGAGGAATCGTGGTGTCGTACGATAGCACGGTATCTCTTCTTGACCATCGTCACGTGGAAGTTTGACTAGCTCGAGTAAACCACGACGCACCAGTTGTCGCATAACCGCAGGAGTGGCATCACATCCGAGTCGTGTCAAATCGTCTCGGGCCACTGGTTGGTTCCAGGCGACAACAGCCAAAGCATCAAGTGCTCCTGCATCAAGTCGTACACGACGGGTTTTGGCCTCGAGGACGGCACCGTATTGACGAAACTCTTTTCGGAGTCGAAGCAACCAGCCTGTTCCCTCAGACACAACTTCGTAAGGGCACCCATTGGTTTCGTAATGATGAGCAAGATCTCGGGCAAATTCATCAATTTCTGTCGAACGAACTCCCCGCATGAGGCTCGCGACCCTTTCACTTGAGAGTGGTTGCCCCTCGGGTAAACCAACAAATAGAAGAGCTTCAAGAATCGATTGTGGGTTCACACGGCATGAAGGTGTGTGTGATACATCGACATCGCTTCCCAACTCGTCAAGGTCTGGTGACGTGTCGACCTCAACGACCTCTTGAGTGCCTTTTATTGCCGTCTCGTACGGGTCTTGCTCACCCATCATGGCGGCAAAAGCCTGTGCTAATCGATCGATCGACAGTCCTCCTTCAGCCGGAGGCCCATCAAATCCACCCGGTGTTTTTTTTGCCTTCCGTGGCTCATCTGTCACGAGTTGCATTCCTGTTCTTTTCGGCACTCATTGAGTGAGTCCGTAACCCGTCGAGGTCACGTCTGATCACTTCCAGCGTCTGTCGACGTTGGTTTTCATGAATTTCAGCGCATCGCTGGCGAGTTGTTCCTCTGTTGAGTACATCTTCCGCCAGATTTTTGTAGCTGCAACAATTGCTGGAAGTGCCAGGCCAAACGCTTCGACGACCATCCAGCCATCCCAGTTCGTTTTCTTGATGGCATCAAACGTTTCATCCCATGCAACATGTCCTTGTCCTGGAGTACTCCGATCATTTTCTGAAATATGAACGATTTTTGTCCAAGGCATTGCAGCATCGATAGCATCTGTCAGATTTTTTTCTTCAATATTTGCATGAAATGTGTCGTACATCATTCTGACATTTGGATGATCAACTTCGCCAACAAAAGAAACAGTTTGGGCGACGCTCGTAAGGAAATAGTTTTCAAATCGATTGAGATACTCAACGACAATCGTGACATCGGCAGTGGAGGCATACTCGGCAACCTGCCGCATTGTTTCAGCGCCCCACTTTATTTCGTCGTCTGTTGGTCCGCACCCTGAGAATTCACCAAGAGCAGAGTGAGTTGGTCCAGCCAGGAGTTTCACACCGGAAGCATGGCAACAGTCGATGGTTTTTTTCATTGCATCAACTGCTGCAGATCGTACGCTCGCGGACGGACTTATTGGATTGTCTTCAGCTCCCCGAATGGTGACAGCGGTTCGCTCCAAGCCAATGTCATCGAGTTTTTTTCCCCATTCTTCATAGAGCTGTCTGTTTGGGTCGAACAGTGGCATTTCCACACCGTCATAGCCCATCTTTTTGATGGTCTCAACCGTGGGTATGAGACCGTCATGCATCGAGTCGGTCCAAAGAAGCAGATTAATTCCGTATTTCATAATGAAGTGCTTTGCTGAAGGAGGAGTGTTCCAGGGCCCGATACGAGCTATTCGATCATTTATTCAACACCGTTCGGTACAAGAAGGCAAGTGCGAAAGAAAAGGTGTTGTTATGACTTTGTTCGACGGCGGCGAGAAGGCTTTTTGAGAGGTCTACCTTGTGGCGTGGAGGGCACACTTTTGAGTGGCTCAGGGGATCCGTCAAGCGCCTGACCGTTCTTGATGGACGCCAGCCGTTTTCGAATATGTGCAACATAATCTGCGGAGAGTTCAAATCCGAGGTATGAACGATCAAGTTTCTTTGCGGCAGCAAGCGTTGTGCCACTTCCAGCAAACGGATCAATGACGAGATCTCCTGGGTGGCTTGATGACCGAATGATCCGTCCAAGAAGTTGTTCGGGCATCTGGCAGCCATGCCAGCCAGACCGTTCCTTAAATGTCCCACACACTCGAGGAAAGTACCATGTGTCGTCATCTGTATTGAAGCCGCTTGTTAGGTCCTGAGGTCGCAAGATCCAGGTGTCATCCGGAAGTCGTCCTTTTGGATTTGCTCTGCGATCACCGTAGACCAATTCCCTTGCTGATGGCACTCTGATCGCATCGGCGTTGAAGGTGAAGGACTTTGGGTCACAGACAAAGTGGAACAAGTGGGCATGTGAGCGATTGAATTTCTGCTGACAATTTACGCCGAAAGTGTAGTACCAGACGACCCAACTACGGCATACAAAACCGAGATCTCTTGTAGCAATGACCTTGAGTTCAGCAGCGTATTCATCACCTATGGCGAGCCAAAATGTTCCATCGGGTCGTAGGACGCGATGGATTTCACTCATCCAACGAGTGGACCAGTCGAGATAGTCATCAGTTGAACGGCGGTCATGATAGGTGTCGTATGAATAGCCTATATTAAATGGCGGGTCAGCAAATGCGAGGGGAATGCTATCTGTTGAAACACGACTTAATAATTCAAGACAGTCGCCCTCACGGACTCGGCTTGGTATCCGTTTGGAAGATAGCTGTCGACGTACCGTTTTCTTTTTCTTAGTCGTCATGATCTAGGGAATGTACGTGCCACATAGCTTGCCGTCTATCTGAGTAGGTGCTGGTGCTGTGTTTTTCGGTCTGAAAACCAATGGGGGTTTTGAAGTATTGGCTCAATCACCTATCCATCGCATGATACGTTCAGCAGTTGGTACACGATATTTATCAATGATGAGAAATGCCGGGATAACAAGAGCACAGAAGAAAAGGGCAAGTGTCGTCGAAAAGATGACGGGTAGGGTTTTTTGCCAATGAGCGGTGGGTTCTCCCACTGTCATAAGCCCATAAATCCAGAGCGGCCAAAGATGAATCATGTGATGTATGAGGTAGATCGAGAGGGAGTGTTTGCTGACGACACGAAACCATTTTGCAAGATCTTCGAAGGCGTGAGAGTGGGTTGTCTCATCTTCTTTTTTGTCAACGATCCTATGGAGTGCGAATAGGCTGAGAGTAGACAGACCGATCGCTCCAAGGAGATAGCTAGTGGAGGCTGGAAACATTGTCTTTCGATAAATAAGAGGAGACAAGAAAGTGATTTGTTGTAATACGACCGATGCTGCAATGCATCCAATGCTCAAACAAGTCGTTAAGAGCAGTTTAGAAGGCCGCTGTCCTCGAGAGTGCGTTGCAGCCGATGGAAAGAGTATGGGTGCAATAACAAACCCGATAGCCGGAAAAATGATCCAAGGAAAAATTGGGAAATATCCGGTTGCAAGGTATCCAAGGACGATATCAGAGAGAATAAAGTCGTACTCGAAATATCCATTAACCCAGAAAGCGTAGTAGTCGCTGATTCCCTGAAGAGCGGGGCTAATGATAGCCACAAGAATAATGCCGAAAACCAATACTTCTGTCGGTATCTTGCGGATGATGTTTAAGAAGATGAGTGCGGATCCAATAAAGGTGAGGATGTCCCAATTGAATGTGTCTTCTGGTAGCCAGACGAATACGTTGAATGCAAAGCCAATTCCAATAAGGAAAAGGCCACGACGAACAGTTCGTTTTGAGATTGTGCGATCGTCGATTCCTCTATCTCTTTGAAGGGTCAGCCAAGAGTAATAACTCACGCCGGCCAGTAACGTGAAGAGTGGCGCCGCCAAGCCAACCGGTAGCCACCAGAGATGTTCTCGAGAAGCCGGGCCAGCAACTGATGGGCTGTACTGAGCCGAAAGGTTTTCTACAAAGTGGACTAGCACCATCATTCCAATAGCTGCAGTTCGCAGAATATCAATAGACAGAAGTCGCACGATATCAATTTCCTGCGGTTGAGATCAAATCAACGAGCAGCAGTACGATTTCTGCTGCGAGCAAGAAAACGATCGCCCAGATTAAAACATATTCTCGCTGTGCCAACACGTATTCGCTCACGCGTTGCCCTGTGGTTTCATAGAGACGAATAATGGTGTCAAGCTGCTCGCTGGCAAATTCTTCACGGTCGACCAGTCGAGAGCGATCTCGGAGTCGCTCACCAAGTTGGCCAGCGAGAGTCGGTGGGTGTTCAGGTGCTAAATGAATGTGGGGTGAGAGTCTGGAAAGTTTTCCTGCCAGTGACATCGCTTGCTTATACCGATGAGCTAGAGCGGCGGCAGATTCTTTGTCTGAATCATGAAACAAGAATCCGCTTGATAAGTCATTCTCGTAGTGTTCCCATGCTGAAGGAAGTGCATGTTCAATAGCACTGACTTCAAATACCGTTGTTGTGAAATCTAATATGGCCTGCTCGGCCTTCTTGAAGTGCCGCGGTGCCGTGACTAAGACCATTCGTATTGGTGTCCAGACGACAAGCGTGCCATACAGTTCAAGAACAATCGGTTTGTCACATGATTGACCGCTGTTGACCCAGGTGATGCAGTCATTGAAATGACTTTCGATAGGATCGTCAGTAGCGATTTTTAAAAATTCAACTGCTTTTTGCTCAGATATCGATGGAAAACGAACCTCCTCCACATGTCTACCATGGTGAGAATTCGTGGATGCATTTGTGCTTCCTGCTGGGTCATCTTCTTGGGAATCAGGTGGAACGTTTGTGTTCATACTTATCTTACTCTTGGGCTGCTGCCATCGTTGTGATCCAGCCTGCAGCATAATCGGCAGAATCTAGTACGCCATTCAATGTGGAGTCAAACAGGTAATCCCCAACTACGAGTAGGTGTGGACACGTGCCAGTATCAGGGCAATGCTTTAGATCAGTTCCACGTTGTTGGAAGCCACCTGGCTGAGCACTTACTGCGCCGATCCAGCGATGTATTTTGGCCTCACAGAAAAGTTTTTTCGCCTCCTCTTGGTGAGATGGGAGTGATTTGAGTGCCGCAGATATAAGTTCCTCATCACTGTATTCGGCCATCGTTTGAGCAGCAGTGCCTCCGAGCAGCCAGCCGAGGACTCCATACTGTGCTTCCGGTATTCGTGACGATTCGTCATAGAGGCAACAGCCGTCAAAAGCATCAAGCATGCAGTACGAATCATGGAGCCATGATTTCCAGAATGGTTTCTCAAAGAGGATTGTGATCCGAAGGTAATCAGCAGGGTGATCATGGTGCGCAATGTGGTTTTGCATTGCAGAGGCAAGGGAGCTGTCGAGAAACACCAGTTTCTTCAGTGGCTCAATTGGGAGAGCGACGACAACAGCATCGAATTCTTCACTCTGATGACCATCTTCTGTGTTCCAAGAGAGTTCAAGTGTATTTTGTTTGCTCTTTTTGACAGTTGTTACTTTGGTATTCAATCGAACGCCTGCAGAGAGGCGACAGGCGAGAGCATGGACGAGAAGATCATTGCCCCCAGTAATGCTGTACAGCTGCATATAAGCGGGATCGTTCATGAGATAGTTGTCGAGCCCATATCGATGGCTTGTCTGAGCAGGCTCAGCGGCAAGGTCGCTATGGATGTGCTGCTGAAGATACTCTTTGGTTTTTTTTGGTAGGCGATCTAGCGATGTGCTGAATCGCTCTTCTTGAAGACTCGTGCCCAAAGCATTGATGTGAGAAGTCGAAGTGCCGTCATAAAACTGCCGCGGTGAGACTTCTGATTTCGCGCGGTTGTTGAACCGTAGGAATTCGTGAAGAGCACCCTCACCAAGACTGTCGTGTGCATCCTCAATTGTTCCTAAGACCTTGTTTTCTTGGACTATTGATGTGCCGCCCATCGACTGCGTTTGAAGACCAAAGTGTTCAATGAGTTCTCGAAGCGGATCTTCATCTATCAGGGAGTAATCATAAAACTCAGCGGCACCAGCTTCGTACTGTATGCCTTTGGATGAAAAATGCTCAGTCAACAATTTCCCTCCGAGTCGATCGCTTGACTCGAAAATAGAAATGTTGAGAGGTGTGGAGCAGAGCTGCTCGAGACGATAGGCAGTAAAGAGGCCGCCCGGCCCTCCACCAATAATCCCAATATTCCACCGAGGTATGTTCATTATGGTATGAAACGTCGTGGCACGGAAAAAGTTGTGTTGAGACGAGTGATAAATCAGTCAGGGAAGACGAAGTGCTTTGCTGAAAGAAAATGAAACGGAGTCTAATCCATCGTGGCTAGCATAATCGCAGTTTGGCATGCAGCCTTATAGGTTTTCAGGTCCAGCCATTCATTGGTTGTATGGATGTCATGCTGTCCGCAGCCAAGAGTGACTGTCGGTATGCCATTGGCTGCCATCCAATTGGCATCCAAGCCTCCATTGGAAATGTCGTAGTATGGTGTGTGACCGAGGGCCTGGAGTGCCCTGTGTGCAGTTGTAATTGAGGGATCGTTTTTTGTGAGCTGAAAAGCTTCGTAGTCGAGCCGTTTTGATATTGAAACAGTTCCTTTACGACCGCTCGCCGATTTCACTTGATTTGCGGCTTGTTTAAATGCCTTCTCGATTGCTCGAACAATCCTATTTCGAAACGCGGTGTCATGTCCTCTTGCCTCCGCCCGCAGAGTTGCTCGCTCTGCAACAACGTTGGTAGCAGCACCGCCATGAATCACCCCAATGTTGCTCGTTCCCCTCTTCGACCCTTTCTCAACTAACCCATGCCAGCCGTCTTCATGCAATGATGCGATGGCAAGTGAAGCGATTGCAATTGCTGAAACGCCGTGTTCTGGGGCAACTCCGGCGTGGCTTGGGATTCCTTCGATGGTGATGTCGAGACGCTCACCACCGGTTGCCCCAATCGTCAACTTGTCCACATTCCCACCGTCAAAATTAAACGCTAGCTTTGGTTTTCCGAGGTCGATTGCCTTGACTGTACGAGCGCCCCACAGCCCCACCTCCTCCTGTATTGCAAAGAAGAATGTAAGTGGTGGATGATCAATTTTTTGACGTAAGATTTCAAGCGCAGTTGAGAGTACGACGCCACAGCCGGAACGGTCGTCCGCCCCAAGACCCGTCGCTGGATTGCCGCTTTTTACGATGTCTCCACGAAGAACAGGTTTTGTTCCTTCACAAACAGGGACAGTATCCATGTGTGCCATAAGCAGTCGGCGTGGTCCTCTTCGCGTCCCCGGAAATTTTACGATTAAGTTTCCACAGTTACCTTTCAGAGGTGTTTTTTTATGTGCCTGATCAAATGAGATGATGTTTTTTGAGCAGCCAGCGTCGAGTAGTTTTTTTCGAATGGCTTCAGCGACTTGTTTTTCCTGCCCTGAAATGCCAGGAATCTTTAAAAGATCAAGAACAGTTTTTTGCGCTCGTGCCAAATCAATCTCGGGTATGTTTGACGAGTCTTGTGCAACAGATTGTGCAGTGCGTGTTACCTTCGTGCGTGGTCTTTTTTGGGGCACGGGACGAGAAGTTTTTCTTTTTGTTGATGTGGAGTGTGCCATGAAAATTTTTCTTGCGGGGATTATGCAGGGGTCGCATGTTTCGGCTTGTGTGCATGATCAATCATATCGTGATTCATTACACGATATTGTACAGGGACACTGGCCAAAGGCAGAAGTCTATGATCCATTTGCGAACCACACCGAATCAGTCGGGTATAGCAGTGGTCATGCTCGGGACGTGTTTTGCCAGCATATCCGAATGTGTCAACAGTTTGATGTGTTGATCGCGTACGTTCCTGAGGCTTCAATGGGAACATCAATTGAAATGTGGGAGGCACATATGAACGCAAGATTTGTGATAACAATTACACCGCTTATCCATAATTGGGTGGTCCAGATCACGAGCAATGTAGTTTACGGAACCGTGCCAGCATTCGTTGAATCGCTTCGGTCTGGTGAGATTGATAAACTGATACGACACGAACAAATTTCTCATGATTAGTTTGTAGCGAGAGTCACCAGGCCGAATCAAAGGACGAGCTATCCGTAGGAATGCATGAGAGTCTTAATCACGAAAAGTGTACAGGCTGCAAGGCCAGCAGCAGCCCAGTCATCGGCCATGATGCCGAGACCTCCAGGAAGATTTTCAAGCTGTCGACAAGGAGGCGGTTTTGTGATGTCAAACAATCGAAAGAGCAGGAAAGCGAGAAGCATGATCAGCCATGTTCGCTCTTGGGGAGGAACAACAAGAAGAACAAATGGCATTGCAGCAAATTCATCAAGGACGATGGATGACGGGTCTTTTTTTCCTCCGAGTTGCTGTGAAGCAATCGTGCAGACCGGAATAGCAATGCAGCAGATTGTCACCCATAACTGCAATTCGAGAAAGAAAGGAATCTGCACAAATGAAAGTGCTGCAATAATTGGTAATGCAGCTGCAGACCCCCACGTTCCGGGTGCTGGACGGACTCTGCCGATCCAAAAACATGTTGCCAATACCACGGCTGGATGCCTCCAGGCAGCAGACTTGGTTGCATCAGACGGTTCGGTATTCACGGGGTGGTTCCTGTTGGCAGGCTAAGAAAACAGTATTATATAAGAAGTGTTCTTTCGGAAGGAATGTTTTCGTTTCAAGCGTATAGGTTTTTCCGTGTCCTCTTCACAAAATCCTGAATCCCAACCGTCTGCCGAGTCTTCCATCGGCACGCTTCGTTTGGTTGAATATCCACACCCGGCACTCTTTCGGAAGTCAAAGCCACTTCTCCGTATTGATCAAGGGGTCCGTGATGCCGTCGAACAGATGTTTGATATCATGTATGAATCTCAAGGGGTGGGGTTGGCTGCTAATCAAGTCGCCCTGCCGTATAGAATGTTTGTAGTCAATGCTACGGGTGATCCAAATTCGGGTGAGGAGCTGGCCTTTCTGAATCCAATTTTAACTCGGCCGCGTGGTACTGCGATACAAGAGGAAGGATGCCTCAGCCTTCCGGGGCTACGAGCCGATGTTCGACGGCCACAGCAAGTGGTAGTTGAGGCTTGGAGTGTAGACGGTCAGCCAATACGTATCGATCTGGATGGTTTTTTGGCCCGTGTTGTTCAGCATGAATTTGATCATCTTGAAGGACGTCTTTTTACGGACAGACTCCCTGATGCAGCGGGTCTCGAAGTGAAGCGAGACCTCGAATTACTTGAAGATATTTATCATGGAAAGCAATCCCGTGGTGAGTTGCCTCCAGAAGATACAATCATGGCGGAATTGGATCGGCTCGAAGACCAGCGTTGTAAGTCATGAGTACATTGGATTCCAGTCAAGGATTATCTGTTGTGGTCATGGGAACGGGGCCCTTTATCCTGCCGTCATTCGAGTCACTTTTGGCATCAAGGCATCGCATAGTTGCAGTTGTTACCCGTCCAGCTCGAGCTGCTCGTGGAAGGCGAGCGCCAGTAAACCCTATGCGTGAAGCTGCGGAAAAAGCTGGATTTCCATTACTTGATCCACCGGATGTAAACGCTGTGGATGTGCAAGATGTAATTAGAGCGAGTGGCGCTGACATAATGTTGGTTTGTGATTACGGCCAGATACTATCAGCAGATACTCTTGGTACAACGCCTCTAGGTGGCATCAATCTGCACGGTTCGCTCCTCCCACGGCATCGTGGCGCAGCACCCGTTCAATGGGCTATTCTTTGTGGCGACAAGCAAACGGGGGTGAGTGTCATTCATATGACACCAAGGCTTGATGCTGGTCGTGTCATTGCAACTCGCTCTACGCTGATTGGATCAAAAGAATCATCCGCTCAGTTGGAGGCTCGGTTGGCTCAACTTGGAGTTGAAGTGGTTCTAGACTCCCTCGATAGTCTGGAAGCAATGAAAGACACCTCCAACGAGGCAGGCATGGTAATCGGACAGGTTCAGGATGAGAAAAAAGCGACAGTGGCACCAAGAATTACAAAGCAAGATGGTGTTATCAATTGGGAGATGACCGCCACTGAAATTGATCGCCGTCGAAGGGCCTTTGATCCATGGCCTCGATTGACAGCGTTTGTTCCACACATGAACGTTTTTCGCAGGCTCGTATGCTTAGAAACGGAAGTTGTTGCAGGTCAATCAGACAACTCTTCTATTCCGCCAGGAGTAGTTGTTGAGATTCGTGCAGAATGTCTGGTTGTCACTTGTGGTAGAGGAAGTCGGCTAGCAATACAGCGAGTGATACCAGAAGGAAAGCGAGCTATGCCAGCAGCCGATTTTATTCGTGGAAGTTCCCTGCGAGTAGGCTCCCAATTGCCTGTTTCGGTTGCCCATGGAGACACTCCGCAATCCTTAGGATAAGATCGAGAGAATGTCTTCTTCGAAACGATTATTTATTGAGACCGTTGGCTGTCAGATGAATGTTCTTGATAGCGAGCTTGTCGTAGCTGCATTACGTCGTCAGGGATGGGATATGACGTCTACGATGGCCGACGCCGATGCGATCTTCTTTAATACATGTAGTGTTCGTCAGCATGCCGAGGATAAAATCTATTCAGCCCTTGGACGAGTGCGAAAACAAAAGCAAAAATCCCCAGAACTAATCGTTGGTGTCCTGGGATGCATGGCGCAAAAAGATCAGGAAATGATCCGTGCGCGAGCTCCGTGGGTTGATCTCGTTGTTGGCCCTGGGCAACTCCATAAAGTGCCCTCTCTTGTTGATTTGATTCAGACGGGAAGTGGGCCTCAGCTTGAAGTGAGTCTCGATCGTAAATCAGGCAGTCGGCTAGAGGTCGTAGACAGCTTTGAGAGTTATGATCCTGATCGAGATGCGACGATGCGGCCGACGCCATTTCAGGCATTCGTTCGGACGCAGACGGGCTGTGACAAATTTTGTGCCTTTTGTGTTGTGCCAAGAGTACGAGGGCCAGAGCAGGCCCGGCCACCACATGCCATTATTGCTGAAGCTGAGAAACTGGTTGCGGAGGGTTGCAGGGAAATAACACTTATCGGGCAGACGGTGAACAGCTATCGGTGGTCTGATGGAGGAAAAACGTCCCGTTTATCTGACTTATTGCTGGGACTGAATGCAATTGATGGACTGGATCGTATTAAGTTTGTCACAAATTACCCACGTGACATGACGACGGATTTGATTGATGCAGTTCGCGATCTTCCAAAGGTCTCGCATTCTATTCATGTGCCAGCTCAGCACGGTTCAGATGATGTTCTTAAGCGTATGAAGCGAGGGTACACCATAGGGCAGTACATGGAAATGCTCGGTCGCCTGAGGGAAGCAATTCCTCATGCTGCTGTGTCGAGTGATTTCATTGTTGGTTTCTGTGGGGAGACAGAAGAAGAATTCGCATTAAGTGTCGAGCTTACAAAGACGGTGAAATTCAAAAATAGTTTTATCTTCAAGTACAGCCCGAGACCGGGGACAAAAGCATTTGATAGGCAAGTAGATGATGTGCCAGAAAGCGTGAAAAAGGAAAGAAATCGTCTTCTTCAAGAGGCTCAGGCAGTCGTAAGTCTTGAAGGGAATCGACGGTTCGTCGGCTCACGACAGCAGGTCCTCGTTGAGGGGCTTTCAACGCGTGATGAGAGGCAGGCTGTAGACCCCGGTCCAGATGGTCTTGCGCAACTTACAGGCAGGACGATGTGCGATCGGATTGTAGTCTTCGACGCACCTCTTCGCCTGATTGGTAGAATGGTCGATGTGGATATTATTTCCGCCGGTGCTTGGAGTCTTGCTGGAGACGTAGCCGATGACTTGGCGAATGCTGTCCCTCTCGATCGTTTAGAACAATCCGGTCCAACAGTACACCAGATTCAGGTTCCCTCGCAGTCTCCACCACAGATTGCACAAAGGTCGTAACGGGTTATTAAGGCCAACAAAACCCTCAGATATTATTTGCTTGAACTGATCAGGCCACCATGCCAATGCCAGATCGAACGAACTTCAGCAAAGTCACGCACTTCCTTGAAGACCGGTCCGCACTTGACCGGTGGGCACGTGGTATTGGACTCACTGATGGTGAAAATGCGAATCAGTGTTTTAAGAAATTAGGAGAACAGGACGTAGACTTCGATCTACTCAGGTTTCTCATCGAAGGTCTTGAGCGGCTGCTACCTCTGTACGGTGAGGCAGATCGACTCCTTGTCACATTGGATCGATTTCTTCAAGCTGTTCCAAGCCCAGACGCGACAATTGCATTATTCGAACAAGAGCCGGAGTCTCTGGATGCACTCCTGGCGATTCTTGCTACAAGTCCATTTCTTGGTGAGATTGTGATTGCTGAGCCGGACGTTTGGGAACGTATTCGGTGCGGTGGTGGAAGACCAGAAAAGCGAGAGTCTCTTCGGGATATTTTGAGATCTGAGGTAGGTGACTCGCTGGACGCTGCTTTTGTCATGCAAGTTCTTCGACGGTTTAAGCGCCGAGAGATTCTCCGCGTCGCCTACGGTGATATTGTTAAACAGCAACGACTAGAAACCGTTGTTGATCAGATTTCAGCAATTGCGGACTGTATTGTCGATGAAGCTCTGCGAGTTTCGATTTTACAGCAGGAACAACGTCGCGGTATTCCCCTCGGGAGAGACAATCAGCCAGCAACAATTACAGTGATAGCTCTTGGGAAACTGGGTGGAAATGAACTGAATTATTCGAGTGATATCGACCTTGTGTTCTGTTACTCCGAAGACGGTGATATCGCGGGATCAAAGACCTATACAACCAGTGAATTCTTTGAGCGTATTGTTCAGGAAGTAACCCGTCTGATTGCCGATCAAACAGAGTTAGGGGCTGCATATCGCGTTGACTTGCGGTTGCGACCGTATGGAGGCCGAGGCCCACTTGTTTTACCGCGTGCCGCGCTCGAGAGATATTACGACAGGCAGGGCAGAACATGGGAAAGGCAGGCGTGGGTAAAGGCTCGGTGTGTTGCGGGTGACATGCAATTGGGTGAAGACTTGCTTAGTAGCCTTCGTCCCTGGGTCTACAGCCGTTGGTTGCCGCGGACTGAAATTAGTGGTATCCGAGCGTTGAAACGGCAAATTGAGCGTCGGTCCATTCGTGAAGGCATCGATTCTGCTGATTTGAAGACAGGCCGCGGTGGAATACGTGATATTGAGTTTACTATTCAATTTCTTCAGTTACTCAGCGGTGGTGATGAGGCCGGGGTCCGAGTTGGAAACACAATTGAGGCAATTCGACGTCTTGCAGCAAATGGAAGCCTGAATGATCAAGAGAGGGAAATCCTCGAACGGAACTACCGGCTTCTCAGAACAGTAGAGCACCGACTCCAAATTCTTTACGACAGACAGACACATCGGTTACCAGAAAATGAGGATGAGTTTGCTCGCTTAGCAGGCCGTCTTGGGTATGGTAGGCAGGTGAATGCTGCAACGGAACTGCGTAGAGATCTTGACGCAGCAACTCGACTGAATAGAAGAATTCTAGACCACCTTCTCCATGATGCCTTTCCGGGTGAGGTGACACCAGAAGCCGACGTTGATCTTATTCTTGATCCAAAACCACCAAAAGAACTCATCGATAGCGTACTAGTTCCTCGTAGATTTCGTGACGTGACGCGAGCGTATCGAATGGTGACGGCATTGAGTGAAGAATCATCTCATTTTCTTTCAAGTCGCCGATGCCGACATTTTTTTGCCTCAATTTTGTCACGATTACTCGATCGGATAAGCGCAACACCGGATCCAGATGCAACATTGAATACGCTTAATGCTGTAAGTGAATCACTTGGTGGAAAGGGCATGCTCTGGGAGCTTCTGAGCGAATCACCAGGAGCCCTTGATCTCACTATACGTTTCTGTTCTTCCGCACCTTTCCTGGCAGAACTTCTCGTAAAAAACCCTGGAATGATCGATGAACTTCAGGACAGTCTTCTGGGTGGTGGTATGGCAACCCGAGATGACTTAACGAATGAATTATGGGAGCTGTGTGGAAGGCATTCGGTAGATGTCCTGCCGAGTCTCATCGCATTTAAGGTTTCGAAACAATTGCGAATCGGTATCAATGATCTTTTAGAACAGCAGTCACCACATGTGATTACTGCATCTTTATCTGATTTAGCAGAATCACTTTTACAGTTCGTTGTCTCTAGCCAGAAGCCGATACTGCCTCAAAAGATGCGGTTTATGAAAAAGGGTGACAATTCGATCGAATGCATGGGGTTTGTAGTACTGGCAATGGGCAAGTTTGGTGGGCGCGAAATGAATTATGCGAGTGACGTTGATGTTGTTTTTCTTTACGACGAAAAAACGGCGGGAGAGTGCTTAGGTGAGTGTTCTGATTCTGAGTTTGGTTTCTTGTTTGGTGAAATAGCAAATAAAGTTTTACAAGTATTTAATCGGTTTACTCCCCAAGGTCGTCTCTATGAAGTTGACTCAAGACTTCGACCAGGAGGAAGGAGTGGGCCAATCGTTAGTTCATTGGAGGCCTTTCAGCGATACTTTTCTTCTGAAGGGCCAGCTGCTGTCTGGGAGCGGCAATCGCTTACCAAAGCTCGTGTTGTCTTTGGTGGAGAAGCTGCTGTTCAGCGGGCCAAGTCAGTTGTTCATGCAGCAGTCTACGATCACTGCTGGAAGGAGTCTGATGTGAAAGAAATTTATTCAATGCGACTACGAATGGAGGAAACCGCAGCCAAAGATAACCTCAAGCGTGGGCCTGGTGGTGTCATTGATATTGAGTTTCTTGTTCAGGCACTACAACTGATATACGGAAAAAATAATGTTGATCTTCAAACACCAAACACACTTGCCGCTCTTGATTCTCTTGCTCTTGCGGGGATCATAAAAAATGAAATGGCACAATCTCTACGTGATGCATACGACCTGTTGCGGAAAATCGAGGGTAGGCTCAGGCTTCTTGATGTACGTTTGGGACATGTATTTCCTAATGGAAATCAAGAACGTAACCAGTTGGCGAATTTGTTGAATCGTGAGAATGGAGAGGCACTAGCTGACGAAGTGTTTCAAACAACTACTTGGGTACGCAGTGTCTTTGATAAAATATTTTCTAGTATGCAGTCTGATCTGGCTCAAAAAAATACCTAGTGGTCTCGAAGAAAACTGATTGCATAAACACCAATAAGTACAAGCAGCCCAAAAAGTAAGGTTACTCTTTCAAGGTACTTGTCAAGAATATCGCGAGCCTGTTTGCCAAATAATCTCATGATGGTAGCAACCAAAAAAAAGCGACCACCTCGTCCAATGGAAGATGCAATTATGAGAGTAGGGAGTGGTACAGAGCAGGCGCCGGCTGCGATTGTAAAAATCTTAAAGGGTATTGGTGTGAATGCTGAAAGTATGAGCCAAAGAAAAGCATTGTCTTGGTAAAGAGATTCAACATAGTTAAATTTTTCAGACGTAAAGCCAGGAATGACACTGTAAAAAAAAGTATCTACGAATTGCCACAGTCCCCACCCAATTGCCCAGCCTGCAACAGCTCCGAGAACACTTGCGACCACTGATACGGCTGCAAAAAGATAGCTTTTTTTTGGCTTGCTGACAGAGAGTGCAACTTGCAGAACATCTGGTGGGATTGGGAAAAAAGAACTCTCTGCAAATGATATTCCAGCCAAAGCAATCAAGCCGTGTGGAGAATCTGCCCAAGAAAGAACCCAGTTGTAAAGTCGTCGGAGTAGTCCGCGAGGTTTCGGGGTGTCCACCGCGGAGGCATCTGCATGTGCCTGCTCAATAATAGGAGTTTCAGAAGACGTCGGTGAGAAAGGCATGCTGTTTTCCTTTAGATTGGGAAAATCATAGCATGTGCCAAAGCATGACGTTAGGCCGTTTCCGGCTGCGTTGATAGCCACTCGCAAAGAACTTCGTGAGCTGGAGTTACAACGAGATAGACAAGGAGTGAAAGAAGGGCGAGGTCACGAAAGTGAGCAGGGCTTGAAAGACTCCACCACGCTACTCCAAGTAAAATCCATGTAGGAAGGAGTAGAGGCATCGCTGCTTTATGGACGATGAGGACCTGTCGTAAAGGGTGTATTTCCACACTGGGTGAGGTGAAGTGGCTTGCAAGTGCAGGCATTTGCTTCCAGCTGTGAAAAGCTAAGAAGTATATTCCAATACCAAAAAGTGGAGATGCAATGAGTTCGAGGACGCCAATAAGGCAATATGAAACAAAGACACCTCCTGTTTTCATGAGTTTCTTCGTACCGTGTTTCTTTGAATATCGAGCCGAATGAATGAAAATTAAACACCAGCAGAAACTTGCAATCGCAAGAAGTGCGAGGCCTGTAATGGCAATATGCAATGGTGAGTAAATCGGATGCGCGAGTAAAGGCAATCCGATGAGAGAACGAGCCGGCTCAACGAGGGTTATGAGTTCTGTTGCAACAGAAGACGTAGCAGCTGGCCAAGCTGCAAGCGGCGTGCCTATAACAATGCCGCCTTTCGCGAAGCCCATGAGAAGATGCTCATAGGAAATCCCAGATTCAATGGGTTTTGGGTTTTCAGAACTCCCAAAATGCCAGATGCTGAGAATGATAAAACCGACGAGGCTTGTTCCAGGTGCAAGTATAAAGATTGTAAATACACCGATCATCGAGACGACGTACCATAAAAAAGCTTCCCATACTTTTCGCCCTTCTTTCTTGGATTGAAGTACAGCAAGATCTGCTGCACCATGAGGCATGCCTACAAAGAAGAGTGCAATAAGCCACGGAAGCACTTCAATTTCTTTGGGTGTCGCCTGTTTGTAGAACAAGGAAAACCCAATCGTGGCCCCAATCAGAAATAAAGGCAGCACAGTAAACCACACTGTCTGCCGAGCTGTACGGACATCTTTTTCACGGACCCTACTCGCAAAAAAAAGTTTCCGTTGAGCAGTCTGACTTATCGCGAACATGGCAACGATCCCGTGAGACACAGTCATTCGGAATGGCGGTGATCAGGGATCACCGCCATTCCTTGAGATAATGACTAAGCTGTCTGCTTTGATGAATGACTCAAAGCTTCAATGCCCCAATAAGCCGCCAGGCCAAAGCCAACCTTATTGATTACATCAGCGACATTGTAAAAGATTTCACGAACTTCACCTAAGCCACCATAAGCCATGAGGAATCCAATTGGGTAAATTGCCCATCCGATCAGGATGAACAACCTCATCGTATCAAGCGCCTTGGCAATAGGAGCTGGAGCTGCTTTTATGGCAGAGCCAAGACCTGTGTAGAGAGTTGCAACAATTAAAAGTTCCAGGACGCACGCGACCAGGAAGAATCCCCACCACTCGTTTGAAGCAACTGGTGAAGTCTCTGCAATAAAAGCACAAACAATCATTCCGATGTCAAGCGTTACAAGCTGTACAAAAAACTTTTTACCTTTGTCACCAAGCCGCAGCAAGAGTGGGAACTTAATGAGCATCAAGGGCGTCGTAAAGAGCCAGTCGATGTAGCGCAAGGCTGTTGGGAATTGACCGCCAGAATCTTGATATACATGTGTCATTTTAAAATAATGAAAACATGCAATGCCGCACACGAGACCTGCACATACCATTGTGCTTCGATAGGCCACATCGACATTGTTTCGCATGAGCAGAAAGTAAGCTGCTCCCGCACCCATCGCGACTGTTCCTGCAAAGAATAGATAAAGGGTAACTGACTGTAACGGTGCGTTTTGCGACCAGTCATACGAAAGTGCTGCCAGCGTTCCGGCAACATTAGCAAACAGAGCAATCATCTGAAACTCCTTGTAACTTGAATTTGAGGAACAGTGCCGAACACTAGCAAAAGTTCCCCGTGGTGTACTGGTATGTGCCAATATTCCAGACACCTTACCGTTTTTTGAATAATAGCGTCAAAATTGTTTTTGACACCCTAGATCAACAGGGTGTTTTCAGCCAAAATTAAGGTTTGCCCTGACGCATCTTTCCGATTCGAGCCTGCTCTACGAGATCAAGACCCACGTTTTTAGACCAGGCGTTAAGGAGTTCATGAAAGACTGGGCCTGGGACGCCTTTCCCAATTGGGTTTCTATCAATTTGCACTGCCGCCAGTACACACCAGGGTGTACTGGTCAGAAAGACTTCGTCGGCAGTCAGAAGTTCATCTCTTTTAAATGATCGTGATTCCCAATGAAAGCCTGCATTCTGGGCTAAACTTTTGAGGTAAAGCATACTTATACCAGGCAGGGCGTCTCGTTCAGGGGGTGTGACGATAGTCCTTCCATGCAAAGCGGCGACATTTGCAGTTGATGTTTCACTGATACGTCCATCTGCATGGGATAAGAGGGGGCGGGAACCTTTTTCGGATATGGAAGCCTCCTGCTCGGCGAGGAAGTAATGAAGTCGACTACGCACTTTGGCAGTGATCGGCCAGCATTCTTCTGGAACTTGTTGGATACCAACACATTGAAGATGTATGCCAGATTCATAGGAGTCGGCCCATAGGCTGTAAGCAAGCGGGAATGTGTGGACGGTTAAGGAGGGTTTTCCAGTCAAACCATTATTCTGTGCTGGCAATAGCCCTGGAGTAATAAAAATAATCACGCCGAGGTCGTAGTCTGTCGGCTTCTTGTTTTGCGTGAGCAGCCTGTGATTATGCGATGCGACTTGATTTGCAGCAGAGAAAATCGACTGCATGGTCTTGTTTGGATCAATGCCTACTTCGTGAAGTGAATTTGCCAGCCTTTTAGCATGATCATCAGGAAGGAAAATCTCACCGCGGATAGTGCGTAACTGTTCGGTTACAGTGGCTCCCAGCACAAATCCAGCATCACCTGGCGCAATGGAGAGTTGATCACGGGGCAAAAGTTTTCCATCTTGCCAAGCAATCTCCGACGAATATACCTGCCGATTCATGAAATACTCAACAGCCAGCAGTGCCTTTCGATCGTAAAGTTTCCGCTGACTCGCAGAAACTTCTTTGTATGTGGGCAAGTTGGAGTGGAGGATAGGGGACTCGAACCCCTGACCTTCTGGCTGCCAGCCAGACGCTCTCCCAACTGAGCTAATCCCCCTCGTAAGGTACTCGCTCACATGGTTCCATGCTCAAACAGAACCTTTCCAGCATTCTGTAACTATCAAACCTATCGTGCCCTTCTATCAGTGTCAACGTGACAGTTCGGGTTCGGCTCGAAAGCGTTCTAAGAAAAATGTGCGATGCTCTGGTGTAAGCCAAGGATGTCAATCAGACTGGATAAATCGGTTGAAAACAAATAGGTGCGAAGTTGGAAATGACTTATGTTTTTAGAACAGAACAAACATTCTAAAAGAGGCTCGTGGGGAGAAATGCCACGAGCATGTGCCACTGTTTTTTTGGCAATTTATTTTACTGGTCTTGGCCTTACTGTGGCGTGCAATACCAGTAGTGGTTCTTCTTTGCTGTTGAGTGTCGTCAAAGGAAAACTATTTTCTTTTTGGCTCGTACCTCCCTGGCTTGATCTTGGCTTTGATTATCCTCTTTCATATGGCCAGCAGGCGGACGCCGCTCACTACCTTGAACTTCGAGAATATGGTCAAGAGAAATGGATAAAACTTTCAGGGATCGATGGAAAACATTCGCAATCGATCCGTTGGCAACGATTGCTTCATTCGGTTATTGCCAGTGAAGAAGAGGCAGGGAGAGAAGGTCTCTTGCCAGCAGGGTTTTCCGAAGCAGCTTTCTCACTATGTGAAAGTGATGATATCGTTCTACGGATTCTTGTTCAGCCTCGACCTGAGCGACAATTGCCCCTAGGGAATCCTGCCCCAATTGTTCTCTATGAGGCCCGGCTTCGTAAACTTTCTGGTGGTGATATTCAACTGATCAAGAGTGAGCATCACCGAGAAATGGCACCGGTCATTTCTGGAAGTGGTGGTGCATGATGGGCAATTCACATAGTACTTCCGCTGACCAAAGTTCAGAGGGTGCACTCGAGCAGGCATGGGAAGCCTATTGGTTCTTGCCTACAGTCAGCTGTTCACTTGCTGTTGTACGTGTCGTGACGGGTGTTCTTGGCTTACTTTTGTGCGCAACCTACGGAACGGATCTTTCTGGATGGTTTGGGCCTCGCGGCTGGCTACCTATTGATTCGGTGATTGCCTGGCGATCGTCATTTGCCTATTCGATATTTGACGCATGCGAGACAAACACTCATCTCTCGGTTGCTTTTTACGGTCTGGTCTCTCTTTTTGGCTTTCTTACTATTGGTTTTCTTACCCCAGTCACGTCACTTCTGGCTGCTCTTGGATGGGCCTCATTGCTTCATCGCGGTCCAATGCTGGCTGGTCCTGCAGATGATGGTATGGCGATCCTTCTTTGGTGTCTTGTCATTGGCTCTTCAGGAGAGTATTTTTCCATCGATGCGATATTGCACAGGCGTCTTGGTTGGTATGCCAGTCGACCTCGAGTTCGAACTCGCATTGCGGTAGGGCTATTACAGGTGCATGCGGCAGTCATTTCTCTGGCTGCTCTTCTTGCCCAACTCAAGGGTGATGTATGGTGGAATGGCACGGCCGTGTGGTGGATTGCAACACGAAAACCAGGGCAAGTAGTTGATATAACAGGTTTTCTTTCTCAGTCGGAATATCTATGCAATATCCTTACGCACGGAGTGATAGCCTGGGAAGCGTTCGTGGCAGTCGGCATTTGGTTTACGTTCTCACAGAAAATCGTTGCGCGAGCCGGCCTTGTCGTATGGCCAATCATCGGTGTCTTGACGGCTTGTCCACTGTGGGGATTGGTGATGGCTACGCTAACTATTCCACTCACGCAACTTGTTGATGGAGCTAAGTCATGAATGCGTGTTCTGCTGAAATAAACCAAACTATTTCAGCTCGAGAAGCTCTTTGAATTGATCATTATTGAGGACGGTGACACCGAGTTTTTCAGCCTTGACAAGTTTGCTTCCGGCTTCATTTCCTGCGACGACATAGTCAGTATTTTTTGAGACACTTGAGGATGATCTGCCTCCTGCCTTTTGGATTGCTTCTTCTGCCTCTTGTCGCGTAAAGCTTTCTAGTGTTCCTGTTACAACAACGGTTTTCCCTGATAGTTGTCCATCACGTATCTCGCTGGGTTGTGAAACGTCCATACTCACTCCGGCGGACATCAGCCGATCAATCACCTGCGTGCCGTAATCACTTAGAAGCCAGTCATGAACACTCTCAGCAATGACGTCCCCAATTTCATGCACAGCAGCGAGTTCTTCAACGGTCGCTTTTCGTAAGACGTCCACCGAGGGAAATTTTTCGGTAAGAAGTGTCGAGACGCGAGGTCCGACATGGCGAATTCCAAGAGCATTGAGCACTCGCACTAGGCCACGATCACGGCTATTCGCTATTTCGGATACTATTTTTTCAGCAGACTTCTTTCCCATCCGCTCTAGTGATTGCAACTGTGAGGCATTAAGTGCGTAGAGATCTGCATAATCCTGTACCATGCCAGTTGCAACAAGTTGTTCAACAAGTTTGTCTCCGAGACCACCAATATCCATTGCATTGCGTGATGCAAAGAACTTGAGTCGTTCTCGCTGTTGTGCAGGACATTGGTTATTTGGGCAGCGTATATAAACACCATTTTGCTCACGAATGAGTTCTGTGTTGCATTCAGGGCAATGCTCTGGAAAGCACCATTTCGTCAACTTTTTTTTCCGGTGGTGCTTCTCAACACGGACAACGTGAGGAATGACTTTTCCAGCCTTTTCGACCACCAGTACATCGCCTATACGAACATCTTTTCGTACAACTTCATCAGCATTATGGAGGCTTGCACGGCGAACCGTGGTACCAGCTAATTGAACAGGGGCGAGATCGGCTACCGGTGTCACGGTGCCGCCCCGGCCTACCTGAACTCGAATGTCGAGTAATTGAGTCGTCGCCTCAAACTTCTCGAATTTCCAGGCAATTGCCCACCGTGGACTTTTTGCGGTGCTCCCAAGTATTTTCTGCTGGGAAAATCGATCAACCTTTATGACAAATCCATCAACCTCGAAGTCGAGTTGGTGTAGCCCTTCAATAAGAGTTGTTCCAGCATCGACGAGCTCATCAAGTGAATCAAAACGCTGTGTTCTGGGCGCAACAGGTAAGCCAGCATTTTTTGCCCATGTGTAGAACTCAAATTGAGAGTCAATGTTCAGGGATTCTATGTTGCCAACACCGTGGCAAAAAAAACGTAACGGACGAGCGCCGCATTCTTTGGAATCAAGTAATCGAATGCTACCGGCAGCTACGTTACGAGTATTTGCAAAAGGGGAAAGCCCGAGAGAGGATTGCGACTCATTGAGTGCAACTAATGCAGAGTTTGTCATGAATACCTCTCCCCGCACCTCAACTTGCGGGGGAGGGTTTTCTAGTCCAAGGCGAAGAGGTATTGACTTAATTGTTTTGACATTATGCGTAATGTCATCACCAACAATTCCATTTCCTCGTGTCGCGGCTAGAACAAGGAGGCCCGAGTCGTAGACTAGAGATGCTGCAACACCGTCTATTTTTAGCTCTAGCACCCAGTGGATAGGCTCATTATCTCCTGCTTCTTGTAGATGCTTTTTGGTTCGAGTGCCCCACGCCTTGAGATCTCGTGTGCTGTATGTGTTGTCGATTGAAAGCATCGGTATGTGATGCTGCACAGAGTCAAGAGACCCAATCGCTTCGCCACTTACACGCTGGGTAGGGCTGTCAGGAGTAATAAGCGACGGGTTGTCAGCCTCGAGTCGTTGAAGCTCCACAATAAGGCGATCATATTCCAGATCAGATATTTCAGGTTGCGTTTCACTGTAGTAAAGCCGGTCATGATGCCGGATTTTCTCACAGAGATTCGTGATGTGCTTGGCAGCCTCGTTCACAACCGTTTCGTTTCCAAAGGTGAATCACTCTCAGAGCTGCTGTCGTCTGTCAGGTGTTGGGGCTGACGAGACTTTTGTTTTTTTTGACCATTCACATGATCAACAGCTACTGCACCAACTGTAGCGATGGCAAGAATAATTAATTGCCCTGTGAGAAGACTTGTTCCGTGACGGTCCATAATCTCTTCCAGAGGATGTGACTTCTCTGTGAGAGTTGCTTGGGGGCGAATGCCACGTAGCACAGATAGGCAGTAACTCGCGGCAGTAATCGTGAAGGTAAATCCGACGACCCCTAGCACGAAATAAAACGGATTTCTTATTTTTCGACTCATGCCATAAGTATAGCTGCTCAAGCAAAGCGATCAGGCAACGTTTGTTAAGTACGTTTCAAGATTCAACCGCCGAGAACACCCGATATGCGACAAGTTTGATTCGAACCAACGGTATGGCCCTGAACAGATCCTTCTAGGATGAAAGAAAGTTGAAAAGCCTGATCATTGAGGTATTTAGGGCTTTATTTGCCTCAGTGTGGAATTGAAGGGAAATTTGGTTTGGGAATATTCAGTGACACATTTTGCTACGCCTGAGGTGGAACGCTAGTACCCTTGATCCCCGAAAATTGCTGTTGTTGGGATAAGCCGTATCACTCTTTAGGCACTAGCGGTTTCAGGATGTGTTTATTGAAGGGCCATCAGCATGACTTTCGATGCCTGCAAAGTCGCATAAGAGAGACTCAGTGACAGATTGTGGGCAACTCCATACCAGAAAAAACATGGACTCACGTATGAGTCGCTCGATTGGATGCCCTTGTACAAAGCCGGCTCCTTTCGATGCAGTAAGTGCGGCCTGCGCTGTCCGGGTGACTAATGTGTTTGCTTGCTGCCGAAGTAGATTTCGTTCCTGCGTACCAATGCCGTATGTCGTGGCTTCAAAGAGAGTAACTTCAATTGCAGAAACTTCTTTCTCAAGTTCAGCCGTTATTGGTTTAAGGGCGTCTCTTCGGAAGGATTCTTGCTCAAGTATCGCGAGTGAGGCTCGAGCGCTTCCTATGGCTAAGGCGGTTGTTCCCAGCCCTCCAGTCTGAGGACCGGTCTCAGTTTGCGGTGTGATCTCGGCTTCCGTTGATACATCCTTCAAGTCGATGCTCGATGTACGGCTCCCTGTCAATGCAAGTAAGTCCATTGGAGGAGCCACTTGTATGCCGGAGCTGTTCATTCTGAGGATGAAGAAATGCGGAGTCGCTTGAGAATCTTTTGAATTCATGGGTACAGCACCTGTAACAAGAGTATTCACACTGTCGGCGCCAGTAACCCAGGGACACTTGCCATTGAGAGACCAGCCCATGTCTGTTCGTCTTGCTGTCAGGATGGGCCGTCCTAGATGCTGTCGGCTGGTTGTTAGTTGAGATATGCCAACAGTTGTAAATTGTCGGCCTGCCGCGAGGTCAGGAAGAAAACTCGCTCGAGTTTCCTGACTTCCTCGAGAGACGATACGAACAGCGCTCGCCCATTGCGTGAGGGCTAATGCAGTAGTGAGACAACAAGATGCAATGGAAACCAGAAGTTGCATAATTTCGGTTTCCGAAGCCTCTGTTCCACCATCATTATTCTTAATCCAGCCTGCCAAGCAGCCGTGAGAAGCAAGTTTCGAAAAGGCGCCACTTTCCCAAGGCCCTGATTCTCTTGTTTTTGCATCAACCGATTTGACCTCCTGGCAGAGTTCTGCGAGTGACGAACCGGTCGGAAATTGAGGGGGAATAATCGACATGGATTAGCTTAATATAACCTGTTTTGTGAATGCACGAGCGACTGATTCTATAGGTTTCACCCAGCACGTGCTGACCCAAGCAGTTTGTGGCGTACCACGATATACTATTCACGCAGGCTGGTGCCCTACCATCTCCTTTCCTCACTTGGAGTTACACCGTGAGCCGTATCGACGACATAGTTGATCACACTGTAGAACCGAACATCACTCAGCAGACGCTTGCTCTGGATGAACTTTCTCCTCAGTCACTGTATGCAAAGTGCACAACATTGGCTCAGAATCTGTGGTGGAGTTGGCATCCAGAAGTGACGAATCTATTTCGGGATCTGGACCCAATTCGCTGGAGGCAACTTGATCATAACCCAATTGCATTATTGGCAGAGTTTACTCCTGATCGTCTCGAGTCTCGCGCAGCCGAACTTGTCTTGTACAGTCGAATCAATCAAGCACATAGACGACTCAAAGAGTATCTTTCGGCTGATTCGACATGGAGTAATGTGCACGCAGGCGTTCTTGGTTCAAATCCGGTTGTTTATTTTTCTGCTGAGTTTGGTATTCATGAGTCAGTACCAATTTATTCCGGAGGCCTGGGCGTCTTGGCTGGTGACCACGTGAAGAGTGCGAGTGGCCTTGGTATTCCCCTCGTTGCAGTTGGTCTTTTCTATAACCAGGGCTACTTCAGGCAACAGCTAGATGGTGACGGATATCAGCATGAAGAGTATTTGGACTCTCGGGTTAATCTGCTACCAATCAAATCGGCCACTGACAAACACGGAGCCCCCATTACAGTCACAGTAGAAACTCGGTCAGGCCCGATACATGCGAAGGTTTGGCAAATGGCGGTTGGTCGTGCCAAACTCTTTCTTTTGGATTGCGATATTGATGGGAATGATTCTGAAGATCGTGAGTTAACGAGTCGGCTTTATGGTGGTGACACAAGGACTCGGATTCGACAGGAAATGGTTTTGGGTGTTGGAGGCGTCAAGGCTATTCGAGCCCTTGGTATTGTTCCAGGCGTGTATCACCTCAACGAGGGCCACTCGGCATTCGCTACGCTCGAAGCCGTTCGTGGTCGCATGGACCGAGACGGATATTCGTTTGATGATTCAGTCAGTCAGGTGGCTCGTCAAACCGTTTTTACAACACATACGCCGGTGCCGGCTGGTCATGATCGATTTGATAATGGGCTGATCGAGGAACATCTTGGCCCAACTCGTGATGCACTTGGTATTTCGCATGATCAACTGATGTCGTTTGGACGCGTTGAACCCCATAATCACGAGGAGCCATTCTGCATGACTGTGCTCGGGCTTAAGTTGTCACGTCGTGCTAATGGAGTGAGCGCTTTGCATGGTCATGTAAGTCGACGAATGTGGTCAGGTCTGTGGCCTTCACGAGTCGAGGAGGAAGTGCCTGTTGGGCATATAACTAACGGTGTACATGTACAAAGTTGGCTTTCGTGGCAGATGCTTCAGCTTTATGATCGTTTGTTTCCTTCTGGATGGATTGGCCGCATGGGCGAGCCAGATGTTTGGCAAAAAATCTACGATGTTGATCCTGGGGAACTATGGGAAACCCATTATGCATTGAAGAACCTCTTGCTCCAATTCGTTCGGCGGCGAGTAACAAGGCAATGTAATCGCCGTGGAGAGAATAACGAATCGATCGAATCCGCTCGTACGGTCCTCGACCCAAATGTGCTCACTATCGGATTTGCGAGACGTTTTGCAACCTATAAAAGGGCAGCACTGTTTCTCACTCAGCTTGATCGGCTCCATGATTTAGTTTGTGACAAGAACAGGCCGATTCAGATTATCTTTGCGGGAAAGGCTCATCCTGCAGATGAACCAGGGAAAGCCCTCATACAAAAAATTGCAAACCTACGACACGATTCTCAGATGGCAGGAAGAATCGTCTTTGTTGAAGATTACGATATCAATGTGTGTCGGCATCTTATTCAGGGTGTTGATGTATGGCTCAATAATCCAAGACGTCCTCTCGAGGCCTCTGGAACAAGTGGCCAAAAAGTTGTTCTCAACGGTGGTATCAACTGTTCGATTCTCGATGGCTGGTGGGCTGAAGCGTTTAATGGTCGGAATGGGTTTGCGATCGGCCGCGGAGAGACACATGCCCAAGATGACATCACCGATCAGAGAGACGGAGAGGCCTTGTTCGATGTGCTTCAGCACGAAGTTATCCCACTATTTTATGAACGAGACGTGGATGGACTTCCCCGCGCCTGGATCAAAATGATGATGCACTCTATTTCATCATTAGCGTGGAGGTTTAGTGCACATCGAATGGTGATGGACTATGCCAAGAACTGTTATGTTCCTGCAGCTGGTGGTTTGTCCTGTGACATGAATCACCGCTAAGAGATCCGCAGATTTTACGCTGCCTGAGTGCGACGTATCTCGTGGTATGGCGTGGACTTTAGAAGGACACATCCACGAAGCACTTCAGGCTTCCCAGGGCTACCAACGGCAGCTGTTGGGCAAGCGATAATACCACTAAGTTGATCCCATGTTTCTCGGAGGGCGAACGGAACCGAGCAGGCACTAACATTCCCAGCTCGTTCAGTCAGCCCGTTTATAAGCTGACCACCGATCCCGTACTCTTCGAGCTTCATTCCTGTAAAGCGGACAATGCCAGTACCCGCTTGGTGGGGAACAACATAGTCAACGTCATCTCCGCAGAGACTTGAGGCTTTGAGTGCTGATGCAACAGCAGCCGACATCTGACGGGGGGCCGTGTCGGCAATAGCCATACCATCGAGTGTGTACACAATCCGTTCATCTGCGTGTGCAACTCCACCATTTGGTAATGGTATTGGGACGTTTTCTCGCCTCTCAAAGTTAAACGCAGGGTGCTCAATCTGTTCACGACGAGCATCTGCGTGTAAGAGTTCGAAGTGTGCAGGGTGCCGTTGACTTGTTAGTGGAGCAAGGAGTGTTGCTGAGGCCATATCGCCAAAGAGGCCAGCAGTTTGGCTACAGCTGTAATCTGTGATTCGACTTATACGACTTGCTGCTACAACAAGGATGAATTCATTATTTTGTAAATTAAGGCGAGGAGCCCAACGCTTTTGAATCAGGCTTAACGATCGACTGTACCCGCAACAAAACCAGTTGATCCCAAGAGTTCGTATATGTGGCACATTCAGCCGCTTAGTTAATTGGCGGGCTGCATGTTGCGGTCGTTCATGCTTGGCTTGTGACTTTCCAAGAAAACGATCAGCAATTGATGGTGGTAAAAAAGAGGGCGAAGCAAATAAGATGCCCCGGCAGTCGGCGAGGTTGCAGCCGGTCTCAGCCTGCAATTTCCGAACAACTCGTACACCCATTGTTACTTCATCTTCTAAGGAAATAGCCCTCGACTCAATGCCGGTATGCCGGCTGAATTTCCTTGGCATCGTCTCGCCAAACCATGCGTTATTCAATATCCAAGATGGTCGGTGTACGGAAACAGCCGAGATACCAAAGCGATTTGTGTCTTCTTGTATGTCCATCGAGCTTTCTGACCTTTTATAAAACGTAAGGCGGCTAGATACTGGCAATCCGAAACATCTGGTGCTAGCCGAAAAAACATTTATTTCTGTGATTTAGGTTGTTTTCCATGCATGAATGACCTGAAACGCGTGCAATACTTACTTCGGGAATACTTCCGATTCTTCAGTAACGCAAGTTTTCCAGCAAAAAGGCATTCTTTCCCGGGGAAAATTGATGGTTCGTGCTGTATTGACTGTGTTAGTAGTCGCGGGATTCTTCATTACTGGAGATATTCCATCTGTCATCACGGGATGCCAGCAGGGGTTGATGGCTGTTCAAAATCACGCTCAGTCCATGTGCTGGCCAACAGAGTCAACGATCTCTTCGGGACGCGGCAAACACGAACAGCAGCATCTTCTCGACAAGGACGTAACTTCTGGAATGACGGGCTCGGTGTCACCTTCATGGGAACGGCTTCCACCAGAGGCAATGCGGTCAATTGACCAAAGAGAGTTAGTCGCCGGGAGTCGTCTAGTTCTGTGGCTTGTCAAAAAAGACACAGTCTCTGCAACGCAGGTCGATGTTATTGATCCCCAGACAGGAGAGGTCTTACTCACGCCCAAAGATGCCCCTTCCTGCTCACCGAAAAGGGGCCGTATCGACATGAATGCTCTTCGAGAGGGTGGCGAAGTCTCGGTGCGTTATAACCACAAACAACAGTCACATTTCAGGAATTCTGGCACCGTAGCGCAGCATGAACCTTTGGGAGCAGTCCTCGGAATTGAGCACAATCGTTCCGGACAGAAATAAGTCAGCAGTCAAAGTTAGCTGTCACTCGGTGTTTCTGCCTGTGATGTTTCTGCCGGTGTAGCTTCTGCCGGTGTAGCTTCTGCCGGTGCCGAATTTTCAGAATCGGAAACCTGTTTCTTGGAGAGTCCAATTTTTCGTTCTTCAATATCAACACGAAGAATCTTGACATCAATTGGATCACCGACCTGAACTAATTCCTCTGCATTTTCGATCTTATCATCTGACAGTTCCGAAATATGCAGGAGCCCCTCAAGGCCGTCTTCAAGGCCAACAAAGACACCAAAATTGGTAATTTTGGTAATCGTTCCATGAACAACATCATCAACCTTGTATCTATCAGGGATATCAGCAGTCCACGGATCGTCCTGCATCTGCTTCAGGCCCAACGCAATACGCCGCCGCTGTTGATCGACAGATAGAACCTTACATTCAATCTCCTGGCCCTTATCAACCATTTCACTTGGATGGGTGACTTTGCGTGTCCAGGACATATCTGTGACATGGAGGAGGCCATCGATGCCCTCATCGATTTCAATGAAGGCTCCGTAATTTGTCAGATTTCTGACAACACCTTTAACAATGGCACCTGGTGGATAATCTGCCGCCACTTTTTCCCAAGGATTCTGCTGTGTTTGCTTCATTCCCAGTGAGATCTCTTGTTTGTCCTCGTTAATAGCAAGAACAACAACTTCGACTTCATCTCCAGGCGAAACAAGTTCACTCGGGTGGCTTACTCGCTTCGTCCAACTCATTTCACTAATGTGAACGAGTCCTTCGACGCCGTCTTCAAGTTTCACAAACGCGCCGTAGCTCATTACGTTTACGACAGCACCCTTACAAATGGTTTCAACAGGATATCTCTCGGCAACCTTTGCCCATGGGCTCGGTGTTCGCTGCTTCATGCCCAGTGCAATTTTCTCACGATCACGATCAATGTGTAGCACCTGCACTTCGATTTCCTGATCAATCGAAACCATTTCACTTGGGTGACCAATTCGTCCCCAACTCATGTCTGTAATGTGCAGTAGGCCGTCGATGCCTCCGAGATCGACAAACGCGCCGAAGTCAGCAATGTTCTTCACAATGCCTCGGCGGACCTGTCCGACCTCAAGTGTTTCCATGAGTTGCTTCTTACGCTCAGATCGTTCCTGTTCGATAAGTGCTCTACGGGAAACGACAATATTTCGACGAGCTTCATCAATTTTCAGGACGAGGCACTGGATTGCCCTGTTGCAATAGTCGCCTATGTCAGCGGGCCGCCTGATATCAACTTGGCTAGCTGGGAGAAAGACATTCACTCCAGCGATATCAACGAGGAGGCCGCCTTTAATTTTTCGAAGGACAAATCCCGTTACAACGTCATCTTCACGAACACTTGACATGACACGCAGCCAGTCTTCGATTCGACGGGCCTTGCGTTTCGAGAGAGTTATGAGGCCTCGGTGCTCATCAACAATATTTTCTTCAATGTCTTCGAGAAGAACCTTGATGACATCCCCAATTTCTGGGGCAGGTTCTGTTTCATCCCATTCATTTCGTGGGATATGGCCTTCACTCTTGTACCCAACATCAACAAGAACGAATTCATCGTCAACTCGTAAAATCTTTCCTTCAACAACACTATTGATTGCAAGAGAGGGAGCCTGGCCAACATCAAAATCGGCGGCATCACTTCCGCCCATTGCCAGATCTATTTCTTGTTCGAGTTCATCTCCTAAATCAAGTTCACGGATAAGATTTCGGTTGACCATACGTTCGCGGGGTTAGAGGAATGAATTAGGTTGAAATGCTTTCAGAGAGTATTCCTCACCGACAATAGCCGTTGGGTTTCCTCTCTCATGCAAGTCTCGAAGTCTAGCAGGAGGACCAATGCTGAACAATTGATGTGTATTCCGTGCGATTAAAAGACAAAGACTCATTCCCCAGACTTCCCAATCGCACCCATACAGGATCATGGTGTCGAACGGGTCAGGACTTGCCGATTGCTCAAATATGACTCAATTTTCCCTCCAAAGCCGCAGTTTTGAAGATCTCTGCCGACGAGATCTTTTGCGGGTACTTGCAGCGACAACTGGAGGAGCGATTTCATGTAGGCAACTACTTAGTCAGTTTCAAGAGACGTCTTTGAATAGTCATGCTCCACAGTTTGGCGTTTCAGGGATTCAGCGATACCGGGTGGGTGTTCGTGTTGTAGCTCAAGGCGGACGATGTCGAGATATCTACGCGACGTTGCCTGTGCCGATGGATTGGCCAGAGCAGGGAGTGCGAATAGTCGACGAAGATACGACGACCGATATTCGTCGATTACGGTTCCGGGATCTTCATGGTGCAGCTCGACAAATGATTGTTGAGATACCCGATCTGGCTGCTGGAAGGGAAGCAAAAGCAATAGTGACATATGAACTCGAGCGTTCTGCAATCTTGGCACCACAAACAACAGATAATTTGAAACTGCCATTGAAGTCCGAACATGATCTGAGAGTATTCCTTCGACCAAGTCCCTACATTGAAAGCCGCAATACTTCGATTGTGCGGCTCATGCGTGAGACAACAAAAGACGTAGAGGGCTGGAGCAAGGTAGAGGCCATTTATGATGTTGTACGCCAGCGTGTCGAATATCGTAATGGTGAATTGAAAGGCGCAGCTCGTGCTCTGGCAGATGGGTGGGGAGACTGTGAGGAGCTCACCTGTTTGTTTATTGCGATGGCAAGAGCAGCTGGTATTCCTGCAAGGACGGTTTGGGTTGAGGGGCACTGTTACCCAGAGTTCTACCTGGTTTGCTCAGATGGCAATGGGTACTGGTACCCGTGTCAAGCAGCTGGAGCTCGGGCCTTTGGCAGCATGCCCGATCTCCTTCCGATCTTGCAGAAGGGTGATAACTTTCGGGACCCGGATCGTCCTGGTCGAAGTCTTCGATATGTTTCAGAGTTTATTCGAGGCTCTGCAATTGGGGGCGCGGGCTCTCCTCGCGTTATCTGGGTTCGCGAAGGAGCCTGACTACGAACGAAACACTCGGGTCAGGCATCAGTTGTTTGTGGTGCAGTTGATTCCGACGATTTGTCTGATTCTTCGTTGAGTCCTAAGACTTCTGCGTTATTTGGTTCCTGTTCATCAGTAACTGCTGGAGCAAACCACCGCGGCACGATAGGAAGGCCAGCATCTTTCCAGAATGTTTCAAGGCGATCGCCGGCCAAACGTACAATTCGTTCGCGGCCGATACCCTTCAGAGCTTCTCGGGTAGCCCACGGTGTAACAGGCCCTTCGAAGCCTGCCTTCTCAGCAATATTGAGAAGTTCTACGGAGGTAATCACTCCAGTTTCGCCGGGCATGAGTCTTTGGCTCGCAACAAGTTCATTCGCTGTTACATCTGTTGGAGCATCAGAGATCCGCAATTCGACAATACGATTTGCCGGTAATTGTGAAATCACAGACGCGGACTCACCGCCGAGGTGAAGTGCCCAGTTATCAACAACCACTCCAATTGAATCATGAGAACTCGAAATGAGTCCGAGTAGTCCTTCATAATTATGGATAAATTCATGTGAAAAATCTGCTCTCCGCTCGGCTTCAGGAACAATGGCAAGTCCAACTGCCACATCATGCTTTGCAGCCATGCTGCCAATCTGATCAAGACGACTGCGATGAAGCTCAAAAAGATCCTTGAAGGCATGCTCATCTGAACCAGGAACTACCGTTGCCGTGGCACGGCTACATTCAGTTGCTTGGGCCATCTCAAATAGTTTAGGAAGTTGTTCGGCCTCTGAAGCGAATGTTGCATCGTCCCCAGCAAGTGTAATCGGCAGATGAATTGAGGACGCCTGGAGTCGTGCACTCACCATCAGTCGGCGAGCATGGTCCACACCGTAGATCTCGGCTTGTTGGCAGAAGTCAAGGATATCGATATCCATGCCGTCGAAGCCAAAAGATAAAGCGAGTTCAATAAGTTCACTTGGACGTCCTGACAGCGGAAGGCCAATCGTACTGAGGTTCCTGAACACGGAGGGGGGGCTCCTCTAACAAAAAGGGTAGAGAAATGAATGTTTGTCAAAACGAAAACACTCATGACTCGCTGGATATACAAGCAGCCAAGATTATGCACAATTACGGATCATTTTAGAAGCGGTCGCATTTTGATACGACCTGCTCCGCGAGGGTGAGCATTTTGCGACGCAGCGAAGCATTTTGCGTCAATTTT
>JAQWMC010000014.1 GCA_029246985.1 Pirellulales bacterium
CAAGGCCCATTGTCCAGAATCATGCCTATTCGATTTCCAAGTCCTTCTAGTACATGGTGCGCTGTTGTGGGTGATACGGCTTCAGATCGATTTGCACTTGGAGCTGCTAAAGGGCGTTGAGACAATTTGATAAGTTGATGGGTAACGTTGAGGCTGGGACATCGTAACGCGATAGTGCGTCCACCAGCGGTGACAATATCTGGTACGGCGTCGGCCTTTGGAACAACCAGAGTCAGCGGTCCTGGCCAGAATGCAGCGGCAGCTTTCTGAGCAATGTCTGGCCACTGGCTTACCAAAGTCTGTGCCATGCTCTCATCCGAAACATGCACGATGAGTGGATTTGTTGCCGGCCGGCCTTTGGCGTGAAAAATCTGTGCAACTGCATCAGGGTCCATTGCGTCCGCTGCCAGGCCGTACACAGTCTCGGTGGGGATTGCTACAAGTTGTCCATTCGCAAGCTTTTCAGCAGCTGCTGTGAGGGCTGCCGCAGTCGCAGGATCAGGCGTTCCAGCACCCTCTGGCCAATTGATCGTGGCAAGGATTGGGAGTGCTGGACGATGTACGGGAACTGGTGTCATATCGTTACCGGTTGCAGATACAGGGAACACCGAGCATGATGGCATGTTCAGCAGACTAGGCAACCCGTTTTTTGGAGCTTTTTATCAAGATGGCCACACCTTCCTCACAGGGCTTCCCCGCCCCCGCTGTTGGAATCATCATGGGTAGTAAATCAGACTGGAAAACGCTTGAGCGTGCGGCAACCACTCTCAGTGAGCTTGGTGTGCCTCATGAATGCGAAATTGTGTCCGCGCATCGCACACCAGAGAAACTCGCTGAATATGCCCGCACGGCCGTTGAGCGAGGGTTGAAGGTCATCATTGCCGGTGCTGGTGGCGCAGCCCATCTTCCAGGGATGGTGGCAGCCCAGACGCCATTGCCAGTGCTGGGTGTACCTGTGGAGTCAGCCGTTCTACGTGGCGTGGATTCTCTGTTATCAATCGTTCAAATGCCTGCAGGTATTCCTGTTGGAACGCTGGCAATCGGAGGTGCTGGTGCTGCGAATGCAGCACTTCTTGCCGTCTCAATCCTGTCATTAAATGACGATGAATTACGAGAACGTCTCTGTTCATATCGGAAGGCGCAGACCGATCGGGTACTCGCTGATGATCTTCCTCCTGGTGTGTAATTCTCTGCTGAAAAATGTAAGGTGTCTGCATGGATGATGACGCTGTCCAACTCGATCCAATCATGCCCGGAGCTCTCCTTGGGGTTCTTGGAGGCGGTCAGTTAGGAGCAATGTTTGCAGTGGCTGCTCGCCGCATGGGGTACCGCGTTGCTGTCATCACCGATACTCAGGAATGTCCCGCTGCTCGTCACGCGGATCGACTGCATGTAGGTAGTTACGATGACCCCGCTTTTCTGTCACAAGCAGCGGAAGGGCTTTCTGTTGTCACATTCGAATTCGAAAATGTGCCTGCTGCGGCCGGTGAGGCCTTAAAGGCTGCTGTTCCAGTTCGTCCTCACCCCGAGGTTCTTTTCACAACACAGAGCCGGGAGCGGGAAAAAGCATTTCTTGTCGAACGAGGCATTCCGTGCGGGCGGCACGCAGTCGTTCGCACCGAGGAAGAGTTACGAAAGGCGGTTGATAATATTGGTTTACCAGCCGTTCTCAAAACAGCAGCATTTGGCTATGACGGAAAAGGTCAGAGGATCCTGAAGGAAACGTCAGACATCCATGACGCGTGGGTGAGCCTTGGTGAATTGCCATGCGTCCTTGAAGAGTGGATTGACTTTCAGTGTGAACTGTCAGTGGTTGCTGCGAGAGGTCTGGATGGTGCTGTCGTTGCTTTTCCTGCCATACGGAATGAACATGCAAATCATATTCTCGACGTGAGTTCCTGCCCTGCGGAGTTGCCGGCGGAGGTGTTGGGAGAAGCAGAGCACCTTGCAGCAACAGTTCTTTCAGAGCTTGGCGTTATTGGTGTGGCGTGCGTGGAATTCTTCCTTGCCAAAGACAACAGGCTTCTGGTGAATGAAATTGCGCCTCGGACGCATAATTCAGGGCACCTGACAATTGAGGCGTGCCCTACCAGCCAGTTTGAACAGCAGGTGCGAGCGATCTGTGGATTGCCGTTAGGCGAAACCGCCCCGCTCGCACCGGCAGCTATGGCCAATCTTCTTGGCGATTGTTGGCAGTCAAGTGAACCGGAGTGGGAGCGTGTTTTTGCCGTTCCGGGGGCGGGTCTTCATCTTTACGGAAAAGCAGAGCCGAGGCCTGGCCGAAAGATGGGGCACATTACAGTCACAGCCGGCACAACGAACGAGGCCAAGGCATTGGTGCGTCAGGCACGGCAGGACGTTGCTTCTCGGTAAGTAAAACTTAGATAGAAACTCGGCTCACTGCGGCTTCAGTGAACGGCCTTTCCACGATGTTTTGATTCCAAGCAGGCGGCGGCCCAGAGCAAACCACTGCACTGCCAGAAAGATGCCCACTGCGAGTGGGTGAAAGAAGACACTGCCAGCCGATTGCTTGAAACGATTGAGCGTGATCAATCGTGGAAAATAGCTCAGGGCGAGACCGAAAAGTATCTCTGCTGTCGTAATCCAAGATTGGCTGATACCACTAAATATACATGTCAAGAGAAGTGCAGGTGCAACCGCACTTCCACCAAGCAGTATCGTGAAGGGAACGATTGTCTTGGGTGCTCCGATACCTTCCGTGGCATTCTTCGTGATGCCCTGCAGGACGTCTCGGTTTGTTTCATACATTCGGCACGACGCAATATCACTGGCATCAAAAATATCAGTCCGAAGTCCGGCTTTGCGAAAAGCCCTTGGGAGCATGATTCCGTCGTGAAGCGATGACTTGATGACGGCGTGTCCTCCTGCCTTATCGTAGGCCGAGCGAGTTGTGATGAAAAGTTGCCCGCAGCCTGCTGCAAGTGATGGGTCGTTTGAAAGTCGGCTTCGAGAAAGAGGCAGATAGCCAAGTAAAACAAAATGAATCAAAGGTAAGAGGAGCCATCCTGCTACTGTCGGTGTTTCCTGGTGGGGAAACCCACTGCCAAGATCGACTTTTGACCGGTTTAAAAAAGCAACGCTACGTGCGATTGCGTCTGGCTGAACGGTTACATCAGCATCAAGAAACAGGAGAGTATCAAAGCGAGCAGACTCGGCTAGTTGGTAACAGGCGTGCTGCTTTCCGCACCATCCCTGTGGGAGTTTTTTGCCATGAACAAGTCTCACTCGTGGGTCGCGGTCGCTCCATTGCGACACACATTGTGCTGTTGAATCGGTGCTCGCGTCATCAAGTACAACAAGTTCAAGTTGAACGCCCCGGCTCGCCAATATATTGCGAATGAAACCATCGAGAACTCGCTCTTCGTTTCGAGCAGGCACTAAGACGGAAACAGGTTCTAAGCATTCTTCCTGCGGGCTTGTACAGAAGATTTTGAGGTTCTGCCACGTAAGGGCTGCAGGGATGGCAGCAAAAACACACGCTATGATTGCAATAACAGAGAGCACAACGTCTGTTTCGGTCACGATGGCTCCTCTTCATGTGCCGGATTGAATATTTTTCCAGAAAGAGAGGAGCGAATTCTTCGAATGATGTCGTACGCACCTCCAATGCCTACAGAACCTGAGGCCAATTTGGTGAATACGTCTGGGTTTCGAGAAATCGCAGCATCACGTAATTCGTTTTGTGTTTCCTCGAGTGATGCTTCAAGGATTCGGTTCCACTCGTCTGCGTCTCGTTCGGTATGTTGATCGATGTGGTGGGGCGTGCCGAAAGAAACGAGTGCTTCCGGTAGTCGTTCATTCCAAAATGGATATTCGAGCGCGAATGGAATAACGATACCACGTTTCGCAATGGCAGCAGCGTGGCCGACTCCAGGCTTTATAGTGACGGGTCGGTAACGTGGGTCAACAAAATTTCCTTGGGCCGTAACCCAGAAAAATACATCCGGGCGTTCAAGAGCAGCCTTGGCGAGTCTCAGGAAGCGAGCGGCTCCTTTCCATGAGTCTGGTTCAATTCCTAGAAAACCGATTTTTTCAAGAAAGGAGTATCGTCCCAGCGCAGTTGAATCAATCGGCCCGTAGTTCAGTCGATCAGGAAATAACTTTTGCGCGACTGACAGAAAGATCAACGGGTCCCACCAACTCGGATGATTCGTATAGAGAAGCACCGGCTCATCAATGATGTCTGGGATGGGCGACCTTCCATCGGATGGCTTCAAGAGACGAACGGCATGAAAATGACGCCGAATGTATCCGCGGACATACCACATGAACCAGCTATGGAGATGTTTTGCATATGGTGGTAGCGTCGTGTCGCCACGCTGACGAGAAAGGGAAGTTTCTGGAACACCCTCTGGTCTGCTCACGATGCCACACACGTCGTCTGGTTGATTGCTCCGATGGGTTCGACAACCCGATCTTGGTCGACACAGTCGCCAGCTATCCACCCAGACATGAGTACCATCGGCATGCCAGGACCAGGGTGAGCAGATCCTCCTGCCATGTAGAGTCCTTCGACATCAGGCGACCTATTGGCCGGTTTAAAAGCACCGAGAAACCGCCCATGGCTTGCAAGACCATAAATCGCCCCGTCCAGAACGTGATAACGATCCTGAATGTCCTGAGGCGTGAGTGCTTTTTCAACAACGATGTGCTGTTCAATATCTGCAAGCCCGGCCGTTTGCTTGAGTTTCTCGATGATACGGTCTCTGTAGGCAGGCAGCATGTCGGACCATTTATGATGAGGTCGAAGATACGGGGTGTGGACAAGCACGTAGAGAGACTCACAGCCCGGCGGTGCTACCTCAGGCTCAGTGACCGCAGGTGCACAGACGTAACACGTTGGGTCTGGTGCTGGCTCACCTTTTTTATAAATAGCATCGAACTCTTTATGTGGATCATCAGAGAAAACAAAATTATGGTGGAGCAGTTGATCGTATCGCCGGTCCAGCCCCAGGTAGAGAACAACGCCCGAGCATGCTGGTTCATAATTCCTGCGTCCAAGGAATCGCTTCTGCGGTCGGCCGTCGAGCAATTCCTGGTGGGTGCGAACGCTATCAGAATTACTGACAACGGCCCCTCCCCTGATGGTTTCTCCATCAGCGGTCAGCACACCAACTGCTCGGTTGTTCTTCACAATTATCTGCCGAATTGCGGTGTTTGTTCGAATCTCAACACCAAGACTCAACGCAAGTTTTGTGAGAGCTTTGGGAACCGCGCCCGTGCCGCCTCGCGGGTACCAGACGCCATCATTTGATTGCATGTGGGCGATACCACAAAGAACGGCGGGAGACGATTCGGGGCAGCTTCCGACGTATTGCGTGTAATGGTCAAGCATTTGAGCAGCGCGGCTGTCTGGAACGTATGATCGGACCGTTCCTGCAACACTATGGCCCGGTCGCATACGCATGACTTCGCGGAGCATGGATACGGTGACACTTCTTTTGGGGTCAAACATATCTTTAAGACCACCAATAGACTTCCAGAAGAAAAAATCATCCGATATTTTGTGGAGTTTTTTTGCGAGATCCATGAAGCGAGCGTATCCGTCTCCTGCTCCTGAACCTGGAGAAAACTTCTCCAATTCTTTTTTCATCAACTCAACATCGGCATGAAGATCCAATGTTGTCCCGTCGGTAAAAAAGCTTCGCCATTGCGGGTCGAGTGGGACAAGATCAAGAGCTGTATCCAGCGGCTGATTGGCTTCATCAAATATACGTTTGAGGACAGCAGGGATGGTCAGGATTGTCGGACCCATGTCAAAGCGAAAACCAGCCTCCTCATGGACCGCTGCCTTGCCGCCAGTCCAATCATTTTTGTCGCATAGCACGACGGCATACCCTCGGGCAGCAAGCGTACACGCCGTTGCAAGCCCACCGAGCCCACCACCAACGACGATGACCCGATTGTCCACTTCAGCGTCGCTTAGTTCTCTTGAGCGAATAGTGTCCTGCACGATTTGTTCAGTTGATGAGTCGCTCATGAGTCCATCGATGGATCTGTCCATTTCACGTTTCCTTTTTGATGTCTGGCTCAGAGTCTATGCAATAACGATCATCAACGGTTTATGTGCTTGCCGATGGCCGCTGATTCAAGGGAATCCCCGTCACGAAATGGGTTTCTCGACGGCATTTTGGAAGCTTTTCTGCCTTTGACCAAACCTAACTGCTACTTCCAATCGGTTCAGCCGGGGCGTGTTCTGTTGCCTGCCACGGCTCATTTGCGTGTCCTGCTGGTTCACTTGCATCGTTCGGCATACCAAAGTCGCGAAGTAATAAGTCTGTCGTGATCTTCGCTGATGAATAAATCACCGGAAGACCACTACCGGGGTGGGTGCCACCACCAACGAGATACATGCCGTCAATGTCTTCAAAACGATTATGAGGACGCATGTGAAGCATCTGGTTCAGATCATGCGACAGGTTGAAGGTGGCTCCTCTGTATATCGCGTAGTCTTCCTGCCAATCATCTGGCGTGATCATTTTTTCGTAACGAATACGCGGCCTGACATTTTCAATGCCAATTTTTTCGAGTTGATTAATTGCAATCTCACGAAAAGCAGGAGCCTCTTTTTTCCAATTTATGTTCGGGTGTTTATGACTCACTGGTATCAGAGCGTAGAGCGTGCTCATTCCAGGAGGCGCTAGGCTGGAATCGGTAACCGAAGCATTTTGAACATACATGGACGGGTCATTGCTCAAACGATGACGCCGCTCGATATCAGCGAGATTCTCCCGGTAGTTTTCAGCTAAATAAATGTTGTGGTGCGGAACAGATTCATAACAGCCTTCAAGTCCGAGGTAGAGCATGAATGTGGAGCATGAGAAACGGCGAGATGCTATTTTTTTATCGCTCCATCGTCTTCTTAATTCATCGGGTACAAGCCGTGTCATGGCTCTGGCAAAGTCGGCATTCACGACAGTCGCATCGGCTGAATATGTTGCCTTCGAGGTGGTTACTGACGTAATCCTCTTGCCCTGAAACTCCATCGACTCGACGGGTTCGCCGTAGTGAATTTCAACGCCCATTTCTTCAGCAAGTCGGGCCATTGTGGCAGAGACTTCACCACACCCACCGATCGGATGAAAAACACCATGCTCGTATTCAAGGAACGACAAGATTGAGAAAAGACTTGGGCAGCGAAACGGTGACATTCCGAGGTATTTTGACTGGAATGTAAAAGCGAGGCGAATTCGTTCATCAGAAAAAAATCGTCCTAGTTCGGAGTCAAGGCTTTTCCAAGGCTTGAGCAGAGGCACGAGTTTAAGGAGGTCGGGATTGGCCAGATCGGTCCATCGTTCAAATGGTTTTTCAAGAAATGGTGCGAAGCGGACAAATTTTTCCCGGGTCTCAGTCATGAATCTGGTGAAAGAACCGCGATCATTTGGCGAAAGCCGAGCGACGGCATCTTCCATCCTTGCGAGATCAGGTGTTGCTAAAAGGTCACCACCTGAACCAAAAATAAGGCGATACTGCGGATCAAGTTTGACCATCTCTACTTCTTTGTTGAGGTCATACCCGCACGCAGAAAAGATGTCCGACAAGACACGTGGATAGAGAAAGAATGTAGGCCCAAGATCGAAGCGAAAACCTGTTCCGCTTTCCAGCGAACTGGTGCGGCCTCCGGGAGTCTCAAGCCTCTCGAGAACCCGTACTCGAAGGCCGGCCCGTGCCAACAACATTGCAGAAGCAAGACCGCCTGGTCCGGCACCGACGACTGTGACTGTTCGTGTCATATATTCCGGTTTCAAAGAGGTCTTTTTCGCCGCCTGCCGCTACTCATTGGGCACATGCATACTCGACCCACTATAGATCGCCCAAGGGGGCGGTCAAGAATCTCAGCGATGCGAATTGAAAAAGTTCAATTTGCCGACGCGAAAACCTTTAATAAGCAGGGTAAACAACAGCTCGTGCCGGACGATATCGGCCAAAAAGCCCTCGACGATAGTACGGAGTGACATATGCCGTTGGGGCATAGTACGCCGATGTTGGGGCATAGTACGTGGTTGTTGGGGCATAATACGCGGCAGTTGGAGCGTAGTATGTTGTCGTCGGCGCGTAATATGCGGTGGTCGCCGCTGGAGCATAGTATCCTGTCACTGCAACAGAACTCGTTGGGACTGCTGTTGCAACTTGAGGCGAATACGCAGTCACAGCGGAATATGTACCGGAAGGGGTATATCTCGCAACATAGGGTGATGGTTGGGCAACAACCGGCGAGTAATAAACAACCTGCTGGGCGTATCCCGAAGCGGCACAGACAAAACTAGCCACGAACCCCGCGAGTATGAGCGGAAGTCGTCGCATGATCATGTGGAAGAACGGCTGAGTATGTGACATCTGAGAGACTCCGAAGACGGGAACGAGTGACTTTGTATGGCTAAAGAATACGCTAGAGGTTGCTAGGTTCGCAAACGGGCGGTAAAGTTCCCGCTGTCGGTCAGGTTTAACCGGTTTTTGCCTGCCGTCAATCACCTCGTTGAAAAGCCAGTATTTGGCGAGAGTAGAGTCAATTTGAACACTTGCGTACTGCCTGGAGGCGGGGTTCGGACGTGAAAAAATCTCCATCCGAACACCAGCCGTCTGATTTGACAGCTGGTTTTGCGTCACTCTTGGCCGTTCGGTCGCTCACCGTGCTGAACGACAATATGGCGAGATGGATCGTCATTGGACTGGGCAAACGAGCCGCAGCATCAGTTGGTACGGCTCCTGCTGCTGTGCTGGCCGTCGGCACAGCAGTGTATGTCGTGCCATTCGTCCTCTTTGCCTGGCTCGCTGGTTGGCTTGCAGACAGATATTCAAAGCGATCTGTTGTAATCAGCTGGAAGTTCGCTGAGATACTGATCGGCATTATCGCCGCGTTTGCCGTTGCATGGGGTGCGGGGTCTGGCGTTGTCTTGGGAGGCATTCCTCTCGGGCTCTGGCTGCTGCTCGGAGTTGTTGGTCTTTTCGGACTGCAGACGACATTACTGAACCCAAGCCTGCTCGGAACAATTCCTGAGACAGTACCTGCGGCAAAACTCTCCTCAGCAAATGGGGTTTTCGCGCTTGTGTCCCTTGCTGCCACACTCGTGGGAATGGCAGCGGGTAATTGGTTGGCCGATATCACATGGCTCACTCCACAGCCTGATGCAGATCGTCCTCTTCCACTTTGGATGATGAATCTTCCGTTTGGCTATGCGTTACCAGCCGCCGTTGGGCTTGTTTCAATCGCCTCAGTGGGTTGGTTGCTCTCTCTACGGCTACCAAAAGTTCCTGCTGCAGATCCAAAGGCGGTGTTCCCGCGAAATGGGATATCAAAAACAATAAATGACCTTCGTGCTCTTTGTGGTTCTCGCCGGCTCATTGGTGCGGCAGCAGGGATTGTGTTCTTTTGGGGTATCGCTGCAGTCGCCCAGTTGAATGTCGATCAATACGCGTTTGAATCCGGAGCGACAACACAAGGTCAAGTGACCCCTCTTCTTCTTGCACTTGTGATTGGCATAGGAGGAGGCAGCCTCCTTGCGGGTCGGCTTTCTGGCCAAGGAATTGATGAAGATTCCCAAGTCAATCTTGGAATCGTGCCAGTTGGTGGAATGATAATGGCTATAGCCTGCCTTGCCCTGTCCTTTTCCAGTCAAGAAATTTTCCACCCAGACAAGTCCCTTTCGATTGGTTTGATAACAGCGGCCGGATGGCTTTTTCTCCTTGGCGTTGGAGCTGGAATGTTTGATGTGCCTCTTGAAGCATATCTGCAGGAACAATCCCCGCCTGATCGTTTGGGAGCAACATTGGCATCCACAAACCTATTGGTTTTCACAGGTATGTTGGCTTCGTCTCTTGGCTACTATGTCTTACGAATGCCCGTTGGCGCTGAGGAACTGGCGAAGCCACTGTTTTCAGCACGTGGAGTTTTTCTGATCTTTGCAATGCTTGCGGCCATTGCAACGGTTTCTGCAATCCTTTCAGCGCCTCGATCTTCTCTGCGTTTGTTTGTGGATTGGACGGTGCGGCTGGTGTACCGGTTTCGCATTCAGGGGGCAGAGAGTCTTCCAGCCTCTGGGCCAGCTGTCATTGTCGGAAACCATATCTCATGGCTTGACGGTTTTTTGGTGGTCCTTGCAGCTCGAAGACCGGTGAGGATGGTTGTCTACGGCCCAAATATTCATGGGCGGTTTCTAAAGAGACTCGCAGCGCAATGGCAATTTATTCTTTTTGATCCCCATCCAAAATCGATTGCTCGGGCGCTCAAAGAAATCGAAAGTGGATTGGCCAACGGCGATTTTATTGGAATCTTTTGCGAGGGAGGCATATCAAGGACAGGGCAAGTGCTTGGGTTTAAGCGCGGGCTTGAACGAATTCTCAAGCGTGTTGATGCCCCTGCTGTACCATTGGCCATCGATGGTCTTTGGGGCAGTATCTTTTCATTTTCAGGGGGTGGGTTTTTCTTTAAAGTCCCGTGGCCGTTGCGGCGGACAATTACGATGCGATTTGGACCCCTCGTTGCCAGTGGGCAGAGTCCTGCAGTTATTCGATTCGCACTTCAGGAAACAGCTGCTCGAGCGGTGTTCGATAGATTTCATCACAATCCAAAGTGTGATGTCGCTCGCGCCGCCTCAGCGGAAGCATTGAGCGGGTGTTGTGTCTTGAGGCGATTTGATCGTCTGCTTGTGACGCTTCAAAAAGATGATCCGCTTCATGACGTGTTTGCTGACACGAATTCTCATCAACTGTCTGTGTCAGTTGAAGCCTGCGAGGAAGCAGTGTCAGCTGATGAATTCCTGCGGTTGTTTCAGCGCCGTCGAGTGACAGTATGGTTAGCCCGGCACCAACAGCTTGATGAGATTCTTGCTTTCGCACGTGGAGAGCCACCGAAGCTCATTGTATTTCCCGAGGTGATCA
>JAQWMC010000023.1 GCA_029246985.1 Pirellulales bacterium
TCAAAGTCAATTCCATCAAAGACCTGATACGTCGTGAGGAACTCGACAATCGAATCGGAGAACGTATCACGACCAGCCTGAGTAGAAGTGACTGTGCTAAAGTGATCAGAAAGCGTCCATCCACCAACAGCAATGCTGATGGTCAGGTGAGGATTTGCTTCTTTCAACAGAGCAAGCTGATTAAAGTTGCCCCAAATAGTCTGCTCACTACGAGGATCTTCTGGTGGATAGTACCACTGGTCAGCCTCACCCGTCACACTTTCTTCGGCACTGAACCGCTTTTCAGTCGCAGCATAGGAATCGAACAGTGTCATCTCACCAGCTGCATTGAGATCAGCAAAAGCATAAATTAGATGCGTCAACTCATCAGCAGGCACATCTGCGAGCTGATAATCCCTGCCATAGATTCCCCACTCAGGGAAATACGCAGCCAGCACCTTATCGTGACTGGCAATAGGTGATGCGGATGGATCAGTCACAACCGGATCAGTCACAACCGGATCAGTCACAACCGGGTCAGTTGGCACAACCGGTGGTGCTACTGGAGATGAAACAGACTCCATGTTCAGACCAACGGGATCACCGAGTACAACCATGCTCTGGTAGTACTCCATCACACCTGCGTCTGAAACATCGAGCGCTGGCCACTGTGGCCAATCAAAGGTGTCATTCATGAATGGCTGACTTTGATCCCAACTCAGAACTGTCAGATGGTTAACGTCATGGTTGATTGCAACTCCTTCAATAGACAAGTAGCCATGCGTTCGACCGTGCATCACGCCACCATAGTGTGGCTCCATCTTAAGCGTACTGATGAATGTGTCAGCAATACCGTATTGCTCTAGATAGTCCGCATATCCAGAGATTCCGAACTCTCGAACCATTGTCATGACATCAGCTGGATCGCCAAGGCGAGCCGTTCGCTGGATGTCTGCCAGAATTTGTGGGTCATACTTATCCTGGGCAATCCAGCCAACTTTTGCACCCTGCATGGCATACCAAAGACCAACACTCTGAATGTCGTTTCCGTATGGCTGAGCATTATTCGTGAGTTGCTCAGCGAATGCCCATTCACCAACGTCATCGATAGTCAAAGCTGAAAGACCCAGGAATGCACGCAGGTTGTTGTATGCGTCCATAGCCTCTGTTGTGATGGCTGTTCTGCCGCCAACCAGTTCATGATTATGAGAGTTGTTATTGGAATCATGGAATGTTCCATATGCCGTAATGTCAATAAACTCTCCCGATGCAGCTGGTGGAGCCATATGATCATGACCGTCATGATCATCCATTGGCATATCATCGTGGCCATCGTGACCGTCCATCGGTGGCATCACTGGGACAACTGGATCCGTGACTGGGTCACTCACAACTGGATCAGTTGGCATTGGCATCGTGCCATGATCGTGGTCACTGTGATCATGGCCATCATGTGGAGCAATACTTCCCGGACTTGTCTGAAAACCATCCGTAAGTTCACCAGCCGGTGCTTCTGGAGTGACTAATGCGGAACGACTCACCATTGAGACCTGCTCCACTGTATACCCAAATGGTACTTCAAGCTGATCTTCGACGATCTGATCGTGATGGAATTCGATGTTACCAGGAACCAGATCACTTTTTGCAACACCGACCAACAAAACGCTCTGGCCTGTTGGCTCAACGGAGATAAGCAGACCTTCCTCGGTATCATCAACAGATAATCTTTCTCTTGTACCGAAGTAAAGAAAGCTCAGCTTTGTCGTTGCAGGATCAAAGTTTTCGATACGTTCTTGCACGCCATATTCATGCGAACGTACGTACACGGTATTCGCATCCCGGGGACCAACACCTAACTCCCACGAAAGAACTCCGCCGATATCCTGACGCAAATGCTCGTTGACAATCACGCCAAAATTTTCTGTCGTCAAGTCGCTAAAGGCAACTCCTGAGACAACCTGATACTCTGGCGACCAGGCCCATGGGTTCACGATTGCTACTTCACCCGATTCGGTCTTTCCAATAATCAGGTTATGAACGGACACGTCTCCAAATTCAAGCCTGTCTGTCGAAGGGTTAAAGCCCACAATATCTGGACTCGATGGAGAAATCGTAAATACGTTCCCTTGGCCATCAACAGGATCGGCCACTGGCGTCGGCGCCGGCATTGGAAGTGGAGTGGGCTGCGTTGGGCTAGGGGAGATTGGCTGCGGTGCGTCGTGAATTCCCATCACAGCAAAGTTCTCAAGAACAGCCTGCGAACCTCCTGGTGTCCCATTAAAACCAAAGGTTACGGTGCCACCGGGAGAAACATCTGGATTCCATAATGCGCCTCGTACCGTGTATCGAGAACCTGACTGATTGACAATTTGGCCATTCCAGATGGAATCAATGTCACCAGCAAAGTCGAATGAAGCCTCCCAGCCTTTGAGCGTTTCAGAACCAAGGTTTTGCACGGCCACTTCACCGGTGAACCCAGACCCCCAATCAGATATCACATTAAAAACCGTATTGTACTCACCTGGTAGCGCTACTGGATCTGCTGGATCGGGTGCCGTTGGACCAGGATTTATCGCAACAGGATCTGTTGGCGACGGTTCAGCCGGGCCGGGTGCTGGAGTTCCACCAACATCATCAATGGGATCACCATTCACTGAATAATTCACGGGGGCTGAAACGTTTGTGCCTGAAACATCTGCAGAACCTATAAAGCCAAAAGCTACTGACCGTCCTGCCTCAAGATCTGCATTCCAGCCAGCGTTTGCAATTGTGTATCGGTCGCCCTCACGTGCGACGATTGTGGCATCCCAGATTGACGTAATATCCGCACCATAATCGAATGAAATCGTCCAGTCATTGACGGCCTCGACGTCAAGATTTTGAAGTTCAATTTCTGCCTGAAAGCCACTGCCCCAGTCCTGACTTACTTCATAAGCAGGAGCAACAACCGCCATCATTGCACGTTGCTCAAGTGATTCCGGATTGAATTGATCTCGAGCGGCCCTTCGCTTCCGCCACTGCTTATCGCGGTTACGTCTTAGCCGATTGATTTTTACTGTATTTCTCTCTCCACCCATTCCAAAAAGAGAACGCAACGTCCAAGTGTTCATGACGAACTGCCTTTCTGCTGCGGTGACACCTGTTAGAAAGTTGCAGACACCAAAACTGCATTTCCTAACACCTGCCACCGACCCTTCGCGCCCTGCCTACTTTTAACTTCCGCAAACGAGGGCAACGATTTCAAGAATTAACCTGACACTTCCGTGCCAGCACCTGATCAGTACGGCACCTGAAACACATTCGTTCGCTTGTTTAAGGGAAAAAAACACTACCAACAAAAGTGGCCAAAAAGAGGACTGCAAAATCCACTGGGACATTTTGGATTTTTCATGAAATGCCCACGAATAAGGAAAAAATGCCTCTCACTGACATCATAAAGAAGTGGTGATGACGATTCGTCAGGGACTCATTTCTCAGCAACGGAAACACCGCGATCGAACACGCAGGCAGGCCGCTCCGTAACACATAAGGGATCACATATTCGTTCGTTGCACCTGTGGCATCCTTCAAAGGATTTAGAACGTGCTGTAATGCCTGAAGCGTGATTGCTGGGGCATGTGAATTGCATCAGAGAATGAGACACGACGATTTCAAATCGAATCATTTTATCGGGAACTCGACATGCACATCAGAAATTGGTGAGAGAGTAGTGACTGAGTTCTTGGATTGAGCAGTCACAAAGTAGTGCCGTCGAGTTGCTTTAAAAAGGCCATGCCCGGAGGAGGTCCAGTGGCAGCATCCGTGCTGTAGTGGCCCGTTCCGTGGCTGTGTCATGTGCCTGTATGGAGTCTTTCCAAAACAGGTCAACCCGCCCCTCTCGTCCGGGCATGGCCAGTCTCAATTGTCTTTTCCTTATGTCACACCGTGAGTTCATCTATTTGCCGACGAAAGTCCGGCATTTCAGTCGTAATAAAGTCACTCCACGAGCTGGGATTCCAAAGCTCAACACACACCGCAGCTCCAACGACAAGCAGCTCACCTCCTGGGTCAACACCGAGAAACTCTCTGAACCCATCGGGAACAACCAAGCGTCCTCGGCCAGCAAGTGAAATCGTCCGATGCCGTGTCGACAGCAAACGGCCAACACCTTGGACCTGATCGACTCGCTGAGCCAATACACCGGCAGCTAACTTGCTCCGAAGAACATCGACTGCGGCGTCGATCCGTGGCTTCCAGATCACTGCATTCCAGAGCGACAAGCACCCTGCCCTCTCCTTTGCAAGCACCATTTCCTGTCCTTGCGAGACCAATGGCTCGACCAACTCTGACGGCAACCCAATGCGATACCGCTCGTCGAGTGTTCGCGAAAATTCGCCCAGCAATAAATCGGATTCCGTCGTCATATCGCCATCGCATGCTTCGAATGATTTGGAGAACTTCTGCGTCGGTGAGGAAATGAAACGAATGAAACACCATAGCCCTCACTTGTTTTGGTCATATACCCACAAAAATAAACTATTTTTTATTTTAATGGGTTCAATTCCCACAAAATAATACAAAAAGTTCTGAGACATGCAAGCAGTTGGTTTCAACCGGAGTCAATATTGCCCGAAAAACGTTGCAAACGCCGGCACTTTGGTTGACAAGGAGGTTCCGTAGAACGTTTCAACAAGCTGATTCAGAGCTGGCCATGGCTCTGGCACCGGGAAAAGACCGACGCACTAGAAATCACAAAAAAACGGGATCTTCTAACGACAGGTGTCACAATTTGTGGGCACATCTCCACCGCTTTGGTCTTTGTAAGCTTTGAGAGCCGCTGCCTCTTTCGATAACTTGAATTCTGGCCCTGCAGGGAAATACTGAATGTCATCCTGCAAGTAATAAGCACTCGGTAGAGTCTGGCCACTGACATCGACCTGGCACCCAACGAGAGATGCCCCACCAAGAACGACCGCAAAGAGTATAAAAAGGCGTTGCATGACGGTTCGTTCAACTAATTTCCAAGAGTAACGGTACATGGTCAGTGACCTCCGATTCTGATGAAGTCAGTATCGACCGCTGCAACCGGTAAACTTTTGGTAATTCCAATTTTCAGCAGAATCGTTCGATTCACACTGCCAAATCTACCTATTCGCCCGAGTGTTACATGCCTCAGCCTCTTGAATTCTCAGCTTCTTGCATTCACAGCGGATCAGTTTTGCCACCCATCATGCTCAACCATTATTTTGAATGGGAGTGCACTCACATCATTACCCGAGTGAACGGCACATGTAATTCATAATCTTTTGCAGAAATGTAATCCGTGACCCGTTTTTTTCATGTCGTGTTCATAGCTCTGGTAGGACTCGGTGTGTACGGATCTTTAGTGAGCACCTGCTTGAGCCAGAGCATTGCTCCCCTCGGGCCAGGAGGCCGAACCGTTCCAAGCCAGGCATATGACCTAGCACAGAAGGCCCTGGCATCTGGAAATTTTACTGATGCGATTGAATTTGCAGAGAGAGAATACAAGGGATGCCTGAAATTCGGAGCAGACCGATGGATTGATTCGACCGCTGCTGCTGCGATTGTCGGTGAATGTTTTTTTGAAACCGGTCGTTACCGTGAGGCTATCGGATTTTATAACGAAGCAATTATTCATGTAGCTTCTCACGGAAACTGGTTAGAGGATATTCGCTTTCCGAGCCAACCACTTCAATTTCAAACCAGCCGTCCTCAGCAACTATGGGGACAATCACCCCGTGAGATAAAACTTTCCAACCTTCCAGATCGCATGCCGATCCGGCTAGGTACATCTGATCCACAAAGTATTTTGCAAGGTGGTGGCATACTGGCGGCACCCATTGACTATCCTTTACGGCCACATGAAATCATGCGGTCACTAGCCATCAGCCTCTATCGTCGGGCTGATCTTCTTGGGCCAATGGCTCGGGATGGCCAAGCTTTAGAAGCTATCTCGGCCTGGTTACAAAAGAGACCGGCACCTCAGAATCATTTTTCTCAAGCGTGGATTGATGTCTGCCTGGGTATCGTTTACTGGTCGCAAGCAAGAAATGAGCAGGCTTTACCGTTATTGAAGCGTGGCTTACTCCTCGAAGCTCAGTTTGATCACCCGCTGACACCATGGGCGCTTCTCGTTGGTGGGAGAATTGCTCTTGATGCCGGTCAGTATGACACTGCCAGAAAAACACTCGAACAGGCTACATTTGCGGCCGCTGCTCAAGGGGATGCTCGGGCATTAGAAGAAGCTTTTCGTTGGGCCACAAATGCTCATCTTGCATTTGACAACAGGCTGCCCAAGTCAGTCATACCAGCCATTGGCTGGTCAGAAAAACAACTCCCGAGTCTCTCTCTTAGACTCCTTTCGACCACTGCGGCAGTACGTGCTGAGCAAGGAAACATTCAAGAAGCTGCTCGATTTGTGCTCAAACTGAATCAACGTATCTCAAACAGCGAGCTCGCCTTGGGGCGATGCGGGGCATATTCGAGATATACAGCCGCGTTAATTGCGTATGCTGGTGGAAACAATGGTCGAGGGGATGCTGAATACGCGAAGGCGTTGACTCTTGCCCGGGGATGTTCGGCAAGGCTGTTTCAAACCCAGCTTTTTACAGATGCGCTCATCCGCGGAGAATCAACGTGCTCTGATCGGGAGGCAAGCGACCTTTTTGAATTTTTGCTTGCAGACCCTCTGCCGATTGCCATCCAGACAGATCCACTGGATGCCATTGCTGTAATTTCAACGGATCGCACTTCTGCTTTTGCAGCATGGCTTGCGGTAGCACAGAAGATTTTCCTCACAAATAGTCGTGGCGATGAAGCCTGGCTCGATGCGATTGAACATCAACGACGCAATAGCTGGCTCACCAATCAATCGCTGGGTGGACGTCGGGATAATCTCCTGAAAATACTTTCTACTACAACTGGAAATAGTGATGAGCTAACAACACTTCGCAAAAAAATATTGGCTCGCTACCCAGACGTGGCAACGAACCTGAGTGAAACCAATGCCGTACGTTTGTCACTACGGAAATCGTTGTGGGAATCCAGACTCATGCCTCGCGAGACCCCGCTCCCGGGTAACCCAGAGGCATGGAAAGATTTCGTCACAAGAAGCCAGATGTTAGAGAATCAGATCAATTTCATTGCTGCCGGAAGAAATGTAGTTCCACTTCAATTTCCACCACTTTTAGAAACTACAGAAATCCGCAAACGACTTGTCGGCAAACAACGTCTGCTTACATTTACGTGGACAAACATGGGTTTGTTTGCAAGTCTGGAAGCGCCAAAACAAGCTGCCTCTTGGAGAGTGAAGCGACCCGACGACGTTCGTAAAACAATTATTGCGATGGCGCGGTCACTTAGTCTCTATCACCCTCTTCGGCCTGTTGAAACTGCCAGGCTAGATAGCGAGGAGTGGCAGGCTCATGCTGAATCGCTGACCACTTTGCTATTTGAAGATTCAGAAGTTTCACTGCACCGCCACCAAGAATTTGATGAACTTATAATCGTGCCGGACGGATTGCTGTGGTACCTGCCGTTTGAATTGCTTCCGATAACAACAGAAGAAAAAAAACTCGGCGATGAAACAGTCCTACGGCTGAAGGATGTCTGTCAGATCCGATACTCACCAACTCGCAGCCTCGCTGTCGGAACTCGGCATACGGCAACTACGCCTCATCTCACAACGGTACAGGCTAGCTTGACATACCGAAACAACTCACCTGAACAAACTGTTGCATTACTTGACCGCGTTGATACCGCTATTGACGATGCTATTTTCCTGACCTCAAAGACAACCAAAATTCCTGTCAGCATCTCTGCTTCATTAGCAGACACACTCGTTATTTTCGATGAACTCTCAGCAGATGGAAAAATGACTGACCGACCGCTTATTGCTGCGGATGCTGGACGGCCGGGCATGTCTTTTAAAGATTGGCTTGCTCCTCCTTACAAGGCAGCACGATGTGCTGTACTAACGGGCTTGCAAACGCAGGTTTCCGGAGGCCTCAATCAACCTACTGAACGACCAGGCAGTGATCTTTTCATGACTGCTATGGATCTTGTTGCAACTGGGACCGAGACTGCCGTCATAAGCCGTTGGAATGTCGGAGGCCGTACAGCAATAGACCTTGGTATTGAATTTATAAAAGACCGTCAACGCGAAACATTACGTGACACTCCGCTTCCTGCCGCAGTGAGTTGGCAACGAGCGGTCGACCTCGTTACTGCAGAACAGCCTGATTTCAATCGAGAACCGCGAATCAAAATAACGAGTTCTGTCATTCCTCAAAACGCAAAGCACCCCTTCTTCTGGGCTGGCTACACCTTAATTGATTGCGGCGTCCTCAATGGAACCGTAGATGCCACCGAAAGCCAAGCGGAACCCGCCAAATGATATCGTGTGCCTATGGCTTTCTGTGTACTGAATCAACTCCTACTTTCGCGTCATTCGCTTTTATTGCCGGAGTTACGGCAGTAGCTGCGGCAATTAATTCTGTAGCGGGCGGGGGAAGGATTCTTACATTCTCGGCACTCGCTGCAATTCTGCCTGCTGATCCCTCTCGGCTTGTCATGGCCAACGCCACGAGCACCGTAGGGCTATGGCCTGGAACATTGTCGGCGGCTTGGGATTACCGTCACCAACGCACCGGCCAACCGAAGTGGTCACTCTGGCTATTGATTCCCAGTATTATGGGGAGCGTTCTGGGAACAATCCTCGTTCTTATCTTGCCAACAACGTACTTCGATTCGATTGTTCCCTTACTTATTTTTTCGGCAGCGACTCTCTTCGCCGTTCAGCCATACCTGTCAAAACAACTATCTCAAAGAATTGATGTTGAGAAACGGCGTTCCATCGATAACCCCGAGACAAAAATATTGCTACGTGCGGCAACACTTCAGTTTTTCATTGGTATGTACGGCGGGTATTTTGGTGCCGGCAATGGAATACTCATGCTCGCTACGCTCGGTGGCCTTGGCCTTGGAGACACCCATCGCCTCAATGGATTCAAAAACTTGCTTGCAATGGTTATTAACGCGTGTGCCGCACTTACTTTCATGCTGACCAGTTTTACAAGTAATCCGATTGTTGCATGGCCTGAGGCTGGAATCATGGCTATCGCCGCCATAATTGGTGGTCTCATTGGAGGACGACTCGCTCGCCAATATCATCCGAATACAATTCGAAAATGTGTTGCAGTGATCGGTTATGGATTGGCCGGCTATTATTTCTTAACGTAACACCAGCCGATTGTTCCGCCCAAGTAACCAAACGCTAAATCAAATGATTGTTTCCTCTGAAAATCTTTCGAAGTCCTACGGCACGTTCCGTGCGCTTACAGATTGCAACATAAGTGTGGAATCGGGTGAAGTTTTTGGACTTCTGGGCCCAAATGGCGCCGGAAAAACAACCTTACTGCGAACACTTTTAGGTTTCATAAAACCAACCTCAGGACTGGCTTGCATTGCGGGTTTTAACTGCGCTTCACAATCTGTTCAGGTTCGGCAGAAGACATCCTACCTGCCTGGTGAAGCAAGACTCTTCCGCCGTATGCGAGGACACCATGTGCTCGATTTCTTTTCCCGCCTACGAGTAGATTGCGATCGAAAAAAATGCTCCGCAATTGCTGAGAGACTTCAGCTCGACTGTCGAAGACAGGTTTCACGGATGAGCACCGGCATGCGGCAGAAGCTAGCTTTATCCATGGTTCTAGCAATCGACTGTCCGTTGGTCATTCTTGATGAACCAACAGCCAACCTCGATCCGTCTGCCAGAGCTGAAGTTCTTGAATTGGTTTTAGAGGCTCGTAATAAAGGAAGGACGGTTATTTTTTCTTCACATGTCCTTTCGGAGATCGAGTCGACATGTGATCGTGTTGTTATCATGCGAGCTGGTCACATTGCACACGAACAATCAATTGCAACTCTTCGAAGAAGACATCGTATCTATGCACAGCTCACTGGTCCGCTTACTCAAATACCAAAGAGTCTGACAGACAGCATCTCGATTGTTAAAGAATCTGCTAGCGAGGCTGTTCTAGAATCGACCGACTCTCTCACCCGGGTATTGGACTGGCTGTCTGGCTTACCGCTGAGTGAACTCAAAATTGAACCCGTTGGGCTTTCAGCTGTGTATGACCGCTATCATCGAGAAGATGCTCGGCATCGTGAAACTGCCTCGCTTCCCCATCACATCTCGCCTTCCTCACAAGGAGCATGAATTTATCGTTATGTGGAATACTGCAATCTGGAGGAAGACATGGGGAGATCAATCGCTGCTCGGCTTGGCATTTGCTGTACTGTGGGCTGCCTTCCCCTGGCTGTATATTGGTCTTTCTGCCCAAATCGAAATGAATGCTTTTCAAGATGTTCTTCTTCGGGCCATTCCTGAGGATTGGCAGAAAATGTCTGGCGTTCCTTTTTCGGAAGTGGCCACTCACGTTGGAAGAGTCGCGTTGGCTTTTGTCGACCCAGTTGTCGTGCTCACTGCAACGGTCTGGGGAGTAACACGTGGTAGTGATGCTGTGTCTGGTCAACTCGAACGCGGGACCCTTGAAATGATTCTCGCCCAACCAGTTCGTCGAAGAGATCTCTATTCAACGCAAGCATTTGTAACTGTCTGCGGCGGTTTCTGTCTCTGTATGATCCTGTACGCATCAGTTTTCACGGCTATTCAGTTCGGCCCTTGGTCAGGAAAGGTAAACCCGCTTCATTTCCTGCCTGCCGCTCTCAACGTCTTTGGGCTCATGGTGTGCATGAGTGGTCTGGCCACATGCGTGTCAGCATGTGATAGCTACCGGTGGAGAACCATCGGTATTCTATGCGCCTTCTACGTAACTTCGCTCTTAACAAAACTTGTTGGGCGCCTGAGTGAAACGTTGAGCTGGGTTGGATATCTCTCGGTCTTCAACGCCTACGAACCGCAGAGACTTGTTGGGGGAACCTGGTCTGACTGGCAACTCCTGCTCCAATACAATGGAATTCTTTTGGGAATTGGCATTACCGGATACGTCATTGGGGGTTATATCTTTAGCCGGCGTGACCTTCCTGCCCCGCTTTAATTGCACAATTACCCCTGCCCTAAAAATTAACCTTCGGGTGAAACGAGAGAATCGGCTACATTTTTTAATTCCGTACCATTCGTTTTCCACTGATCCCAAGCCTCATAACAAACACTTTGTTTTCAAGGAAAATCTGCATGCAAACGCCTCGTTGCCTATTGATCTGTCGATCTACTTTCGCAAGTCGACAAAAGGCTTGTTTGATTTGGTTAACAATGGTCTTTTCCTGCTGCATAACAGGCCTCGCTCCTGATATGTCTCCGGTTTGTATCGCAGCAGAAAGTAAGGCTGAGAGCACTGAAAAGGAAAACTCTAACCGTGATGAGGGGCAATCTGATCTCGATGCAGCGATCGAACAAAAATTGTCGGCCCAAAGCCTTGATGATTTTGAGCGAGTGATTGACCTCTGTCGCCGTGCGATACGTAAAGGTCTCCCGAAAGGTTCAAAAGAGTTCGCCAACAACCTCATTGTGGGCACGCTTATTGACCGCTCTGTGATGCTTGTCGATGCGATATTTGATGCTCCACGCCCAACTCCAGATTGGCCAAGAATGCGATCGTTCGCAATGCGTGATCTCAACGAATTAGTGAAGCGTGATCCCAAACTTGGTCTTGCACATCTCATGATTGCTCGACTGCAAGCCCTCCCAGGCGGAAATCCGGATGAGGCAAAAAAGTCTGCCGACAAAGCAATAAAATTTCTTTCCCCGGATCAAAATCCAGTTGAATTAGCAGAAGCTCATATTGTTCAAGGCAACTTACTAGAAAATGGTCCAGAGCGTGCTGCTCACTATGACAAGGCTGTTGCACTTGCACCTACCGACACTCGATTTCGTCGTACGCGCGGACTCTTCAGACTGCTTCGAAATGAATTTGGACCAGCGCGTGAAGATTTTATTGCCGCCTTGAAACAGGACCCAAATGAGTCTGGCGTGTACGAAGCTCTTGGCATGTCCTACATGATGGACAACGAACTCGATGATGACGAAAGACTAGAGGAAGCCAAAAACGCATTTGATAAGGCAATCGAGATTACTCCCGATTCGGCCGCCCCACGGCTTCAAAGGGCCCGTGTACTGGCGATGCTCGGAGAACAACCGGAGGCTCTTGCTGACCTCGATAAGGCTATTCAAATCTCGCCTCAAAAGGCTGTGCCACTTGTTCTGCGGGCTCGAATCCAGCAGCAGTCCGGAAACCTTGAAGCGGCTGCAACCGACTTGGCGAAAGTGCTCAAAGATCAGCCCGGCAATCCGGCTGCACTAGAACTTCGAGGCCTTATGGCTGCTGATGCTGGAGAATACGCTGCAGCGATTCGTGACTTCACAACGATTGCGAAGCAAGACCCGCCCGATCCACTTGTTCTAGGGCAACTAGGAATGTTACATCTTGCTGCAAAACAGCCCCGGGCTGCCATAGCCTGGTTTGGAAAGTCACTTACTATCGACAAAACGCTGTTCTTGAGTTTGCGAGGAAGAAGCGACGCCCTTATCTCTATCGGCGAACACAAAAAAGCTGCTCGAGATCTCAAGGCAGCATTAAAACTACACCCAGAAGACTCTGGTGTTCTCAATAATCTTGCATGGCTCTTCGCAACATCACCGGACAATGAACTCCGCGACGCAACACAAGCAATCGAACTTGCTACCAAAGCATGCAAAGAAACAGAGTGGAAAGCTGCACACATAATTAGCACGCTAGCAGCCGGATATGCCGAAAGCGGTGATTTCAAACAAGCTTGCGAATTTAGTAGAAAAGCACTTGCTGCCGATGCTGGAAATGGCGGCATTGATGAACAACTCAAAAAAGAATTAAGTAGTTACAAAGAAGAAAAGCCTTGGCGAGAAAAACAAAGCATGGCTGAAGCAGAGCTTTCGGATGATGAAACAGCACCGGATGACTCCGAAGAGAGTTCCACAAAAAAAGACATTGCAGACCGACAGAAACAGCCAATAAGCCAAGAGGAACCACGCAGGCCCTTTGACTAGTTTTTAGCTTGTGACGAATGATTACAAAATCGCTCCACAAACGCTGAGTAATCTGCAGCAGTATCAATGCCTCTGGCTGCCTGATCAATAGCCACTGCAATCATTGATGTACCAGCCTCAATGAGCCGTAATTGTTCAAGACTCTCAAGTTCAGCCAAGGGTGACTCCGGGAGGCAATTCCAATTTTCGAGCACTGGCCTTCTGTATGCATACACACCAATATGCTGCCAAAATAAGGGTGGTGTTTTTGTAAGTAAACTATCATGCCATTCTCTTGCTGCCGGTACCGCTGCTCGGCTAAAAGTAATGGCTCGCCAAGCCTCCGGGTGCGCTCCACTCTCCTCCGGAGCGGATTCGCTTGCCCAAGGCGTCAACTCCGCCTTGACGACAGACGGATCATGAAGAGCAGCCTTCTCGCGAATTGGCGTCACAAGTGTTGCCACATGTGCCTTGGAATATTTTTCCAAAGACGCAAGTGCAGCGTCAATTGCTGAAGGAACCAACTCTGGTTCATCACCTTGCAGATTAACAACAATATCCGCATCTGGCAGGGACGGGAGTGCTTCAACTATTCTCGCCGTGCCACTCGTTGCATCAGGAGATGTCATAATCGCCTTTCCACCAAACCTCTGCACCTCTTGCTGAATCACGTCACTGTCGGTGATGACAAAGACATCAATCGCTTTTGATACTTTCGATGCATTTCTCCACGTATGCTCGATGAGCGTGCAACCCGTCTTGGCTAGAAGCATTTTGTTTGGCAGTCGCTGACTCGCTAGCCGTGCTGGAATAGTGATGACTGCGGAACACTTCATTTTGAAAATCTTTCGCGACCAGGCGGTACAGGTTTAATTTCAGTTGCTAGGCAGGGCAGGTTAGTGAAATTGCGCAGTCTTATTCCGAACTTGCAGTGAATAGCAATACGCATATTCTCCCAAGTTGAAAAGACGTATTTCGTCGAACCCCAATTCAACTTTAAGGTTCGAGGGTATTAATCAGCTCGGAGAATGTAATTATGTGTGGAATTGTTGGCTACATTGGTTTTCGACGCGCTTGTGAACGTGTTCTCGAGGGCTTACAACGACTTGAATATCGTGGCTATGATTCCTCCGGAGTTGCCGTACTAGACCACGAAGGGCATCTATCTGTTCAGAAATCTGCTGGCAGACTTGCCAATTTAGAAGCGCTCATTACAGAGGATCTACCAGATAGTTCTATCGGCATTGGCCATACTCGATGGGCAACGCATGGGCCTCCGACAGATGGTAATGCACATCCTCATCTTGGGGGTGGCTGCGCGAAGGGACAGGGACACTCAGTGGCAGTAGTGCATAACGGTGTCGTTGAAAACTACCACAGCATTAAAGCGAGACTCGAAGTAGAGGGTTATGTTTTTCAGTCTGAAACTGATTCAGAAGTAATAGCTCATTTGATCGACAGTTGTCTAAAGCAGATCCTCTCAGAGGGACCGCGACTGACTGATGACGTCACAGACTCTCCTTATGTAGTGGCAGTTCGTGAAGCCATCGGTCATCTACGTGGCACATATGGCCTACTGGTACTGTACCGGGACCAACCCGACCTCTTGGTTGCTGCAAGATTAGGGAGTCCACTCGTTATTGGAGTAGGTGATGACGAGTTCTTTATTGCAAGTGACGCAAGCCCCCTAGCTGGTCATACCGACAGGATTGTCTACCTAGCTGACCATGAAATTGCCGTCATTAAACGTCAACAGCTTCGAGTTGTTCACCGAGACGCTGGAAGAATTGAACCGACTGTACAGCCTCTTTCACTCGACGCAAATGATGTTGGCATGGGTGATTATGCCCACTTCATGCTTAAAGAAATCTACGAACAACCAGAGACTGTCACTGCAGCGATGAGAGGCCGAATTGATCGAGATGATGCCACGTCAATCTTTGGCGGCCTCAATCTCACTCCTTCTCAGCTACAGAATATTAATCGAATCGTCCTAACAGGATGTGGCACGAGCTGGCACTCGGCACTTGTCGGGGAATACATGATTGAAGAATTTGCACGCCTTCCTGTTGAAGTCGAATACGCGAGTGAACTTCGATATCGTAATCCGCCACTTGATAAGGGAACTTTGCTTTTTGCTATTACGCAATCTGGTGAAACAGCCGACACACTGGCTGCCCTGCGAGAAATGAAACGAAAAGGACATTCAACTCTCGCGATTTGCAACGCAATAGGGAGCACGATTGCTACAGAAGCTGACGGCGGAATCTATTTGCATGCAGGGCCAGAAATAGGTGTGGCCAGCACAAAAGCTTTTACGAGCCAGTGTGTTGTTCTTGCAATGCTAGCCTTATACTTCGGGCGACTGCGTCACATGAGTTACGAACAAGGCCTAGCATTTATTGATGCACTCGAACAACTTCCAGAACTCATCAGAAAAGCATTAGCAGTCGAATCGACTGTTCGTGGTATTGCTGAACGCTATCGAAATGCTAATACGTTTCTTTACTTGGGCCGCCAATACAATTTCCCGCTTGCTCTTGAAGGAGCACTAAAACTAAAGGAAATTAGTTACATACATGCTGAGGGTTATCCAGCAGCAGAGATGAAGCATGGCCCTATCGCACTTGTCGATCCGCTTACACCAAGCGTTTTCCTTATTCCTAAAGACGCTGTCTACGAAAAAGTTCTCCTTAACCTTGAAGAGACCAAGGCGCGAAAAGGACCAATTATTGCTGTAGTCAGCGAAGGAGACGATCGTGTCCAACACCTTGCTGATGAAATAATTGAGTTACCTGCATGCCCAGACTTTCTCAATCCGATTGTTGCCTCGATCCCCCTTCAACTCCTCGCCTACCACATCGCCGTATTTCGAGGATGCGATGTTGATAAACCCAGAAATCTTGCCAAAAGCGTCACCGTAGAATGAATCATGATGCAAGCATGTACCAACCTTCTCTAGAGAAGTGTTTTTTTAGCCAATGCTACAATGCGGCGACCTGGCGAAGTCATTGGCAATCTTTGAATTTCCTGTGGAGACAGCCATCGTTGATGCCGGCGAGCCGCCGGGCGTTGTGATACAAGTGTTGATAAAATCTGACAGGTCACCTTGTGGTTTGTAACGCTATAGTCAATGGTGCCGAGATGACGCTGAGGGCCACGTGCTGCCAACTGATTAGGGATACCACGTGGGAAATCCCAAAGCCCTTCCCACCATTCCCCTGGCTGCCGACGCACCACAAGGAGTTTGCCTTTGAGTATAAATACATAGGCTTTCTCTTTGATTTTTTTTGACGATTTCCGAGCGGGCACATTCGGTATCTTATCAACGCTACCAAGCTGATACGCCTCACAACGATCCGCCAATGGACATTCCTCACAGCAAGGGCTCACCGGCGTACAAATGATTGAACCTAAGTCCATCAGTGCCTGATTGAATGCCCCTGCTCCTCCATCACGAGGCACAATAGCCGCTGCAACATCCCAGAGCGGCTGGTCATCTTTATTTCCTGATAGTGGTGTGTCGTAATGAATGAATCGTGCCAAAACGCGACGAGAGTTTGCTTCGAGAATTGGCTCAGGCAAATCGAATGATATTGATGCAATGGCTCCGGCTGTGTACCGGCCGACACCAGGGAGCTGACGTAGAGCACATGCATCTTGAGGAAAAATGCCTTTGTAATCAGACACAATGAGCTTTGCAGCCGCATGTAATTGGCGAGCCCTTCTGTAATACCCAAGACCCTCCCAATATTTCAAAACAACGGCCTCATCTGCTCCAGCAAGATCGAACACAGTAGGGAATTTTGTGACAAACCGAAGGAAATAATCCTTTACTCTCTCCACCTGCGTTTGTTGGAGCATAATTTCACTCACCCAAACACGGTATGGATCCGGAGAACGCCGCCAAGGAAGATCTCTTGCGGTGCTGTGGTACCACTTAAGCAGCGAGCGGGAAATAGACTTTCTACGCGATGCCCATTGATCCGGATCCAAGCATCCTGAGTGTTGCGTATGTTTTTTGTTCATAGAGACAACCTGTACTTTTTTCACATGCTCAACGTACATTACAAAACAAGTACGAAGCAGAAAGCATCCGCTACGAACAACACACGACTGATACTATGAGTGTGAGCAATCAGAATTTTTCCACAATGTCTTGATGGTATTGCCGACACCGAAGCACTGCCCGATCTGAATACAATAGAATTCTCACGCAAAAAACAGCCTGAGCGTTAACCAAAACTTTATTTTACTATGGGGGCCTGGACTTCGTGTGCTGTACTCCCTGCAGGGAAAAGTCGATGCAGAATCAGTATTCAGCTACTCTGAAAGAGCCGTTGATCTTGGCACGCACACATCAAAAACAGCTATTATCTCAAGCGCGTTGCCATGTGCACTCCTTCGGAAAAAAGTTTTTCATCGAACCACGAAATGGCTCGTACACTATTCCTTGAGCACGAACTGCAACGGAATGGCTTTTTGTGTAATTCAAAAGAACTTTTTTGTAATCCGAGTAATCTTTTGGGCTTGCCCCAACGTGCTGGAGAAACTGCATGAAATCAGGAAAATTCATCGTACTTGAAGGAGTTGATGGATCTGGAAAGTCCTCGCAGGCAACGGCTCTTGCCCAGTGGTTAGAACACGCGGGGTGCCGGGTTGTCTGTTGCCATGATCCAGGTTCGACACCGTTGGGGGATGCCGTACGAGACGTTTTACTTCACCGAGGAGAACTTCGTCTGGATCCTGAGGCTGAGATGTTTCTCTACATGGCATCTCGGGCTCAATTAGTTCGAGAAGTCATCCAGCCTGCGTTGCGAAACGGCGACTGGGTCGTGTCCGATCGTTTCCTCATGAGTAACATTGTCTATCAGGGTCATGCTGGAGGCGTTGATATTGAAGCCATTCGAGAGGCCGGGGACATCGCAACATGTGGCATTCAGCCTGACCTCACACTTGTTCTTGATATTGATCTTGATACGGCATCAATCAGGATGAATCGTCCTTTGGATCGTCTCGAAAGCCGAGGGGATGAGTACCATAAAAAAGTACGGAGTGGGTATCACATTGAAGCCCAATCAGAGAGAGTGGTTCTTATTGATGCAACAGGGGATACCGAGAGAGTGCGAACAGAAATCATTGCTGTCACCCAATCTGCATTTTCTACCGTCCTCAACTGCTCATTAGATTCGTGATATCACCAGTACTGCACAACAGGAAACCAGGAAGAGAGACTCGTTCAATGTCTTGGGAAGGAATCGAGGGGCACGATCAAATAGCCAATCGTTTTTCATCAGCGGAGGCAGCGGGGCGCATTGCAGGAAGTTATTTGTTCATTGGGCAAGAGGGTATCGGTAAAGCTACGTTTGCAAAATCTCTCACAATGGCTTTAGCGTGCGAAGGTTCAGAGAACAATCTTACCGCTTGCCATAAGTGCAACTCCTGTATTCAAGCACTTGCCGGAACACATCCCGACATTGACATCGTACAGAAGCCTACCGAACGAACCACGATTCCTCTCGAATCTTTGATTGGCTCTCCTGACCAACGACTGCGTGCGGGCCTGTGCTGGCGGCTTCTTTTGCGGCCACAACTTGCATCAAGAAAATTCGCGATTCTCCTTGACGCAGATCATCTTTCCGAAGAGGCTGCTAACTGCTTGCTGAAAACACTCGAGGAACCACCTCCAGGAGCTGTCGTGATTCTGGTAGGAACAACTCTTGAGAGACAGCTACCCACTATTCGATCTCGATGCCAAGTTATACGGTTTTCGCCTTTATCCGATGATATTATCAAGCACGTTATCCAAACAGAACAGCAGCAAAACGGTCAAGACTTAACGGACTCGACGTTGGACGAAATTGCTCGCATTGCTCAGGGGAGCCTTTCAAAAGCAAGACTCTTTCTTGACGAAGAACTCACATCATTCCGAACCAAACTTTTCAAAATGCTCTCGGAAAAACCACTTCGTGGAGTTGATCTCACACGTGCAACAATTGGCATAGTGGAAGCAGTTGGAAAAGAACCGTCTCTTCGACGTACTCGACTGCGACTTGTCCTGGACTTATCAATTGATTTTTTTAGGACAAAGCTACATGTAATTCATGGTATTCCTTGTCCTGCAGACGCCATTCTTGAATCAACAATTCATGCCTGGAGTGCGTCACCTGAGGAAATAACACAATGCCTCGAATATTCGTTAGATGCACGACAAGGTGTGGACCGAAATGCAAACTTAGGCATTCTGGTTGATGCTTGGACGGCAAATCTTGAACGCGCGTAACGCATGAAAAAGGCTCGCTCTCCTACCTGATTTACCTTGCTTCACTCAAGATCGTCTTTGGTTGTGAAAATTTATCGATTTTCTGAGTGATAATCATTTTTCCGATCATTTCTGTCGATCCAACCCTTCAGGCGGCAGCCTTATCGCTGCTGAGTATTAGGTTGTCACTCTGGCGCCACACGTGGTGCCGGTGATTTGAGGATTGACGGGTATGTCACAGAAGCAAGCTTGCGCTATTTTCGCGACGTCGTTCTTGGCCGGACTTCTTGTCACGGCTGTGGTTTTTCAGCCCTTCAGCATTGCACCAACGACAACCCCTTACTTTGGGTTTCCTGGTGAGTCAGAGGATCTGAGTGCTCAAAACGATCCGGCTGTTTTGGAACCTGGTACGACCTCCCAACCTTCGCTACCACAGGTTACTGAGGTACTCGATGTATCCACCTTCCCAAATGAATTAGCAGAGTCTTTTAGTGATACGATCCGAGAACATCTTCTACCGCTAGGTGAAATACCCACAACCACGATTAGCTTTCCTCAAGCAGTGATGCTTTCCACTGAAGAGATTCTCTCTTTAGAGAATCTCGCAAAACGGGCTGATAATGGCTCTGTCTCTGTTACTGCCTTCAATGGAATTCCTGCTTCTGAAACAACAGATTCACTTCAACCATTTGGAATTGATACGTCGGTAGCCGACTCCGGCGCGCAACTCGTACGATCACCGGTAACCGACGACTCAAGTGAAAAAGAAGCTCAGCCCGCTCTGGACAGTGCGGCAGGAAAATCCGAAGCGAATGCGGCCGATATTGGCACGTCAGTCGCCGCTGAAAAACAAAAATCACTGGCTTCAAATGATGGTTCAACGCATCTGGAAACAAAACAACGTTATTCTACACCGCAGCCTACGGCCGATCGTCTACCTAAGATACCTCTGGAGACACAAGGCCATGTGAGCGCCACCACGAATGTCGACTCGCCAGACTCACTGCGTTCACTTGTTTCACGCACACAAACGGTTCCACAGAATCAACCAAAAATTGAAGACAAAAACACTGTTCCGGCTCAAAAATCTTCTCAAGGACAATCTGACGCTGTAGTAAAAGGACTCCAAGCAGCCGCTGTCGCGCTCGACAAAGCAGAGAAAAAAGTTCCTGTGCAAAGTCTTTTGACACGGACTTTGGGGCAATCAACCACAAGAACTCCCCCTGCTGAGACTTCCAGCAGCAAGGCGACTTATCCATCGAAGACGGAGACGACACTTCCTCTCCCATCAGTAAATACGAAGCAAAGACTCCAACCGGTTTCAGCAGAATCAGCGAAGACACTCACGTCTCTTCCCCAACCAAAGCGTTGGGAAAAAAATCTTGACGTGCGTCTTACCCCGCGCTACGCCCGACCCCATACAGAAAATGCTCCATCGCCTCCGCTCCAACTTGAGCAGGCTGGCAACCCACTTGCGATTAATCCAAAGAAAGTGAATTCTGACCAGCACGTGTCGTCTGATAAATCTTGGGTCAATCTCGACGAGGGCACCTGGTCAGAGGCTACCACAAGTACGAAAATAGAGTCTCCGGCACCATCAGATACGCCACGGGAAAGAATTGTTAAAAGGCTGTCTGCGGAACGCAAAGCAACAGCCTTACCGCCACCACCAAATGCGCCATTGCCCGCTTCCAACCCTCTTATTAATACAAAGGGAACCTCGTCTACCGAGCCTCCACCCGAGCCAACAATAAAACGAATTATTGAGAGATTACGGCCGGGAGAACGCTTACGCGACCGTATTGGTCAAAACATCAAGCGATTTGAAACGACCACACTAGCAACGGCGACATCACCCATAACAGCATGGCCACCACCCGAAGAACTCTTGCGGAAACTTGATGAACTGGCCGCGGATGGCCTTCCGCGGCCATCGTCATATAAAGACATTCGTAAATGGGTGGACCAGACGACATCTTCTTTGTCTTACATTATGACAACTCGTGGTCCACACGATCTTCAGGCGATACCCGCTATCATCACTCTGGACCAATGCTTTGATGATGCGATGGTCCTGGCTGATTCTCTTTCCGACATCAATCGTGCGACCCAGATTCGCCGAGCAGCTTTTGCTGTTAAACGCCGCACAAAAACATGGCATGCTGCTGCAATTCTTGCTGAAGGGCTTACAGAGAAAACAGCTGATGGAAGAAAAACACTGAATGACATCTCTTCTCTTCTTGCATCACTCGAAGCCTTCGAGACGAATTCAGATGCCGTACGTGCTACTGAAGTCCGCCAGGCTCTTGCTGTGGTAGAGCGGTCAGAGTTATTACAATTTGAAACACTTAGACAGGCTGTTATTCATCACTATGCTGCACCGAATTTTCGAGTTGCTCTAGATGAGGTGTTTCTCACAAGACTGATGCCGGAATCGCCAAGCCGAACCGAAACAGTACGAGATGTCATTCTTGGAAAACCTGTTCGGGGTCGACGCGTGGTTGAGCAAATAACATCTGTCAACCTGACTCCAGATGCTGATGAAATCTGCTTTGACCTCACCGTTGACGGCCAAGTTTCGACCTATGCAATCACTGAAACTGGGCCAATAGCACTTACCTCAAGAGGATCTGGCCAATTCACCGTGAAGAAACCGATGAGAATTTGCCGTGAAGGTCTGATCGTAGGCCAATCGGTAGCTTCGGCGTCGAACCGCGCTCGCCTTATGAATGTTTCTACAAGTTTCGATTCTGTCCCACTCATGGGTTCTTTGCTACGAACACTTGCTCGGAATCAACACGCAGACAGTCTTCCAGAAGCAAATCGAGAAGTTGCTCAGAAAATTGTCTGGCAATCATGTCGTCAGACAGATCAGGAGTCAGAGAAAAAATTTGCGGTACTCTCAGACCAGATTGAAGACAGCTTCTGGCAGCCCTTAGTACGACTTGGCCTGAGTCCGACTCCATTCATGGAGACAACGGAAGACAGAGCTACACTTCGGCTGCGACTTAATGCTGACACTCAGCTGGCAGCTCACACCCCTCGGCCTCGTGAGCCAGACGGAACACTCTTTGGCTATCAAGTTCATGAATCAACTATCAACAATGCATTTGAGAGACTCGGGATTAAGGGACAACGACTTGCATTGGAAGAGCTCTTTATTCACGTACAACAACAGTTGGGTTTGGAAGAAAAGATTCCAGAAGATCTACCGGAAGGTGTTTCAGTTGCATTTGAACAAGTTGAACCGATTCGTGTTGATTTTGACCAAGGACTTGTCCAAGTAAAAATCTCTATAGATGCTCTCGAGAGTGGTCGCCGAAACTGGTATGACGTTATTGGCAGCGTTACATACAAGCCCGTAGCCTCTGGCAACAGTATTGTTCTCAAGCGCGAGGGACCGATTCGTATCAGTGGACCAGGGCACCGAGGACGGATAGAATTTACGCTAAGAACAATTTTTGGGAAAATTTTCCCGAAAGAAAGACCCGTCCCGATAGTACCCAAAAAATTCACCGACCATCCTCGACTCCAAAATCTCACCACCTTGCAGGCAATGAGCTGGGACGGCTGGGTCGCTATCGCTCTTGGTGATACTCCCCAACCCCAGACGGCAGAAACTCTCGAAGAACAGCCTACCGTCATCCGTTAGGAAGGCTCCTCGCACATATGTGACGTGGCCGGCTTGCAAACAAGGCCAGCACCTCTGACAATTTGGGAATTGCCGTCTGTTCCCAACTGCTTCTCCCGAAAGGACTTCGCCGTGCCAAACCAGTCCGAGTCATTCCGAACAGAATCTGACAGCATGGGAGAAGTTCGGGTACCCTCAGACCGTTACTGGGGTGCTCAAACTGAACGTTCGCGTGACAACTTCAAAATTGGTGTTGAACGCTTCCAATGGGGGCGCGCTATGAAACGTGCCCTTGGCGTTCTGAAAAAATCAGCTGCTCTGGCGAATGGTGAACTCGGGCAGCTACCAGAAGAAAAAGTTGATCTCATTGTGCAGGCCTCCAATGAAGTTATTAATGGCGCGCTTGATGATCATTTCCCACTTGTTGTATTCCAAACCGGTAGCGGCACACAATCCAACATGAATGCAAATGAGGTTATTTCAAATCGATCGATAGAGATTGCTGGTGGCGACATGGGTTCAAAAAAACCAATTCACCCCAATGATGATGTAAATCGTGGACAATCTTCAAATGACACGTTCCCAACGGCAATGCACATTGCAGCAGTGGACGTTATTCATGGCCGTCTGATACCAGCTGTTCAGTTACTACGAGATGTATTCGCTGATCTTGAACAGCGTTACGATGCGATTGTAAAGATTGGACGAACTCATCTACAAGACGCAACTCCAATCACACTGGGTCAGGAAGTCTCAAGTTGGCGTACTCAACTAGATGATAGAATTTCGGGAATAGAACGTGCTTTACCGGGTCTCTACGAACTGGCAATCGGTGGGACTGCCGTTGGAACAGGTCTCAACGCCCACCCCTATTTCGGCGAAAAGGCTGCAGCTTTCATCTCGAGGGAAACTGGCCACCCCTTTATCTCGGCACCAAATAAATTTGCAGCTCTTGCTGCTCATGACGCACTTGTAGAAGTGAGTGCAGCTGAACGTGGACTTGCAATGGTTCTTCTGAAAATTGCCAATGACATCCGCTGGTTAGCAAGCGGCCCTCGCTGCGGCATTGGTGAAATTGCGATACCCGAGAATGAACCTGGAAGCTCAATTATGCCCGGAAAAGTCAACCCGACTCAATGCGAAGCATTGACTATGGTTTGCGCTCAGGTTTTCGGTAACGATGCGACCGTAGCCTTTGCGGGGAGCCAAGGAAATTTTCAACTGAACGTCTACAAGCCAGTAATGATTCATAGTGTATTAGAAAGCGCAGATCTACTCGCGGATGGCTGCGATTCAATGCGTGTTCATTGCGCAACTGGAATAACACCGAATCTAAATCGCATAGAACAACACCTCAACGATTCACTGATGCTCGTAACAGCACTCAACACACACATCGGATATGAAAACTCTGCGAAGATTGCAAAAAAAGCTCATGCTGACGGAACAAGCCTGAAAGAAGCAGCGGTTGCACTTGGTCTCGTTACCCCGGAGCAATATGACGAGTGGGTTGTACCAGTTGAAATGACACATCCACTTTCAGTTTGATTCTTGAACGGTTTTGCTCTCATCCCGATCGAAAAGCCAAAACTGTATACGCTGACCTCACTGTTGGGCAGGCAAACGCTCCGCAGATTCATCGTGAACTATCCGAACCCGTATCTCTCCTCGACACTCTTGAAGAGAGCCTGGGAAATTGTTGATCTTCAAAAAGAGCGGGCCGTTGTGACGCGCTACAATATTTATTTCAGCACCTTCGCCGATTAATTCAAAGTGAGATTGAAGCCCTTTGTTTACCCATTGAGCTGCAAGAAGCCGCCCCAGTGGCTTGCCCCGATACCAGTCAAACGAGATGCCATCGGCTGTACTTCCCAACTCCAATTGGCCATCTCCTCCTTGGATGGTACCGACTGAGCAGAGTCCTGTAGCCTGAAGTCGATATCGTTGGCCGGTCTCCAAATGCCAGCTCGGATTCTGCCAGCCACGATTAGCAGCAACAGAACTTGTGAGCCACTTATCCGCAACGGC
>JAQWMC010000088.1 GCA_029246985.1 Pirellulales bacterium
TGCTGTGTTGGCTCAGGTCCATCTTCAAGGCGATATGGATCACCAAGCGGCCACCGGTCGGGGCGAAAGTTCATAATTAAAACATGATCGTGAGTGCGGATAGCCCGCTGAGGGTAGGGAGTGAAGTCGGCCCGCGCATTCTCAACATGTCGTTCTCGGCCCGTAAATACGCAGTCTCGTGATTGATCAATAAAGCCAGATTTTTCTGAGTGAAGAAGTGGCCACAGTGATCTGCCAGTCATTGATTCCGGTGGCGTGATACGTGCCGCCTCAAGAAATGTTGGGGCAAGATCAATCAGGCTCACCATGTCATCAACAACGCGGCCGCCAACAACGCCCGGCCCAGTTACAGAAAGACATACACCTGTGCCAAAATTGTACAGGTTACATTTTCCATGGGGAAAACCTGGTGCTCCATGGTCTCCACTAATGACAATGAGTGTGTTGTCAGTGAGTTCGGCTTTTTCGAGTTCATCGAGCAGAACACCAACAGCTGCATCCCAGGCAGCTATTTCACCGAAATAATCTGCAAGATCTTGTCGTACTTCCGGAACATCAGGCAGAAAAGCAGGCATCTTTCCCTTCAGAGAATCGGGGTTTATATCCCACAGTTTTTTGCCACTTCCCTTAATCCATTTTCGATGAACATTTGTGGGCCCGAACCAGTAGCAAAAAGGAGCGTTGTCATGACAGCTATTGAGTAGGTCACGAAAGTTGCCGCGAACCTCATTTAAAATGGTTTTTTTCGCAGTCTCGCGAGGCGTTCCATTATCGATGAGCTTCGTTACCGTCTGAGAGAATTGATTAATCCGACCGCCCTTTCTGCCAAATTTTTCATTTTTCGTGAACGGTGAATTCGCCGGAGTTCCAGGACTCCACACCTTATGGGAGTAGCCGATGCAGTAGCCCTGTTCTCGAAGGAGCGGTGGAAAACTCGGGATCGAACTGTCATAGACAGCACCCTGAAGAATTGAGCCAGTGCCCGTTTGCCAAAAATGTCGACCTGTCAGTAATGAGCTACGACATGGTGTGCACGATGGGGCACTGACGTGTGCGTTTCGAAAAAGCACACCGCGACCGGCAACCTTGTCAAAATTTGGTGTCTGGACAACGTCATTGATGCCGCCGGCTCCGTCAATGCTGGCCAGAACCGAGGCATGTCGCCCCCAGTCATCAGCGAACAAGAATAAAATGTTTGGTCGTTCTTCGGTGTTGTTTTCGAAAGCCCAGCCAGCATTTTCACAACAGACATTTGTCAGAATGAAAAGTACGAGAAGCCTTCGAAGTGATTTGAGAGCATCCAAGGAGGTTCTTTTGGGAGAGATCATGCCGTAGGTTCCGAAGAAAAAAATAGAAAGTCCGTGCCCGCGGTTCATTTATCTTAATGCAAAACTGTACGAGTTTTTTTACAAAGAAGTGTGGTCGCAAATGTACAAAAAGGTTCTTGTTTTATACAAATCCGAGGTATCATTGGTGATAAGGGGTGGAGGACGCGTAACGATCAAATTTATGGCAACATTAATGAATAAGACGAATCGTTTCTTCATTCTTATGACGGGCATTGTTGCAAGGTGGCATAGGGTAGTGAGTGCCGTCACGTAAAGCCGATCCAGTAGGGAAAACCAATTAGAGTCACTCAATTTTTTAGCGGAAGCATGTATAAAGCCACTCAATTGTCTATTCCGTTGTTGCTTGCATGTTCAGTTTCCCAGGGGGCTGCGCCTGTTGACTTTACAAAGGATGTTCTACCAGTCCTTCAACGACATTGTTTCGAATGCCATGGTCCTGGCGTACAAGAGGGTGGTCTGCGTTTTGATGATCGAAATGAATTTCTGGCCGGTGGTTATTCAGGACCGGCAGTAGTTTCTGGCAAGCCCAGTGAAAGCGAACTGCTTCGCAGAGTGTCACTCAATCGCTTGCATGACGATGCAATGCCTCCCGTGGGGCCCGGGCTTTCAGACCGCGAAGTCATCATACTTCGTCGATGGATTGACCAAGGTGGTGTGCTGCCAGATACGATTCCACAGCAAAAGCACTGGGCATATGTTCCTCCGGTTCGGCATTTTCCCCCAGCGGTTGGCTCACAACGCGAGTCGATTATTGATTCGACTATTGATGGTTGGATCGTTGCGGCCCAAATGAATGAAGATCTCCAGTTTGCTCCAGTGACGAAAAGAAGTCAGTTGATCCGGCGTCTTTCATTCGACGTGACAGGACTGCCACCAAGTCCAGATGCAGTTGCTGCATTTGAGGCAGATGACCGCGATGACGCATATGAAATTCTTGTTGATGAGTTACTTCAGAGTGATGAATTTGGTGTTCGATGGGCACGGATGTGGCTTGATCTTGCCCGCTATGCAGATTCCCATGGATTTCAACGGGATGACCTTCGGAATATGTGGGCATATCGGGATTGGGTGGTGGATGCGTTGAATAAAGATATGCCTTTTGACCGTTTTACAATCACACAAATTGCTGGTGATCTATTACCCGAAGCGAATGAAGCAACACGAATTGCCACAGGCTTCCATCGTTGCGCTCCAACCAACGTAGAAGCGGGAACCGACCCCGAAGAGAGCCGAATTAATCAGGTTTTTGACCGCGTGAATACAACGGCTGCTGTGTGGTTGGGAGTTACGCTGGAATGTGCGCAATGTCACGATCACAAATATGACCCGTTTTCGCAAGAAGAGTACTATCGCTTTGCAGCGTATTTTAATTCGACAGAAGCAGAAGCAGAACGAGCGAACCCAAAAGTTCCATCTTCAATCAAGTTCATTGGACCATCTATGAAGTTGAGCCGCGATCCTTGGGAAGTGGAACGAAAAGCCATCAATCAAAGTCTTCGCGATGCTCAGAAAGATGTGAAGCAGTTTAAGGGGGACAAAACAGGGAAGGATGTCATTCAAGATGAAAGTAAACGGCCTACTACCTGCGGTGGAGAGACGTTGGTCGATCAACAGGATCAGCAGAAAGACTCTGATGCGCGATTGAAGACGAAAGAAAAAAAAGTCAAACAATTACAAAACAAGCTGGCTTTAGTTCCACAGGCGAAGACACTTGTGATGAAAGACAAGGCGATGCCACGTGAAACCTTTGTCTTCAACCGTGGTGACTTTACCGACCCATTACGGCAGGTTGAGCCGGGCACGCCGATTGTGCTTGGCGGAAGGAATGACGGTCTCGCGAACCGACTCATGCTTGCCCAATGGCTTGTGTCACAGGACAATCCATTAACGGCGAGAGTGTTTGTCAATCGAGTCTGGTTTGAGATTTTTGGCCAAGGCATTGTCACCACACTTGAGGATTTCGGTGTCAAAGGTGAACGACCAACACATCCAGAACTGCTCGATAGTCTTGCAGTTGAGTTTATGGAAGATGGGTGGAGCCTTAAAAACTTGGTTCGGCGCATTGTCTCCAGTAGAACGTATCGGCAGACTTCAACCGTGACTTCTGAGAAACGGTTGCAAGACAGTCAAAATAAATGGCTTGCAAGAGGCCCGCGATTTCGTCTGGATGCAGAAGGCATTCGGGATAACGCACTTGCTATCGCAGGGTTACTGAGTGCCGCAAAAGGTGGGCCGTCGATCCATCCACCACAGCCAGATGGGTTGTGGACGAAGGTTGGCGGCGAGAAATATAAATACGAAGTGAGTCCGGGTGAACAACAATACCGTCGTGGCATCTATGTTGTTCTTAAGCGGGGAAGCCCATACCCAAGCTTTGTGACTTTTGATGCAACTGATCGCATGACGTGTGTAACAAGGCGTTCTCGTTCCAATACACCACTTCAGTCACTGGTTCTGTTGAACGACCCAGTGTACACAGAGGCTGCCTTTGCTTTTGGGAAACGGATTCTCTCTGAGTCACCGGAGGATACTGATACATCACGTATTGACTATGGATTCCGTATTGCAATCAGCCGGCAGCCAACAGCACGTGAAGTGAATTTGTTGCAAAAATTATTGAATTCAGAGCGACAAGCATTGGTAGCGAATCCAAAAAAAGTTGAAGTGATCATGAAAGATCATTCTGGAATCGATATACCAGAAAGTATGGATTCGAATGAGTTTGCGGCATGGTATGCAATAGCCACGACGATTTTAAATCTTGACGAAACAATCACCAAAAACTGAGAGTGCGGTAGAGGACTCATGTGGCGGCCAAATCCTGAGCAAAAGATGAACTTTTTAGATGTGTCTCGTCGTCATTTCTTTCGGCAGGGTTTAGGGCTCTCAGCAGTTGGGTTGTCTACATTGTTGGCGAGTGATTCTCCGATGGCTCAAGAACCGGATGATGGCCATCTGCTTGCTCGGCGTTCTCCTCACTTTAGCCCTCGTGCGAAGTCGGTGATCCATCTCCATATGGTGGGTGCGCCATCCCAGATCGATATGCTTGATCCCAAGCCTGCCCTTTCAGACCGTCATGGTGAAAATTGTCCGGAAGCATTGCTTGAGGGTTTAAAGCTGGCATTTATCGGCGACAAAAAAGTTCTTGCTGGTTCACCATTTCAATTCTCCAAGCGAGGAAATGTCGGGCTTGATGTCGTCGAGCATCTTCCCTGCCTTGGGGGTGTGGCTGATGAGTTGTGTGTCATTCGCAGTCTGCACACCGATGAAATTAATCATGCCCCAGCTCAAATGTTCATGCATAGTGGGTTTGGCCGCGGTGGACGGCCTTCCCTTGGTGCTTGGACGACTTACGGCTTAGGCAGTGAAAACGAGAATCTCCCAGCATATGTTGTATTGCTCTCTGGTCCTGCAGGTGGTGCTGGTTCACAACTGTGGTCAAGTGGTTTTTTGCCCAGTATTCACCAGGGTGTTCGTTTTCGTTCGAGTGGCGACCCAGTGCTTTACCTTAGTAATCCAGCCGGTCGATCTCGTGAAGATGGTCGGCGATTACTCGATACCGTCAATGGTCTCAATTCTCTGCGTCTTGCCGAAACTGAAGACCCAGAAATTGCGACACGAATCAGCCAGTATGAAATGGCGTTTCGCATGCAGGCAAGCGTTCCAGAACTGACCGACCTTTCCACTGAGACTGTTGAGACACTGGAACTTTATGGCGTGGAACCCGGGAAGCCGTCGTTTGCTGCCAACTGCCTCCTTGCCCGTCGGCTGATCGAACGCGGAGTTCGCTTTGTGCAACTTTTTGATTCCGATTGGGATCATCATGGGAACCTCAAAATTCGATTGCCTGCTAAATGCCGTGATGTAGATCAGGGAATGGCTGCGCTTGTAGCCGATTTGAGAAGACGAGGTTTACTTGATGAAACTCTTGTGGTCTGGGGTGGTGAGTTTGGCCGCACGCCACTGGCCCAAGGAAATGCTGACACACCCACTACAAAAAAACAGGAACCGGGTCGTGATCATCATAAGGACGCTTTCACGATGTGGCTCGCTGGTGGTGGTACACGACCTGGCACAATCTATGGAGCAACGGATGAGTTAGGATTCTCAATTACCGAGAACCCTGTTCACGTACATGACCTCAATGCCACAATACTTCAGCTTCTTGGTTTTGACCACACGAAACTCACGTTCCGCCATCAAGGTCGAAACTACCGTCTCACTGACGTCCATGGTGATATTGTCCAAGACATTCTTATATGATTTTAGGCTTATATGATTTCAGGTCAGATCATTTATGAAGCGGTCTGTATGACAAGTATTTGTTCACGCAGATGATTCTATTTTGTCTGTATCATGCAACTGGGTTAGAGGCGGATTTGTACAGATACGGATTCATCGCTGGATCGTTGTACATTTTCATCTGCCGGAAGACTCGTAAAGGACGTTTTCCAGAAAATATTTCTTGAAGCAGCCGGTCAAGGGCGGTGGTGAGATGGTCTCTCTGCTGATCAAGTATTACCATTTTCTGAGCAACTTTCTCACGGTGCTCCTGTGATGCATCGTCTCGTTCGAGTTGTTCACGCATGTGGTAGCGGCGAAGTTCGAGAATCGAAAGCCGATCAATAGCAGCACCAGGTGTTTCTGTAGCGGCCGGTGCATTTTCCTCGGCCGCGATACCACGATTTGCAAGCTCCTGAATGAGCCAGTCATCAACTTTTTCAATCGCATCATTGCGAGCTTGGTTGTACTTATCGATCGCCCGCTTTACAGCAGCTATTTTTGTATCAGTGACGTCCGGAGATCTCGCAATATCTTCTTCGTGCCACAGGAGGAAATTGAACTGATGCAGGTCACAGACTTTGCCAGCAAGGCCATCTTCCGAATGCTGTGGCTCAACTTCGTGCCAATGAGCCACAAGTGTCTCAAGCACGGTATCCGTGGCAGAACCAATTCCAGGAAGTGTAAGTGATGGAAGAGCTGGTGATGAATCAGGCACAATAAAACTCCAAAGGGTGATAAGAAATAGTTTTTAAGCGGCACTTTTCAGAACGAGGCAAAGGTTTGAGCCACCAAAGCCAAATGAATTGCTTGCGGTCACATGAACTGGCGAGGAAATCGACTGATGTGGGACATGTCTGAGGAAACAGTTTTCATCAGGATCATCGAGGTTGATAGTTGGTGGGATCATGTTTCGTTCAATTGCAATAAGGCATGCAAGTGCTTCAAAAGCGGCGGCCGCACTAATGAGATGTCCGGACATGCTTTTCGTTGAACTGACAAATATGTCTGCGGCTGCATTTCCAAAGGCATTGCGAATGGCTCCTGCCTCAGCAGCATCACCTACCGGAGTACCAGCAGCATGAGCATTTATGTAATCAACATTTGCTGGTGAAAGATTGGCATCGGCAAGCGCTTCAGTGATTGCACGAGATGCTTGGACTGGATCACTGCATGGTGTGACCATATGTGACGCATCACTCGACATACCGACTCCGGCTAGTTCGCCATATATTTTGCATTGACGATCCTCTGCCGCACGCTGTCTTTCGAGTACGAAAAAGACACCGCCTTCGCCCATGACAAAACCATCACGATTCCGGTCAAATGGACGTGAAGCTTTTTGGGGATCGTCATCTCTTCGTGATAACGCTCGGAGATTGTGAAATGCAGCAAGTGCTGTTGGGCTGAGAACATCGCATCCCCCAACAACACAGGCATCTACCAGTCCGGTTGTGAGCCAGGTTTTCCCAAGGGCAAGAGCATATCCACTCGATGCACAGGCTGCAGCAACAGTTGTTGCGGGGCCATTCACGCCGAGCATGTGAGCAACTCGATGGACCAGTGATGGTTGACAGCTTGCCTCAAAAACATCATGGCCGCTCTCAAGAAAGTCACTTTCCCAATCTTTGAGTTGTTCTGCTCCAATGCCGGCAATGATTCCAACACGTTTCTTTTGTTCGAGACTATCGACTTTTGGATTGATGCCGGCGTCAGCGAGAGCATGTGCGGCAGGTCCTATCATGAACTGCTCGATCCGCGAAGATTTCTCGAATTGCTCAGTAGGTATGAGGCTATCGGTTTCTGTTGGTAGCAGTACTTTTTGTACGTTGGCAGCAGCATGTCTCTGGAGACGGTTAAACGTGCCAGCATCGTACCAATCAATACCGGACCGACCAGCTTGTAACGCATCACCAATCTCACTAAATGAATGCCCCAGTGGGGTCGAAGCACCGACTCCGGTAATGACAATACGAGAAGACTGCTCTGAACCCATTATGCAGCTTCCTTTTGGAGGATGAGTTCATTTGTTCTCGATGAAAGCCGATTCGATGACAGCGCTGAAATTTCGATTGCACACGTGTCTGTCATGGTAATCGTTGTGCAGTTCCCCTTCTCGAATTGTTCACAGAGTTCTTTCAGACGGCCATGTGCTGGGAGAGTATGAGGAGAGGGGGTGTTTTTTACCGAAGAAACTTGAATATGTGGGTGGGTGTTGTCGACGGGGCGAGCCATTTCAGGCTTGAGTACAAAAGTCATTCCTCGACAGATGGGATCGTTCGTGAGAATGCCTTCCGGGTCGAGACATGGTTGCTGATCCCAGCCCGTGCAAACAAGCCATATGCGAGAAGATGGTGAAGTTTTTGCAAGCATGGGCGCAAGAGTCAGAGCCAGAAGAAAACCTTCAGCCGGTGCATGTGGGCCTCCGCCAACACCAAAGTTGGGGCCATGCATGCCAAAGCCAACGCTTGCAGCAGATGCAACTGAGTGGAGAGAACACTGCGGAACAATATGTGGTGTAACTGCGACTGGTCCCTTATCTCGAAGACCAATCATAGTTCGTGCTGCAGATTGCTGACCTCCTAAACAGGTAGCTGCGATGACGGCGTCATTGCGAATGTCTCGGCTATCTTGTGTACCATCTGCCATGGCTTGAATGATTGAATACATGCCGATGACGGTTTGCTCATCTGCGTGTCGAAGAAATCGTGGAGGGAGGGAGTGGCAGCCGTGTGAATGTTTCTCACGAGCGAGTGCATCTATTTCAGAAGAATGAGCAGATGCCGTTGCGTACGACTCAACAAGACAAAGAGCAGAGAGATCAGCGGATGAAGACAGTGAATGATTCATGCCAATACATGCAAATGAAAAGGATTCGAGATTGACAGTTCAACACATATGCTGTGCTGCCATTGCCAGAACTTCTAAGCGGCGTTTTTCCCTTCCTTAAGAGCAATTTTATCTTCTAGGGTGTCGAGTATTTGTCCAACATTCTTGATCTCGTCTAATAGTTCAGTCTCAATCTGAATACCAAAGTGGCTCTCGATATGCAGAATGAGGCCTGCCATATCGAGTGAGTCGAGACCAAGACCTTCATTGAGGGTCGTAGAATCTTCAAGAGCGTCGTAAGTTTCGCCGGTTTCTTTTTCGAGAAGATCGAGAACAATTGCCGACAACTGCGTGCGTTCCATGATCAAGCAGATCCTTAGGGTACAGGGACTCAGTAATCGAGGGTTGGTGCGCAGGCACCGCCTCTCACGGAAGGCCAGAAGGTAGCGAATAACTCAGGTGGAGCGAAGGGCAAAATAGGGGCAATTCATGGAATAAAGAGACAGTCTCGCTGAAATAATAAGGTCCTGATCGTTCTCGTATCACTAGGAAGACTCGCTGAACAAAAGCCTTTTTCACACGTTTTTTGAGGAGAAATCACCCTCATTCAAGATCGGCTAAGCAAAAGCGGCCCGCGATTATTTAATAGTTCGGTGTTGGCGCCCGAAATTCGTCAAGATTAATTGAACGGAACCACTCAATTGTCTTTGTGAGCCCCTCCTCTAAAAGCACCGTGGGTTCCCAAGATAGCTTCTGCTTTGCAAGTGTGATATCCGGCCGCCGTCGTACGGGATCATCTTTTGGAAGAGGTTTTTTGATTATCTTTGATTTTGAATCAGTAAGTTTGATGATTACTTCAGCAAGTTGAAGTATTGTGAATTCATGAGGATTACCAAGATTAACAGGTCCGATGAAGTCATCAGTTCCATTCATCATCTTTACGATGCCATGAACGAGATCATCTCGGTAACAAAAACTGCGTGTTTGTGATCCATCACCAAAAATAGTTATAGCGTCGTTGGTAATCGCTTGCCGAATGAAGTTTGAAACAACACGTCCATCGTACGGATGCATTCTTGGCCCATACGTATTGAAAATTCGTACAAGACGAATATTTACGTCATGCGCACGGTGGTAATCCATAAACAGAGTCTCAGCAGCACGCTTCCCTTCGTCATAACATGCTCTGATACCAATTGGATTGACTGAGCCTCGATAGCTTTCGGGCTGTGGATGGACTTCTGGATCTCCGTACACTTCACTTGTCGAGGCTTGGAGCACCTTCGATCGACACCTTTTTGCCATACCGAGGACATTCATCGCGCCAGACACAGAGGTCTTCATAGTTTTGATGGGATTGTACTGATAGTGGCCAGGGGCTGCAGGGCAGGCGAGGTTATAAATTTCATCAACTTCAAGCCAAAGTGGATGAACAATATCATGTCTTACAAGTTCAAAATTTGAGCAATCGAGTAGATGGGAAATATTCCTTTTCTGACTGGTGAAGAAGTTATCAACACAAATAACATCGTGACCAGTTTCAACAAGACATTCGCAAAGATGACTGCCAAGGAAACCAGCACCACCAGTAATAAGTATGCGTTTGAGATGAGGCATGAAAAACCAAAAAATGAAAAATTATAAGTAAGACCGTTCTGTGGCATGGATATTCATGGCACCCGATGATTGTTTTTGAAACGCGTATCAAACACAATGCCAACCTGGTGAAGAATGTTTTTGGCTGAAGAAGTCAGAATTTTGGTCTAATCGAATATTGGAAGGGAATTTCCTATGAATCAGTTGCCATCGGCGATGAATCGCCGCAGTGTTTTAACAACAGTTGCTGGAGCAGCAATTGCAGCTACGTCGGCGGGGGTGCGGGGTTCAGCGGCAGCTTCTCAAGGCCACATCAAACAATCAATTGTTTCCTGGTGCTTTGGTTCCATGGGTGAAAAGTGGAGTATGGAGAAGCAGTGTCAGGTTGCGAATGAACTTGGCTGTGTGTCTATCGAGCTTACAAAGCCAGATCATTGGCCAATGTTGAAGGAACATGGCCTCACATGCGCGATAGCGCCCAACGGCATGCCCGGTGCGCCGTATGTCAAGGGATTTAATAATCCAAAATATCAGGATGAAGTAATTGCACGCACAAGGCAGATGATTGACAGTTGTGCGGCAGCCGGCATTCCAGCAGTCATTGCCTTTACAGGGTTTAAGTGGCGTGATGCTGAAGATCCAACAAGTGGTGCTATGACTGATGAAGAAGCTTTCGATAATTGTGTCGCCGGGCTCAAGAAAATTGCTGGACACGCAGAGAAACAAAATATCACAATTTGTCTTGAGCACTTGAACACTCGTGATGATAGCCATCCCATGAAGGGGCATCCTGGCTATCAAGGCGATAACGTTGATGCTGTTGCCGATATGCTTCGGCGTGTGGGCTCTGATCGTGTGAAATTACTTTTTGATATCTATCATGTCCAAATTATGAACGGCGACGTTATCCGTCGAATCGAAGAGTGCAAAGATATTATTGGGCATGTGCACACGGCGGGAAATCCTGGACGAGGAGAACTGGATGAATCGCAGGAAATTAACTACCCGCCGATCATGCGGAAACTGCTTGCCATCGGTTATAAGGGATACGTGGGGCAGGAGTTCATACCAACGCGGGATCCATTTGTTGGCCTGCGGGAAGCGGTTATGTTGTGTGATGTTTCTGTTTAGGTAACTCAGTGTTCATGTTTTGAAGGAGAGGTTTTCATGACGATACGATTCTGGCAACGCAGCCGCCAGCAGACTGTATTGCGACTACTGTCTTTTATCGTTTGCATGGGAGTATTCTCTTTTTTGAGTGTTGAACAAGTGATGGCCGCTAGTCCATCTACCGAGAAAGAAAAGGTTGAGTCTGAGGACGAAACTCCTCATTTGTCTCATGGACGCCATCTCCATCGGCATGGAGCCCCTCATAAGACAATACAACCAAGTGCACAACGATTTTTTACCACTCGTTCAAGTGAGATCGTTCTGCCGCTACCTTCTGAAGAAGATGCATTTACGTTCGCCGTGTTTGGAGATCGGACCGGGGGGCAACCAGAAGGTGTTGATGTGCTGGCAGACGCTGTTCGAGATGTCAATCTCATTGAGCCTGATCTCGTTATGACAGTTGGTGATCTCATCAACGGGTATAACCGCACAGCCGAATGGCTTACTCAGATGCGTGAGTTCAAGGCAATTATGAACCGTTTGCTATGCCCCTGGTTTCCAGTTGCGGGAAATCATGATGTGTATTGGCGGCCACTCAATGATCCGGAGATGCCAAAGTTCCAGCACCAAGAACACTATGAGATGCATTTTGGCCCCCTGTGGTATTCATTTCAGCACAAGCAATGTGCATTCACAGTGATTTATTCAGATGAAGGAGATGAAGAAACTGGTGAAAAGAGTTTTTCGAAGCCACGCCTTCAGAAAATAAGTGATGAACAGCTTTCGTTTCTACGAAAAGCTCTCGCACGGGGAAAGGATTGCAAGCACCAATTTATCTTTCTTCACCATCCTCGATGGATTGGCGGAAATTACGGTGATGATTGGAAAAAACGTGTTCATCCTTTGCTTGTCGAGGCAGGTAATGTAACAGCAGTGTTTGCAGGTCACATCCACCACATGCGCAGTGATCCGAATGACGGAATTGAATACATCGCGCTCGCTACCGTTGGTGGCGGTCAAAAAGGAGTGGTTCCAGAAGCAGGTTATCTGCATCAGTATCACCTTGTTACTGTGCGAAAAGATCAGGTCGCTATGGCTGCATTTCCAGTAGGTCAGGCAATGGACGTGCGGGAAATTACCTCAAGTCTTCAGGAAGAGACGATTCAGTTGGCTCGGCTTCCAGTAACTTTTAAAGGAGGCATACAAGTTCCGTCAGCCACGCGTGAAAAGCCGAGCACAAGTCAGTTTTCTGTTTCATTTTCAAATCCAACAAGTCGTCCCGTTGAGTACACCGTTTCCCTTGAGAGTGTCGACAATCGTTGGCGGTTTACGCCGGATCATACTCACGGTGTCCTGAATGCAGGTAAGA
>JAQWMC010000116.1 GCA_029246985.1 Pirellulales bacterium
AGCACACCTCGCCAGACGACGGTACGGGCACTTTACGCTCACTGAAGCGATACGACCCGCATGGCAACTCGGCATAATACCTGAGGCGGGATACCGTCATGACTCGTATAAGGACCCGATAACAGGAGAAGCTTTACCAGCGATCGTTGCCGCAGTATCAAGCGAACGGCTCTTTGACACGTTCCTCCAACTCACTGAATCCCTTGGTGATGCCTGTGATGTTGTGCTTGAATCATCTCACGAACATAAAAGCAACCCGAAAGAATACCGGCGTGAGGGTATCGAACGGATCCTTCTTGAAAGCCAACTCTGGAATTTTGAAGATCTACTTCTCAACGATGGCTGTACAAGTATCGCTGTCCTACATTCTGAGGAACCTTTTGAAGTGCAACTTGACGAGCATAAGCTACTCATTGCCTACGGACCGGCTATGCGCACGTTTGAAACAATACTTCGTGAACAAGGTGTTCGGCAGAAGAAAAACTTACGAGTCATTTCACAGGGTGACCACATGCATACCTCAACAAATCACTACATGACTCAATTTGAGGACCTTGTCTCCCACCTCCATGCCGACCTCTAAGGGCTGTTAGCCCCCTCTCTCCCAAACCGTAGAGCCATCCTCCCGGTCAGCCATGTTCACTCAGAGCCACTCCAAAAGCCTTGACTTCTCGGGAAACAAAGCGGGGATTCCGCCTAAAAATTGGTCTTGAGTCAGGAGCCCCATTCAACGAGTCTTACCCAGCTTTATGACAACGTTCGGGTTGCTCCTTAGGTGCTCCATGTCTGCACGACTCCGCCTTGCTATCACGTTACTTATTCCGCTGACATGTGGCTGGAATTCATCGGTAGTTGCACAGCAGGTTTTACCTCCACCGGTGCAATTTAACCCATCACAAGTGCCCTACGATCCGGCAAGCCCACTCCCCGCCGGCACGGTCATTGAGTCTTCCGGTCCTGTGTACCGCAGCCCCATTGCTATGCCGGGAAATTCTGTGCTGATTCCTCCACTTGACGCCGAGGTCGTCTGGTGCCAACTCGTGAATGTTGCTGATGACTTCTTTAAAATACAGAGTGAACAACGTGTTGTGTTTGCCCAAGGAATTCCAACGGAAGGTCGAATAACGACTTTTCCTCAAACCGGAGCCACCCTTCTTGAGCCCTGGCGTGGTGATTCGGTTGGATTTCATGAGCGACTCGAAAGCACTTTACAATCGATTCGTCGAATTGCTTCAATCCGTTTAATCCCTGACCCCGGTGGCTGGAGGGTTGAAGTGTCCGTACAGAAGGAACTAGAGAATCTACTCAGGCCGATGCATGCCACTGCTGGTGGTGCGACATTTCGTAACGATGATTCGCTCTACCGATATGGCACACCTCTTCCCGTACTCGGCCAGCGTGTCGGAGATCAACCTAGGCCTGTTGCGACACCTACACGAACCGACGGCTGGATTCCGGTTGGTCGGGACGGGCTGCTCGAACGACGGATGCTTGATAAAATCCTCAAGCGACTTGGCGTCGCATCGGTGCCACAATATTCGGCAACGCCAATACTACCTGCGAATTGACAACAACTATTCGTCGGTAACACATCCCTGAGAGGCTGGCGCGACACACCGAATATATTTTGCCAGGATTCCACGATCACATTTTGGTGATGGCTGTTCCCAGCAACTCTTTCGCTCGGCAAGTTCGGCATCACTCACATCGACGTCAATGGTAGCCTTCTCGGCATCCATGGTGATACCATCACCGTCCTGAACAAGTGCAATCGGCCCGCCGTCAAATGCTTCAGGTACAACATGCCCAACAATAAACCCGTGGGATCCACCTGAAAATCTGCCATCGGTGATGAGTGCTACATCAGCACCCAACCCAGCCCCCATCAACGCCGATGTGGGCGTTAACATCTCTGGCATTCCAGGGCCTCCTTTTGGACCTTCGTAGCGAATGATGACGACGTCGCCACGATGAATACCACCGCTTTCCAAAGCCGCTAGCATTTCTTCCTCACTGTCGAAGACTCTTGCTGGGCCTGAGAAACGCGAACCTTCTTTCCCAGTGATTTTTGCAACAGCAGTACCAGGGGCAAGGTTGCCAGTAAGAATCGTTATGTGGCCAGTTGGCTTGATTGGATTTTCAACTGGTTGAATTATTTTTTGGCCCTCAGCCAGACCTTTGCTACCGGCGAGATTTTCTGCAAGGGTTTTTCCTGTTACCGTAAGGCAATCTCCTTCAAGAAGACCCTTGTCAAGCAGATATTTCATAAGTCCACTCGTGCCACCAATCGAGTGCAGATCCTCTTGGACGAACTTTCCACTTGGCTTCAGGTCAGCGAGGTAGGGAATCCGCCTCGACACAGACTGGAAGTCAGAGGGATCGAGTGGCACTCCAACACTTCGAGCCATTGCAATCAAATGAAGAACAGCATTCGTCGAACCCCCGAGAGCCATAATAACGACCATGGCATTCTCAAATGCTTTCCGGGTCATGATATCCCGAGGCTTTATATCCCGTTCCAATAAATGAAGGAGTGCTGCCCCAGCGCGGCGGCACTCAGCTAGTTTTGCGCTGTCTTCGGCCGGTATGGATGCCGTATTGGGGAGCGCCATTCCCATCGCTTCAATGGCTGTGGCCATCGTATTTGCGGTATACATCCCGCCACACGCGCCCGCACCCGGGCATGCACGTTGTACGATATCCGAACGTCTGTTGTCGTCAATTCGGCCGGCGACATACTCTCCGTAACACTGGAATGCCGAAACAATATCGAGCGACGTCCCATCGTCGAGATGCCCTGGTTTAATCGTACCGCCATAGACCATTAGGGCAGGACGGTTGAGTCGGCCCATAGCAATCAAGCAGCCGGGCATGTTCTTGTCACATCCTGGAATTGCCACCAGTCCGTCATACCACTGGGCCTGCATAACAGTTTCGATTGAGTCAGCAATGATGTCTCGAGACGGTAATGAGAAACTCATTCCGTCTGTTCCCATCGAAATTCCGTCACTCACACCAATGGTGTTGAACCGCATTCCAACCAGGCCATTCTCAACAACACCGTCTCGCACCGCTGCTGCGAGTGCATCAAGGTGCATATTGCAGGTATTTCCTTCGTACCACATGCTCGCTATGCCTACCTGCGGCTTGTTTAAGTCTTCAGGAGTCAGGCCCGTGCCTAACAACATAGCCTGTGAGGCGCCCTGAGCGCGGGGCTGAGTAATCCTTGCACTATAACGATTAAGCGTGGTCATCTATGGTCTCCAGAAGTACAGATGTGCGCAGAATAGATTCTCTCAGCGAAGGAGAAAAGCCTCCCCAATGCAGCCCCCACCACAGTTCATCTTTTTTGATGCTGGCAATGTTTTGGTGTCCTTCGACTACGATCAGGGATTTCACCAGATTGCCGAGAGAACGGGAATCTCTTTCTCTTCGATCAAAGAGTTTTACACCACCGAAGACATTCAGTCACGCCTTGAAAACGGTACGCTTTCCTGGCAGGAAGTGCATAACACCTTTTGCACTCGGTTTTCCTCCACTGTATCGTTGGAGGCGTTCAGCAATGCAGCAGGTGATATTTTTACGCTTAACTTTGCGATGCTACCGGTCGTTACAGCACTGCAGCGAAGCGAAGTTCGACTCGGTCTTTTATCGAATAGCTGTCAGCCACATTGGGACCATTTATGCACTTGCGATTACGCACTCCTGCCTCACGCTTTTTCTATCCTTGTAGTCAGCCACGAAGTCTCTGTCGCGAAACCCGAACGAGAAATTTATATGCATGCTCAGGAGGCAGCGAACACACCGGCGGATCGAATATTTTTCTGCGATGACCTTATTGCGAATGTTGATGCTGCTCGAGACGTCGGATGGGATGCAGAACAGTTCACCTCTGCTCACCAACTCATTCATGATCTGAATCACCGTGGTATTCGTCTCGGGATTTAGCCGACGCCAGTCTAGCCACATCCGTTTCCTCGAATTGTCCTTCGAAGACAACCTCACCACCTACAACAAGGACGGGAACACGCATTCCATATAGATGCCTGTGGAGTTCATCCGCATCGACATCCAAAACCGGGCACCCCGGAAAATACACAGTGACCAGATCTTCTGCCCGCTCGCAAAGGTGGCAGCCTTTCCGGCTGAACAGTGCGACGTTATTCATCGTGACAGCCTGCATACCGAGGCACTCCCTTAAAATTACTACTTCAGCGAACTCTCACTACGACTTCCGAGGGATGTTATGATAGATTTCAGTCGGAATTCCTGAAAGCGTCCATTAATAACTACACGGAAACCAATGAGCCCGTCGGTCTCTACTATCAAAGATTTCGTCAACCTTTTGCGAAAAAGTGGTCTCGCGGAAGCGTCGAAAATTGATGAGGTCATTGCCTCCCTGGACAATCTTGACTCGCCTTTAACCGACGAGGTAACCAACGCATTTCTAGATGCCAAACTCATTACGACCTGGCACCTGAAACAACTCCTCAAAGGAAAACACCGAGGCTTTTTTCTTGAACGTTACAAACTGCTCAATGAACTAGGAAAAGGCGGTATGAGCAGTGTGTATCTCGCTGAACACACGAGCATGCATCTCCCCGTTGCTATTAAGGTTTTACCCGTCAAAAGGGTCAGGGAGAAGTCGTACCTTGAACGATTCCAACGAGAGGCAAAAGCTTCGTTTAGACTCCGTCATGATAATATTGCCGGCGCCACAAATTTCGATCACCATGGTGATCTATGGTACATCGTATTGGACTACATTGAAGGTGAAGACCTTCACCAAAAGGTCAAGCGTGCTGGTCCTCTTCCAGTTCGAGATGCTGTTGAATACATTCGCCAAGCAGCCTGTGGCCTTCAATACGCACACGAAGAAGGCCTTGTGCACCGTGACGTGAAGCCAGCCAATTTGATGTTGGATACCAAGGGTACGGTCAAAATCCTCGATCTGGGCCTTGCACTCGATGGAGATGATGATGAAGAGGGCGGCCTTACAAAAGCTCACGACGAAAAAGTTTTGGGCACAGCCGACTATCTCGCCCCTGAGCAATCAAAAAACAGCCACTCTGCTGACCCGCGTTCAGATATTTATGCGCTCGGTTGCACCCTCTACTACCTCATTGTTGGCAGAGCACCGTTCGCTCGCGGAAGTGTCATTGAACGAATCAAGGCACATTGGAACGAACCGGCACCGAACCCTCTTGATGAGCTTGAAAAGCCGCCAGCAGATCTCGATTCGGCACTCATTGATCTGTATTTCAGGATGATGGAAAAACATCCTGACGCTCGCCCACAAACTGCCGGAGAAGTCTCCGAGCAACTCGACGCATGGCTGAATCAACACCAGAAAGATAGACCCCAACCAGCCGGATTACGTCGCAACACCACCGAAAGCCCTGAAGGCAGTAGTGGATCACTTTCCACATCCCATTCCTCAAGTATCGCTGGACTGCGGCGACAGCCTTCAAAGCAAAAACAACCGTCAACCGCTGGTAGCTCTGGAAACCTTCGCCGCTCACCGGGCAAGCAGATCCCCGAATCATCCGATGATTTTGAAGATCCGGATGATGAAGATGACTTTCTTGACAGTGCAGGTGTAGATGAAGAGGGTGAAGATGAGGAAGACGACTTTCTTTTCGATGGGGCAGGGAGTAATTCACCGGCAACATCATCCGGCGATCAATCCGGAAACGATGATGACGATGATTTCCTTGCCATGACAGGTGGCGTAAACCCGGGCTCTGGAGGTTCTTCTCAACAGGTACAGGCTGATGATATTTCTGTCGACGAATGGTGGAGTACGACTTTCCTGCGACTCTCCCTGCGAGCCTGGTTCTGGATTGGCATTGGTCTCTTTATTACGTTCGTACTGACTGTCATCACAATCGAAGTAATGAAAGCATATAGAGTAGGGCCATTTGAAGAAAAGACAGCTGCGGCATCAGATGCGGCAAATTACGCGTCACCCATGCGCTCATTCTAGCTAGGGATGCAAGGTCCTTCTGAGCAACCTCACTACAGCATCGGATTTACCATAACGGAGGACTCCTTATCGCCTTTGTGAATCAGAAACTTCCTTTAGCCGTATCGAACCACCAGTTACACCGATTTTGCCTTGTCCTTTTAGGCTAGCGAAACGGCAGAAAGTCGATTTTTCTGAGTGCATCAAGCCGTGTCTTATTTGTGAGATCATACTCCAGTGGAGTAATCGTAATCACGCCCTCAGCAAGTGCTGTCACATCACTGTCTTGAACTGATGGTGGTGGTGGTGGATCATTACTGGCCCAGTAATAATTTCGACCACGTGGATCGACTCGTCGCTCGAATGCTTCTCCGTAACGAACGACGCTCATAGGAACAACCTGTACTTCAGGTGTTCCAACGAGGGCCGCCGTCGGAATGTTGATATTAAAAAGACTTCCAGCAGGTGGATGGAGTGAAAGTAATCGTTTGATAAGTCCACTTGCGAGCTGTGCTGCCTGGTCGAAGTTCATGTTATCCTCCCATTCCAGCGACACCGCAATGCTTGTGATACCGAAGAATGAGCCTTCAATAGCTGCCGCTACAGTCCCGGAATAGAGAACATTGATACCAGCATTCAGACCAGCATTAATGCCGCTGATGATGAGGTCTGGTCGCTGGGGACAGATTTCCGAAACACCGAGTTTCACAGCATCGGCAGGACTGCCGTCAACCGCCCATCCTCGCTGCTTCTCACCTCGAAAGACTTCCTTTGCCGTAAGTGGCGAAAGGAACGTAATACCGTGACCGACACCACTTTGCTCCGTTGATGGTGCTACGACAAGTGTCTGAAACTCATTTGTTACTGCCACTTCAAGAGCCGCCAGCCCTGGCGCGTAGATTCCGTCGTCATTCGTAAGCAGGGCAAACATGCAGATTCTCCAATAATCAGGCCGACCGGCATTCCATTGTGACTTTCGAGACAAGACTCTTCCACTCAATTTAACAGTTCACGCCGGGAAACTCATACAATGGTGTGTTTTCATGGGGAAGGGGGAGTATACTGACGGGCTTTCAAAAAAGGCCCCGAGGGAATGACCACGCACCAATGACTAGTTCACTACCGGGAGCAACTGCCCCAAATCACAGAGCGTTTCAGGCTGTCAATGCCGAGCGGGTGGTGGTTTTAGATTTTGGATCGCAGTATGCCCAGCTCATCGCTCGGCGAGTTCGTGAACAACACGTGTACTGTGAGATTGTCCGTCATGATATTACGGCAGAACGCCTCGCCGAAATCTCACCGAAAGGCATCATTCTCTCTGGTGGACCAGCAAGTATTTATGAAGACAATGCTCCACGCTGTGACCCCGGACTATTCTCTCTGGGTGTTCCGGTTCTTGGTATTTGTTATGGCATGCAGGCTGCGTGCGAAGCACTTGGTGGCACGGTGGGCCGTGCCGAATCAAGAGAATACGGCCGATCTAACTGTGACGTCATTTCAGACAGTTCACTTTTTTCAGGGGTCCCCACGAGTACAGATGTCTGGATGAGTCACGGCGACCAGGTAGCTACCGTTTCAGATGACTTTATTGCGCTTGCAAAAACAGCAACATGTCCTCTGGCCGCCGTTCGCCATAAAACTCTTCCCGTCTTTGGCCTGCAATTTCATCCCGAAGTCACACACACACCTGCGGGCAGTGAGATTCTCGGCAACTTCCTCAAGCACGAATGTGGTTGTACCGGAACGTGGCGTCTTGAAGATTTTGCGAAACTTGCAATTGAGTCAATCAGACACCAAGTAGGTTCTGACCGTGTCATCTGTGGCCTATCCGGTGGAGTTGATTCAGCTGTTGTAGCAGCGCTCATTAGCAAAGCCATCGGCGACAAGCTGTCATGCATTCTTGTTGACA
>JAQWMC010000126.1 GCA_029246985.1 Pirellulales bacterium
GCGATCGACCATTTCTGACACGAGTGATGGCTTAATGGAAGGCAGGTCACACGCAGATAGAATGACGAATTGTGGCAATGACTTTGAATGCTCGTGCAACATCCATCGAAGCCCATCCCGAACAGCTGCAAGTGGGCCAGACCCAGGCTGATGATCAGGGATATGCCGAATGGATACAAATTTTTGAGAAGAAACTTTTGGCGGATCACCACCCACAACAAGAATCAAACGTGTCGCTGGAACCAATGCTCTACTCACAATACTGAGAAGAGATTGTCCATCGATAATGCATTCTGCTTTCCCGCCAGGTGGTCGTTTATCCGCTAAACGTCTTGCTGTTCCACCTGCGAGGATAATCGCTGCTGTTTCTTCCTTTTGAACTTTTGTGAATGATTTATTCACTGCAACGAACCAAGAAAACGAGCAATCCGATCAAGACCCATTGCCAGCTTCTCCTCTGACGCCGCAAAAGACATACGAACATGTCCTTCTGCACCAAAAGCACTACCCGCGACAGTTGCAACATGTTCTTCTTCGAGCAACTGCTCACACCAGGCCACACTATTCCGAGGTCCTTGTGATCTACCCAAGGAGGTCTGGATATCAAAAAAAGCATAGAAAGCACCGCCGATATCTGGAATATTGACACCAGGTATATTCCTAAGCCTTTCAACAACAAGATCTCGTCGTGCTTGAAATGCATTTCGCATCTCTGTCACACATTCTTGTGGACCTGTGATTGCCTCGATAGCTGCATGCTGGCTAATGCTACAAGGGTTGCTTGTCTCTTGGCTCTGAAGACTTCCCATGGCCTTTGACAGTGCCGGTGGAGCGATTGTCCATCCTATACGCCAGCCAGTCATTGAGTACGTCTTACTGACGCCAGCGACAACAATACTTCGTGCCTCAAGGCCGGGCCGCAGGGTTGGAAATGAAACAGATTCGCGGCCATCAAAGACAAGCTGGTCATATATCTCGTCAGAAACAACAGAAAGGTCTGATTCGATCGCAATATCTGCTATGCGAGTAAGCTCTTCACGTGAATAAACAACTCCGGTTGGATTGCTCGGAGAACAGAGCAGAAGCATACGCGTATGAGGCGTAATTGCTGACTTCAAGGCCGCAGGCTGAAGCTTAAAATCTTCATCGATCGAAGTCTCAACGAGAATCGGTTTTGCTCCGGCAAGCTTGATTAATTCAGCATAACTGACCCAATAAGGAGTCGGCACGATGACTTCATCACCCGGGTTTAAGACAGCTGTAAAAACATTATGAAGGCTGTGTTTCGCTCCATTTGAAACGATAACGTGTGCTGGAGTCACCGTAAGCCCAGATCGACGGGTATACTCGTTTGCGATTGCTTCACGCAGCGCCGGTATCCCTGCTGCTGGCGTGTACTTCGTTTTCCCTGCGGTGATAGCTGCTTTCCCGGCCTTACAGATATGTTCTGGTGTCGGAAAATCTGGTTCTCCGACTGAGAGATCAATAACATCGATACCAGATGCCTTCATCGCGCCAGCTCGAGCTGCCATAGCAAGCGTCGCTGATGGTTGGAGGGAGGCCATCCGATGTGCTAATTGAAGGCAAGCAGCTTCTTCCATGAATTTTATTTCCTTTCCCGTTTCTTAACAGTAAGAACCTCAATGACGTGGCATACTTCTGGTATCAGTATGCCATCAGAAACTCGTGCTGGCATAAAAACAGAAACGAACCATCCGTCTACAGATACTACCACGGTGACCATGAGGAGCTTGGATGGCACAAAAACAAATTGGACTTTGGCTAATCGGTGCAAAGGGTGGCGTCGCCACGACCGTCATGACCGGTCTAGCAGCCCTTGCCCGGGGATTGGTTGAGCCAATTGGCCTCATTACTGAAACCGAAGGCTTTCATTCACTCAACCTGATTGATTGGAGTGATATCGTTATTGGAGGACACGATATTCGTAACGAGAGCCTTCTCGATGAAGCTCGCCGAATGTGGACAGTCAGTCGAGCCATTCCACCAGGCGTCTTGGAATCTGTAACTCCTGATCTGATAGATATTGAGACGCGAATTCGACCAGGAACTGTGTTGGCATCTGGCACCTCCATCCAAGCGATAGCTTCTCTACCGGAATCCAAAGTAGCCAAGACACCAAGAAGTATTATTGATCAGATTCGAACAGATATTCTCGATTTTGCAGGAACAAATGATGTTGAACGGGTGGTTGTGGTCAACCTCGCATCGACTGAACCTCCGTGGTCATCGCCTATTCCTGACAGCTTTGATGAACTCTCTCCTTTGCTAAAGCATGCATCAGAATCGAGTCCTCTTCCTACCAGCAGCCTCTATGCAATTGCTGCATTTGAAGCAGATGCTGCCTATATCAATTTTACACCTTCTACTGGTGCAACACCGCAAGCACTCAATACCCTTGCGCAGCAGCGGGGGCTCCCCCATGCAGGGTGTGATGGCAAAACAGGTGAGACATTACTTAAGAGTGTGCTTGCCCCAATGTTTCGTGATCGGAACCTGAATGTCATGAGTTGGGTAGGACACAACATTTTTGGCAACCTTGATGGAAAAATACTGGACGACCCTTCAAACAAGGCCGCCAAGGTGAAGAGTAAAGACCATTTGCTTGCAAATCTCTTACCATCGACGCCGCAGACACTTGTATCTATTGAATTCATTGAGAGTCTTGGTGACTGGAAAACTGCCTGGGACCACATCCATTTCGAAGGATTTCTTGGGACTCCCATGACCATGCAATTCACATGGCAAGGCTGTGATTCTATTTTGGCAGCTCCGTTAGTAATCGATCTCGTTCGATTAGTTGATCGCGCCCGACTGGCTGGTGAGGCCGGTTCACTGCCTTGGTTGGCAAGTTTTTTCAAAAGTCCGCTCAATTGTCACGAGCAGGGTTTTGCAGCCCAGATGACCATGCTTCACGACTGGGTAAACAAACACTCGACACAACCTTAAAAGAGACTTTCTACTATAAAAAAAGTATTTTTGTGTACACGCAAAAACTCTCTTACAGTCTCTGAGAATGTCTTTTGACTGGATTTTCACATGGCATGGATGCGGCACAATCCGATTTTTTAGACAAAAATCCAAGTTTTTTTAAAAAATTCTCTGTGATTTCTCTTGACAGTAGAACACCAAATTTCTGAAAACTTGTACTTCATGCATGCAATGTATGTGCTTGCACATCATGGCTGCATGATAACGTCGATCGCTTCCAATACTCAGCACCCCAAGGAAGTAGTCGGTTCATTCCATAGGGGTGCTACTGGCAAGGAGCCATTCAATGGCCAAGAAGAAGGCTACTAAGAAGAAGGCTACTAAGAAAAAGGTAGCTAAGAAAAAGGCTGCTAAGAAAAAAGTAGCCAAGAAGAAGAAGAAAGTCGCCAAGAAGAAGGTAGCCAAGAAGAAGGCTGCCAAGAAGAAGGTGGCTAAGAAGAAGAAAGTCGCCAAGAAGAAGAAGGCTGCCAAGAAAAAGGGCCACGCCTAATCCGTCTTTGACGTGACCGTAGGCGGTCTCCATCAAATGTTCCGGTGTGAGAATGTTTCATTCTGGCAGTGTGAACAAACGATGGTGAACATGCCGTTGTTCTGACGAGAAAGGCCGGCCCGGGCTCTTGGGCGCCCGGGCCGGCCTCATTTTACAGGTAGGCTTCTGGTCAGCCCGGTTTGATACATATCCATGAACGCCCAGATACCTCAAGCCAGCACTTCAACACCTCTTCAACAAAGTAAGTTCTTGCTTGTTGGATGTAGGCATGGCAGTGAGTCTGCTTTAGAGCATCGACAAAGACTTACCTTTCCGTCATTTCAGAAGTCGTACTGGCGAAAGGGCCTGGTAACGTTTCGAATACCCACACACATCGTGTCGAAACCAGAGTGGAGTGTTTTTGGAGTGCCTGACAATGTTCTTGAGCAACTCGTCTTTGCTCGAATTGGCGTTCGTTCATTAGGACAGATCACGGGGCAGACTGAAGATGAGAGAATCGCCGCTGCTTTACGATTACTTGGCTCATTGAAAGTAGATGCCGTCCATGTATGGAAACGTGATCCGCGTCTTCAAATTGACACTGCTTCGATTCAACGCAAGATAGCTACTTTCGATTCCTTACAGGAAAAACGTATCGCATCCGAACAGAATCTCATTCTGAACTGTGTTGTTGACTCGGTTGATCGCTGGTGGATTGGGTGGCACGTTGGAAACGCTCAGACGGATCAATGGTCTGGGGGATATTATCCCGGACAGATGCCTCCTTACGGAATCTCACGGGCGTGGCTCAAACTCGACGAAGCAATCGCCCGTTTTGGTATTCAGTTTCATTCTGGAGAACGAGTCTGTGAGCTGGGCGCCGCCCCTGGTGGAGCCTGCCAGCGTCTTCTGGAGGCAAATCTCCGGGTGGTCGGTGTCGATCCCGCCACCATACATCCTCAGATTGCTGAACATGAGCAGTTCACGCACTGGAAAAAACGCGCTAGGGATGTCCGAATCAGAGATTTTAGTGGCTTTGATTGGATTTTGACTGATATGAATATTGACCCCACCAGCACGATGGCTTCTCTCGAAAGAATCCTCTCATCGAGTCCCCATAAGCCACGGGGGATCATTGCAACACTCAAACTCTCTGATTTGTCACATGCTGAAGAACTTGAACAATGGTGCTCATCGTGTGCGTCTTGGGGGTATCAAACCCGTGTTCAGCAGTTGTCAACGGGCGGACAGGAAATCTGTCTGGTGGCTCATAAAAAGAGCACTTCCAGAAACTGAAGAATGCCTTTCGATCAGACGTCGTGACTTATCGTGTCCAGATTGCTGAGGGATCAGTCAGGCTTCCTGCGAGTACCGCACATGTTTGCTGTGGTGTCTCAACACGAAGACGACCTACCTGATCAATGCCTCTGCAGATACCTGTCAATGTGGTCGCGCGCTTGAGCGACTGCGGCGTAGATCCATCTTTTTCATATTCATATAGAACGTCGAAGAGCTTGATTGATGTATGAGTCAGGCTGCAATGAGATTGATACCGCTTCAAAATTGATACCCGTTTTTCAGGATTGGTTGTATCAAGAATATTATTCAATAGCTGCGGAATTAGGATCACGAGTAGATCGTCATGTGAGATGGTGTTACCCAAGACGTCCGGTATTGTGATAAGTCGATCGTGGAGTTCCTTTGGTGCATCCTCCTTCGAACCATCCGTATTTATTCCCACACCAACGAGTAGTTTTTGCGTTGTTGTTGCTTCGAGTAAAAGGCCTCCAATCTTACGACCGTTGATTTCGATATCATTTGGCCAACGCACATGGGGTTTCAGTTCTGGATTGAGTTGATGAAGAGACTCCGCCACAGCAAGTCCACATGCGAGTGAAAAAAGCGGCAGGACCCCTCCTGGAAGGTTTTTATTTGATGGTATTTGCACAATGAGTGTCATTGCCACACTCCCTGGCGGCTGCCACCAGCCTGCCCCGCGACGACCTCGACCAGATTTTTGATGCATCGCTGTCACCAAAGCCGGAAGGGGTACAGATGCATCGACAGCGAGTTCTTTTGCTCGATCCATTGTCGATTCGAGCTCTGTATGACACTCAATGGTCTCTAGCTTCGTCACTTGTTTCAGGCGTTCTATATCTCTAATTTTTGTCATCAGAACCTGCCTTGAATCACCATGCGAACACGCACGAATCGATATCGCCGTACATTCGAAATCAGTGAGAGGAAACCAATCCGGCACAAGAGACCAACGAAGAGGTCTATCGGCTTGCTTCATCAGACAGAAAGTCTGTCAAAGAGGGAAGTCTACGTGAACTAAAGACCATAGTAGGGTGCAGAAAAAGTGATGAGCGGGTGGCGATGTTGACCCATACAGCACCGGCGCGGTACCCCCCACGAAGAGTTGGGGTCGGCATTCGGAACTTTCTGGATGGCCCCAACCAACCTCCTACTGCATGGGTCGTCGACCGCGTGCGAGTACCGCTCTTTTCACTCATTGTCTTGATCATCGGCATATCTGCATTCACGGCAGATAACAATATTGCTGCGCAAACCGTACAGCTCCCTCCACCTGCTGCTTCGTCCCTCGACAGAATTGCACAGGCGTCACCGTACGGCTATCCGCTTTCTCCTCCGCCCCCTGCGTGGGACCCGTACGGGCCACAGGCGAGCCAAATTTATCCTGTACCTGCGACCAACCCAGGAACGAATCCGCCACCAACATGGGCCACATCGGCTGTGAATGGACAACCTGGTTACCCGGGCTACTCAACAGCACCACCCCCTATTGTTCCGTCGAATCCCTCATCCACGCTCCCAGTTGGCTACCCCCAACCACCGACACAGCAAAGCGAATGGTTTCAGCAGACCTACCAGCAATCGATGCGGGCATATCAGGGCGTGCGAGGAAGTTGGACCTACGTCCTTGGAACGGGTCGGGGAAACTCGGTCGCTGTAAACGAACTTGATACATCGGCTACGTTCGCACTTCCGTTTTTCATGAATTCACCAGCGAATATAAATCGGGCTCCTCTGTTGATAACCCCTGGCTTTGGTTTGCAGTTATGGGGTGGTCCAGAATCCACTGTATTTCCAACCACCAATACTCTTGCTCCTCAACTTCCCGGCAATACATATGACAGCTTTATTGATACAGCATGGAATCCACAATTCACCCCGCTCTTTGGTGCTGAGTTTGGAATCCGCGTTGGCTTCTACACAAATTGGGATGTCTTTGTCACGGATAGCTGGCGCGTGATGGGGCGAGCGATTGGAACGTTAAATATGACGCCAACTTTTCAAGGCAAACTGGGTGTCATCTACCTCGATCGAAACCAGGTGAAAATCTTGCCGGCTGTTGGATTTACATGGACACCAAACGCAACATCGCGGTATGACGTGTTCTTTCCAGCTCCACGAGCTACGTGGCGTTTTGGACAGACCCGACGACATGCTTGGTGGGGTTATGTGGCTGGTGAATACGGTGGTGGACGTTGGACATTTCGTACTGTGAACAAAGATGGATCGAATGGAATCATCCAAAACTTTGACTACAACGATATAAGAATTTCGCTTGGCACAGAGTGGGTACCTCTTGCAACAACCGGCTTTTCTGGGAATTTTGAAATTGGCTATGCTTTTTACCGACAGCTCTTTTTTGTTGATGGCTTAGGGGCTGGAGGCTTTCAGCAAATTAATGATCTCCCAAGCACGATTATGTTTCGGTTAGGCCTTGCCTACTAACGTTTGTGGAGAAGAATATGGCTTCTCAAAAGCGTGGGAACATATCTGGGCTGATACTCATCGTGTTCCTTGCCTTCGGGCCACTTGATTTGTTCGCTTTCAATGATGAGATTCTCCCACTTCCACCAGTCGAGTCGATTGATACCAGTTTCTTTGAAAAGATTCGCTTTGCTGCACTCGGTGACCCGCAAGACCTGACTGAACCACTTCTACCAGACGATGTTGCTCCACCAGGTCAGCCACGACAGGAAAATAATCCACCCGGTCGAAAACTTCCTCCCGGTGCAAAGCCTGGGGCCCTCCAGCAACTCATTCTCACAACCACCGAATTACCTCGGCTGGGTAGCAGCGGCCTTGGGCTTGCTACGCTCGACATGAGCCTTACCCTCGGCATGCCTGCGCCGACAGTTGATTCACCGCTCCTGATTACTCCCGGTTTTGGCTGGACGTTTGTGGATGAGGCAAGTGGACCAATGGATCCTGGTCTTCCGGCAACACTCTACGAGTCATGGATTCAGGCGCGCTGGATGCGAAAAATTGGTCAACGTCTGGGTGTCGATCTCGCAGTCGCACCTGGCTGGTACAGCGACTTTGTGAATGACAGTGCTCAGGCA
>JAQWMC010000149.1 GCA_029246985.1 Pirellulales bacterium
TGCCGTTCGTGACGGAGGAAATCTGGCAGAATCTTTCACAAGACCACGGCCTTCGACAATACCCGTGGGACACGAATCTGATACCACCTTCTATCATGGTTGCAGCGTGGCCACGGCCACCTGAGACATGGCAAGATCCGACAACCGAAAAACAGTTCCAGACATTTCTGGAAATTGTTAGCGCAATCCGTGAAATTCGTTCCCGCCAAAACATACCTCCTCGCAAGTCCGTCGATGTCAGTATTTGCACACCGTCCGAAAAACAGGTTCTGCTAACGCCAATGAAGTCAGCCATTGAAGCAATGGCCGTGTGCAATGTAGTCGCCCTAGCAAATGGTGTTCAGCCTGTGACAGGGTCAGCTGAGATTGCGGCGGCTGACTGCGATATTTTCATCGACCTCGCTGAGCTCATTGATGTCGATGCAGAACTCACTCGACTTCGGCGAGAACTCGAAAAACTCGACAAGGCCATCAAAGCAAAGCAAGGTAAACTCAACAATGAAAAATTCGTCAGTCATGCTCCTCCAGCAATTGTTCAAAAAGAAAGGCAACAATTAGCTGATTTCGAGGAAACCCGGACGAAACAGGGCATCATTCTGAAGGAGCTTCAGGCTCGAAAAAAGTAACTACCCTGTGGCAAGTCTGGCGTCCAAGTGATTTCAAGGAAGTTATGGGGTATCCTCTAAGGACGTGATCCCTTTAACTCTAAACGAAAGGGTTCTTCCCAGCTGAAGGAGTGTTGAACATGAGAGGTTCGTTATGAGCGTTGAAATGGAACTCGCGCGAATCATCATTAGCGAAGTGAATGATCAGCAAGTTGTGTACCTGAAAGAGGTTGAAGGAGATCGCACATTCCCAATTCTTATTGGTCTCTTTGAAGCAACAAGCATTGACCGTAGAGTGAAACACAGTGCGACACCGCGACCCCTCACCCACGACCTTCTCGTAGCGGCTGTTGAACTCCTTGGTGGCGAATTTCAGGATGTTGTTATCTCAGAATTAAAGGAACACACTTACTACGCAACGCTACGGGTGGAAAAAGATGGCGGCATCGTGGAGATTGATGCCCGACCGTCTGACGCAATAGCTGTCGCAATAACCTGCGAGCCGAATCTGCCGATCTACGTAGCCGAAGACGTCCTTGAGAATGTCATCGGGCAGTAACACCTGCTGGTGAACCTTCGACTGAGCAGTTGATAATCAATCGCTACGCGAGTGCTCATTCAAGCGCGAATGCCGTACGTAAAATACTGAGCGAGCGTTTGCCATGCTCCGCAGCAACCAGAACATTTACCCGAACCTCACTCGTACTGATAAGGTCGATGTTAATGCCAGCATCCGCGAGTGGGGCGAAAAGTTTGTCGGCCACCCCCGCATGACTTCTGATACCGACACCAGTAATGGAAAGTTTTGCCACTTCGGAAACATCTGTCGTCTCAGCACCGCAAGCCTGGGCGATATTTTCTGCAGCCGCCAGGGCCCTTTGCCGGTCTGACGCAGGAACTGTGAACGAAATCTCAGCCTGTCCATTTCGTGGGAAGCTTTGCACAATCATATCGACGTTCAAACCGGCTCGTCCAACTTCTTCGAAGACGGCGGCTGCAACACCGGGTGTGTCGCGTAAATTCAGAAATGTCACTAACGCCTGAGACATGTCGAGCTGACAGTCCTCTATCGCAAGATCTTCCATGCCTTCCAATCGTCTGACGACCTCAAGGGGATCCGACTTGTGAACAGGGCCGGATTCAGCAGGAGAACTTTTGTCTATAAATCCATCGAGACCGAATGCCTTGTGGGCAGCCGCGACGCTTTTCTCTCCATTCTTCCGATCCACAAGAACCGAAACTTTGATCTCACTTGTGGTGATCATGTGCACATTAATTTTTGCCGCTGAGAGTGCATTAAATAGTGTTGCAGCAACCCCTTCTGCATCCACCATGCCCGAACCAACGATGGAAACCTTGGCGACATCTGGATTGTGCGTTACACCAGCTGCTCGGAGTCGCTCCGCGACACAGTTTGTAATCTCAAGGGCAGTTGGCAAATCTTGATTCGTCACCGTAAATGAGATATCCGCCGTTCCACCTGTACCCGCGTTTTGAATGATCATGTCAACCGAAATACCCCTCGACGCCAATTCAGCAAACAGCTGATGACTGGCCCCTGGTTGATCAGGCACGTCCTCAACCGTGATTCGTGCTTCATCTTTTGCCAGCGCAACCCCACTCACAGTACGTCGACTGGTTGAACCAGACGAGATTTCAGTTCCAGGTCCGTCTTCGAAACTTGAACGAACAACAATCGGCACACCAAATTTTTTGGCAAACTCTATGGATCGTGAATGCATAACTCCCGCACCTAAACTGGCAAGTTCGAGCATTTCATCATGGCTTACTGTAACCAGCCGGGCTGCGTTGCCATGAACCCGCGGGTCAGTCGTATAAATCCCGTCCACATCGGTGTAGATTTCACAACGGTCTGCGTTTAGCACGGCGGCTAGTGCCACCGCCGTCGTATCAGAGCCTCCCCGGCCGAGCGTCGTGATGTTGCCATCTGGATCAAACCCCTGGAAGCCAGCTGCTATCACGATTGCACCGCTCTCGAGTAAACCCTTCACATGGTCTGTTGAAATCGACTGGATACGCGCTTTTGTGTGGCTTGAGTCGGTCCGAATTCCGATCTGCCCACCAGTGAGACTCACGGCTCGGTGCCCCATGCTTTGAAGAGCCATTGCAAAGAGTGAAACGCTCACCTGCTCACCCGTAGAGAGCAACATGTCCATTTCACGAGCGCTCGGACTCTCTGTGATCTGCTCGGCAAGCCCTACAAGTAAATCGGTTTGCTTCCCCATTGCACTAACTACCACAACAACTTGATCACCCGCCGCATGGCGAAGTGCAGCTTTCTCCGCAGCCCGGACAATTTTCTCGGGATCAGCTACGCTTGTACCACCGAATTTTTGAACAACTCGTGCCATAAAAGGCTCAGTCCTTTTTTTGCAGAAAGTTTGAATTCCCATTCACTGTGCTGGAGTCGAATTACGCCTCAGCTTTATCGAACAGGCTGCCAATCAAGGTTGAGCCCTGCGCAACAGTGGGTCCGACTGCAGCGGCTTTTTCGTCATATGATTGAGCCGATACCCCCTCAACTCCTGAACCAGCGATGATGTATGGAACCAAGCCACGAGAGTGCATTCGCGTCGAGCAGAATGTTGGATGATCAGGACACACAAGAACACGATATGGTTCTCCGGTGCTGGCCTTTTGCTCCAAATGTTCAATGACAGGGGCGACAATTTTTTTGTCAATCTCTTCAAGAGCTTTTACCTTCGCTGATGCATTTCCCTCATGCCCAGCTTCATCAGGCGCTTCAACGTGGACACACACCAGGTCGGTCGTGCTAAACTCGTCAATGGCAGCCTGCCCTTTTGCTGCGTAATCTGTATCGAGATACCCGGTGGCACCCTCTACTTCCCGGCAACGCCACCCAGCCAGTTCTGCCAGGCCACGAAGAAGGTCCACTCCTGTGATCATTGTTCCTTGCACGCCGTGCAACGATTTGAAGGTCTCAAAGGCAGGCCGCTGGCCAGCGCCCCAAAGCCATACATGCGTCGCAATTCGAAAACCTTTGTTCTTACGAACTCTGTTCACGGGGTGATCCTTCAACCACGTCTCGCTGCGCTCCATTATCTGAGTAAGCAATCGGCTGCCAGTTCCTCGCGGAAAGGCATCTGAGATGTGCTGGTTGACGCGATCATGTGGGGCGGTTGTGCGAAGGTCACCTCCAAGTTCACAATGACCACCATTTTTGGCATGAAAGAGCAGCAAATTGCGATAGCTGACACCCGGTACGAACTCCCACCCGATCAGGTCGGGTGATTCACTTGCGAGACCCTCCTGTACAGCCTCAAGTAACTCTGTCGACTCGGCTGTTGTGATGTGGTCTGCGGTGAAGTCGACCATCATGGGCCCATCACCCTCGTCTTCGATCGTGACGAGGTTACAGCGAACTGCCCAATCCTCAGGCCCGAGTGTAATGCCCTTGGCTGCTGCCTCCAGAGGGGCGCGGCCGGTAAAATAAATGAGTGGATCATATCCCAGAAGACTCATACATGCGACTTCTGATCCGGGATTGAACGAGTCCGGAACGTGGTTGGTGAGTCCCACCCTACCCTGTGCAGCCAACCTGTCGAGTGTTGGAATCGATGCATATTCGAGTGGTGACTTGCCACCGAGTGATTCCTGTGGCTCATCAGCTGCACCATCTGGTATCAAAACAAAATACTTCATTGGTGGAATTTGATCCTTCAGTCCAATCGCGTTATTCAGTAATTACCGGTAGGCAACATATCGGACTCCGCACTGCCGGATTCTTGTTTAATGCATTTACCGCCCGATAAACAGCCTCTGCCGGGCAACAATGCGTCATAATAATCAAAGGAACCCCAGGCTGTCCCTTTTCGGCCGGATGCTGAATAACAGAGTCAATTGAGATGCCTTCGGCCCCTAGGATTCCAGTTAAATCAGCAAGCACACCCGGGGTGTCCGCAACATGGAGCCGAAGAAAAATCGGACTCTGCCCGCCATGAATATTGGTGTCGGCGTTGTCTGCATTCCCAACATTCCCTGCCTGTTGGAAAGTGATTGCTGACCTTCCAACAACTGTTCCAATGATATCAGCAACAACAGCTGATGCCGTTGGCATCTGCCCAGCTCCGAGCCCATGAAAAAAGAGTGGACCTACCGCATCGCCAACAACGCTCACGGCATTAAATGCCCCCTGAGTTTCAGCCAGTGGCGTGCCCTTGCGGACCAGTGCGGGCCCAACCCGCAACGACAAGCCCTCTTCACTACGATTCGCATCAGCCACAACGCGAATACGACAACCCAGTTCATCAGCAAACCGAAGAAGTTCTTGATCTATGGTTTCCAGACCAACCCGTGGAATACTGGTCCATGGTACCCACTGCCCAAACGCGAGATGGGCAAGGATCGCAAGTTTTTGTGTAGCATCTGTGCCATCAACGTCCATGGTCGGATCAGCTTCTGCATAACCCTCGGCCTGCGCAAGGCACAAAACATCTTGATAGGCACTGCCGTCTTGTTCCATTTTTGTCAGGATGAAGTTACTAGTCCCATTGAGAATGCCACGAATTGAAGAAATACGGTTTCCTGTCAGGCACTCGGATATCGCTGCGACGATCGGTATCCCTCCGCCGATTGCTGCTTCAAAGGCTATCGATCGACCAGCTTCACGAGCTGTCTGAAACAGTTCAGGCCCGTGCTCGGCGAGTAACGCTTTATTCGCCGTGACGAGATCTTTCCCACTGCGTAAGAGTTCGAGACAAATGGTGCGTGCAGGCTCAATGCCCCCCAGAAGCACGGCGACGACACTGATTGCTGGATCATCGATAATCTTCCGTACGTCGGTGGATAATCGGTTGCCCGACAGCTTGACACTGCGGGGCTTTTTTAGGTCCTGAACGACAACATGTTCAACAATAAGTGGCCGGCCCGCCTGTCTAGCAATATGGTCAGCCGAATCCTGAAGGACGCGGACAACACCAGTGCCCACAGTCCCCATGCCGACCAAGCCAATGTGTATAGGTTGAGTCATGTTGTCACTTCCGATTGTTTGCTTCATGTCACTAAGATCTTCAAAATCGTACTTCGCTGCATGTCTCACGGGAAGCGAGACCCGTCTGGCACGTTGACGATGCACCATCACCGCACTCTCGTGAAAACTTTGGTATTCTGGCATGCTGTCGTCATCCCCTCAAACCCCTAAGGAATAACGCCTGTGGATACCGTCGCCCATGATTTTCTGGTCAAAATCCTCGAGACACCCAGTGCCTCCGGCTACGAAGAACCTGTCCAGAAACTCGTCCGTGAGTACCTGAAGTCTTGTGCCGAAACAATCGAAACAGATGCACACGGCAACGTCATTGGGACGGCAAACCCAGGTGGTAGCTGTCGCATGTTTCTTGCTGGTCACTGCGACCAGATTGGGCTTATCGTGCAATATATAGACGCCGAAGGATATATCTCGGTCCAACCCATCGGTGGATGGGACCCAATGCAACTCATTGGCACACATGTTGTAATTTGGACAGCCAGCGGTGGCGTACCCGGTGTGATGAGCCGGAAACCAATTCACCTCCTTACCGATGAAGAGCGGAAATCTGTCCCTAAGATGAAAGATCTTTGGATTGATATCGGTGCCGATTCCAAGGAAGATGCTGAAAAGGTTGTCCGAATCGGTGACTCTGCCACTTTTGCCCTGAAGTATCAGCCACTCCGAAATGGCCTTGCCGCTTCAGTTGCCATGGATGACAAAATTGGGCTCTGGGTTGTACTCGAAGCGTTTCGAAGGGCCGTCAAGGCTGGCCCACTCCCCTGCTCTTTATCTGTTTCATCGACGGTTCAAGAGGAAATCGGGCTTCGCGGAGCGAAAACAAGCTGTCACCGAGTCGATCCTCACGTTGCGATAGCGGTTGATGTCACGCATGCAACCGACTGCCCTACCATCGACAAGAAAACTGAAGGCGATATCTCACTCGGCAGAGGACCTGTTGTGTACAGGGGACCGAATATGCACCCCCAAGTTGTAGAGCGTCTTCTTAACGCCGGAGAAAAAGGGGACATTCCAATTCAGCTTTCCGCATTTGGTCGAGCGACCCCGACTGATGCCAACGCGTTGCAGGTCACACGGGACGGGGTTGCAACGGGCCTGGTAAGCGTCCCCAATCGGTACATGCATTCTGCCGTCGAGACTGTCTCGCTGGACGACGCGGATAAGACCGCCGATCTTCTTGCTGCATTCTGTCGGGGGCTCGAGGGTGATATCGA
>JAQWMC010000001.1 GCA_029246985.1 Pirellulales bacterium
TACAAGATGACACTTCGTGAGTTCCAACAACTCATTCGCAACATGTACCACGACAAGGATGCTGCACGTGGTGTCGAAGGAACATTCATGTGGCTGACAGAGGAAATCGGGGAACTCGCAACCGCCTTACGAAGCGGCTCATCTGAAGAGCAGGCCCTGGAGTTTGCTGATGTCTTGGCATGGCTCGCAACCATTGCGAATGTTGTCGATGTCGACCTCGAGCAGGCAATTGCAAAAAAATATGGACAGGGCTGTCCTGGCTGCGGGCAAATCTCTTGCACCTGCCCCGATGCGGAGAAGCCATGATGATTTTGAGGCAACCCGTGCTCTGTTTCCTTTTTTTGGTTGCGACACCGACTATTGGTATGGCGACATCTGACAGTCAGGAGCTATTGGCTGAAATTGGTTTTGATGGAATTGTTCGTGCAGGACACTGGACCCCGGTGACACTTCATATTCCACAATCTCTTGCGCAACCATCAACTCGCTACGTTGCTGTAGAAGCGCAGGACCCAGATGGACAATGGCTTCGATCACCACTGGTTCGTCCCACTTCGATAAACGATACACAATGGGCAGCAAGGCTTCTTGTAAAGATTGGTGGCCGAGACAGCACCATTCGAGCCGTGGTTATCGACACAACGGAACCAAATGCAGACAGATCGCATCTCGCGCAGGTGGTTGCTTCAAGAATAGTGCCAATTCCGCAACTACTGGAATCAAGTCAGGAAGTCTTGATGCTTTTCGGCGACCTCGAGAATGCAACAAGAGCGACTCGACTTGCGGCTCGGGAAGATGGATCACGAATGCTCGTGGTTTCTCCTGAGCCACGTTCCGACTCAATTCTACTCTCTTCTGTTTTTGGCCCTCCAGGGCTAACTTTTGACGGTGTCAACAAGGTGATAATCTGTGGAAATTCGATAACACGAGGCATTTCAAACGATCACCTTCTTGAGCTTGATGCATGGATTCGCGAGGGAGGTGACCTCATCCTCATAGCAGGAATGTCGCTTCCGGATGCTATATCAACGTCTCCATCTCTCGAGTCATGGCTGCCTGGCAAGTTCAGCCGGCTGGTCCCGTTACGTCGGGCATCTGCGCTTGAAACATATGCGAGATCCAGTCGACCACTTGCCCGCCGAGCTATTGAGAAGTTACAGATTCCGATCTTCGAAGATCTTCCAAAACTACAAGGTGTGATCGAGGCTTCAGTTGGTGGTACCGAAAACGACCCGCCGCTTGTTGTCCGCCGTGCCTATGGCTTTGGGCGGATTACATGGATTGGCATCGATCTCGACACAAGAACATTTGCCTCATGGCCTGGCACCGACTCACTTGTGCTGAAACTACTCGATATTCAGAACAGTGGCGATTCCAAAGGAAGGGCAGGGGAGACGCGGCGGGGCGGCCTCGACTTGGCAGGTCAATTAAGGCTTGCAGTTGATAAATACTTAAGTGTATTCGTTATTCCGTTTGAGCTCATTGCACTCATCGGACTGCTCTATGTTGCTGCACTCTATCCACTTGACTGGTGGATTGCCCGCCGAAGTGAGCGTTTCGGTTGGATAACCTGGTTGACATTGCCGCTCATTGTTCTCGCCTTTACAGGGATTACTTGGTCAACTACGCAACAATTTAAATCTGACGGATGGCAGATCCACACTGCCGGTGTCTTTGATATTGATGAGGCCACCCAAACATGTCGATCAACTAGCTTTGCCGGCATCTGGGCTTCAAACAATGGACGATTCAGCCTTTCTGCCAATCCTGCGCCAGACACAACCAGCGAAGATTCTCTTTCAGTGGTGAGTTGGTTTGCAGCATCTGGGCGAAACATCGGCGGCCCCGATGCATTAACACCACATCCTTCTCTTGCTGAAGCCCCCTACGAATACGGATCATCCGCAGCCAGACTTCAGAATATCTCAATTGCAGCAGCTTCAAGCCAACTCTTTGAGGCCAACTCGACCAGCCGACTGCCGACTGTTTCAATACAATCAACGATTAGCAGAACAGGGCAGGGAACCCTCCGCGGAACAATCACGAATAAACTTCAGGTAGCGCTGAACGATTGCGTCCTCATGCATGCCGGCTGGCTTTACGATATTGGCACCCTTCGCCCGGGTGACACTTTTAACCTCGAAGCAGGAAAAGGCCCACGATCGCTGGGGGCTTTCTTGACAAAAAAACGAGCTGTTAAAGACCGTAATGTCTCAGCTCGATGGAAATCAGATGATCGTGACATATCACGAATTCTCGAAGTCGCTGGCATGCATCGCGCGACCGGCGGATCAGAGTACACCGGACTCCAATCGGGGCGACTAGAGCACATTGACATGACTCACCTCCTTGCTTTGGACCGTGTTATTCTTATGGGCAAGGGACCATCTGCCACAAAATGGCTGCTACAAAAAACAAGTGAACCCGAACTCAAGCATTTCAAAGATGCGGGAAACACGACTCTTTGGAGAATCGTTCTCGAGCTTCGTAACTAACTCCCTGACACAAAACCTGAAACAACTTTATGATCGAAACCGTTGAACTGACAAAAAAATATGGTGACTTTTTTGCACTTGAGTCCCTGACATTAAAACTTGAAAAGGGGGATCTCTTTGGCTTTATCGGTCCAAATGGTGCGGGGAAAACAACGACCATTAGGATCTTATCAACACTTCTGGCACCGTCTTGGGGGGAAGCTTCGGTGTGCGGGTACTCAATTTACACACACCCGCGAGAAATACGCCGGGCGATTGGCTACATGCCTGATATTTTTGGTGTTTATGACGACATGCGAGTCATTGAGTACCTTGAATTCTTTGCTGCTGCTTATCGCATCGATGGGCCCGCTCGACGCAAGGTTGCGGAACGTTCGCTTGACTTGGTTGATCTAGGAGTAAAAAGAGATGAACTTGTGACCAGTTTATCTCGAGGCATGACCCAGCGCCTCGGCTTGGCCAGAGTGCTTCTCCATGACCCTCAAGTGCTTCTTCTAGACGAACCCGCCAGTGGTCTTGACCCCAGAGCTCGCATTGAAATGCGGGGCCTGCTCAAACGACTTCAAGATCTCGGGAAAACCATTCTTGTATCAAGTCACATCCTTCCTGAACTGGCTGATATCTGCAATCGTGTTGGAATCATTGAGTATGGACAACTTCTTGCCCAGGGCGACGTAACAGATCTTCTCGGCAAAGTTCGCGGTCGACCAGTCATCTGTATCGAAGTGGAAGGTGACCCGGAGAAATCAGCCCGCCTTCTGGAAGATTGTCCTGGTATCGCTGAGGTCAACATTCTCGAGGGCATTATCCGCGTAACACTCGACGACCGTTCGGTTGACATATCGCTTCTTCCGGCCACGATCGTCGCGAGCGGTGAACGGCTAATCGGGATGAGGGAAGAGGAAATAAACCTGGAAACGGCATTCCTGGAACTGACAAAGGGCTCCCTAGGCAGGCAGGCAGACGATGCTCCACAAGGCTGGGGCAAACTGCAGGATAGACAGTAGGCGTAGATTTATGCTTCGGTACTTTCTCACCACTTTTACTTTGTTCTCTGGACTACTCACTATACCCAGCAGTGGGTTTGCCCAGCCCGCAGCAGCGAGGCCAGTCCAACTCTCGGCGCCTGGTAGAAACTTCCCATCTGACCGGTACGCAAACGCTCGGGAGCGAATGGTTCGTGAAGATATAGCCGCGAGTGGTGTCATCAACACTCGTGTTCTCGAAAGCATGCGACTGACACCTCGTCACGAGTTCGTTGCTACCGCTCAACGACCATTAGCATATTTCGACATGTCTTTACCAATTGGAGAACGGCAGACAATATCTGGTCCTTTCGTCGTAGCCTACATGACCGAACAACTCGATCCGAAACCTACTGATCGAGTGCTCGAAATCGGTACCGGAAGTGGCTACCAAGCCGCGGTTCTCTCGCCACTTGTAGGAACGGTTTACTCGATTGAAATACATGATGCACTTGGGCGGCGGGCACGCTCAACACTACGACGTCTTGGGTATACCAATGTCGTAACAAAAATTGGTGATGGGTTTATGGGATGGGAAGAGAAGGGACCTTTCGACAAGATTATTGTCACATGCTCCCCTGAAGAAATTCCGTTGCCACTCATCGATCAGCTTGTTGAAGACGGCATTATGATTATTCCAGTGGGTGAACGATACGAACAAACATTGGTGCGGCTCCAGAAAAGAGCAGGGGAGTTGGAGCGGACGGATCTCGTGCCAAGTTTATTCGTTCCAATGACAGGAGAAGCCGAAGAACGGCGTGCGGTGCTTCCGAATGGAGTGAAACCACGCTTAGCGAATTCGAGCTTTGAAGAGTGTTTGCCAGATAGCGACACACCAACGGCATGGTATTACGGCCGACAAGAGGCCCTTCTTGAAAACGGCAACTCACCAGATGGCCAGAGACATCTTCTTCTCAAAAACAGTGAGCCTGGGCGACCAGCGCATATCTTTCAGGGGTTTCCAATCGATGGCCGCTCTGTACGTGAACTAAAAATTTCATATCAGGTGCGCGTGGCGGGGCTCGGCAGTGGCCGGATACCGGCCGAAAAACCAGGCGTCGCGATCCGATTTTTCGACGAGCGACGGGCACGTTCTACGCGGCTTGTTGCTCCGCTAAGGATTTTGAACGGTGAATGGGGCCTCGTTACGGGCTCGCTATTGGTGCCCACATGGTCCAGAGAGGCAATTCTGCAGGTGGGACTCATGGGTGCTACCGGTCAGATTGAAGTTGACAAAATCCAAATCATCGCGGTCGAAAGATCTTGAAACACGCGTAAAACAGCCAGAAAACATCGTTTCCGGCATGAGGACACACAAGAACGCTGCTGAGAGTGGAGGCCCTAAAACCCCCGTGCCCTACGCAATTCCTCTTTTCCTCCCTTCCTTCTTGCTTTACCCATCCGTCAAACTATCCTAAAGGAGTCCGTTCATTCTGCTTTTGATCCGTTCGCTGTGCGATCTGCGGAGGCAGGCGTTATCCCTTTCAACTCGTCGTGGAGATTGCCCTACATGTTGGCTCACCGATTCATCCGTTCGGTCGGATTTTTCACCGTTCTTTCAATAGTGGCATCTGCCTGCTGTGACATACAGGCTGGCTGGAACCACCGCTACACTGCTGCTTATGGCTCCTCAGGTGGTTCGAGCAGTAGTGGCGGAAGTAGTTCATCAGGTGGCTCGTCATCATCTTATGGCGGCTCATCATCTTATGGCGGCTCATCATCTTCCTATGGCGGCAGCAGTTCATCAGGTGGTCACCGAATGACTCACTGGGAACGCAAAAGTGCTCGACGTGCCTATCGGCACGCTGCACGTTCAAGTTACGGCAGCTCTGGCGGAAGCCATTCTGCCTTCTATGGCAGTTCTGGTGGATCTAGTTCCAGTGGCGGAAGCTCAAGTGGTTCTTACGGATACTACGGGTACAGCTATGGCTACGCTGCTCCGGCAGCGAGTGTCGGCTACTCATCAATGTCTCCAATGACATCCAGCATGCCTGTCGATGCGTATCGTGTCATCACAGATGAGCCTGTTGGTGATGTTGCAGGAGACTCTGGCGAAGAAGTTCAAACACCAGTACCAAGCGACTCAACAGAATTTGTTCCGAAGGACGGCGTTCTTCTCCTTGTCTCGGTTCCAAATGATGCCAAAGTGCTTGTGAATGGATCTGAAACGACATCGACAGGAAGCCTCCGCCGGTTTGTTTCGCGCGGTCTTCAAGAAGGTGCGACATATGACTACACAGTCACAATGGTGGTCGGTGACGGTGAAAAACCCGTTGAAGAGACTCAAGTAGTAAGCGTGATGGCCGGTGAATTGAGCAAGGTTTCCTTTGAAGAGTCCTTGCAATTGACAACGAGTCTAACTGTTCATGTTCCAGAAGAATCAACCGTATGGCTTGCAGGCAATATGACTGATTCAACAGGAGCAACTCGAACATTTGAAACGTCTGCTCTACCAACCGGCTCCGCGTGGGAGAACTACGAGATTCGGGTTGTGACCAAGCATGCCAGTGGGGAAAAGACTGTTTCGAAGGTTATTAATCTTGCCGCCGGAGATGATGTCGAACTGTCTTTCGAGACAACTGATGTTCTCGCTGATGCAAGCCTCATTGAAAAGACTGCATCAATTCAGTAAGGAATCAAAACAAGACGTACAATCTAAAAATTCGTACTATCCCCCATGGCTCAATTAAGCCATGGGGGATTTTTTTGGGCTTGTCAAAGCATCTCGTTTATCGACCATACAGGAAATCTTTTTGTCAGGCTCGTTGAAAAGCCGATGGATTCTTTTATCGCGTCTTCCTGAAAAAGCCCAAAGCTACCATGATTAAAGAACAGCAAACCTCTGAGAATCCGACCATCCGGCGACGGTGGCCACTCGCTGTTCAGCTTTTTGCGTCTGCTGGCATCCTGTTATACCTTTTGGCAGTAGCCTTACCGCCACTGGCAGGCCCACCACCAGCGAGTGAGCTTGCAAACGTGATTCTCCAACCGTTCCGGCCACTTGTAGGGGCAATTAGCTTGAGCCATGGGTACCGTTTCTTTGCACCAAACCCTGGCCCTGGCCATTCCATTCGATGGACTATGGTGACTGCGGGTGGACGCACTCTAAAAGGGGTCGTACCAGACGCAGAAACGGACTGGCCACGACTCCTTTACCACCGCCGATTCATGATCTCAGAAAAAATTGCAGCACTGGTTCCGCCGCCGCTTGCACCGGCACAAATCCGTCGTGAAGCAACTCGTGATTGGCAACCTTTTGCTGAGGATATCGCAACTCACTTGCTGACAAAACACAGTGGACAGGAGGTCACCCTCGAACTTGTTGAACATTACTTGCCGGATACGTTCGAACTTAAGGAGGGCAGGGGAGGGGATGATCTGACAACTCCACTGGGCAGCTACGCGTGGCGGAAGAAGGCATCCCAATGAAACCCGAATATGGTGAAAATTTTTCTGGCCGAGAAAGCCTGAACTGGTTCGCCTCCTGGTGGACGGCTTGGACGGCATTCTGGTTTACGCCATCAAACCCTTTCCTTCTGAGCGTACTGCGGATTTTCGTTGGCTCGCTCCTAGCATGGTCAAACTTTGTCTGGCTGCTTGATCAAGAAGGCTTCTTCGGCCTCAGCGGCTGGCAATCAGCCGGAAATGTCTGGCGACTCAATGATCAGCCCTGGCACTGGAGTTGGTATTTCCCTGCACAAACACTCCTCGCGACAAAGTCACTCACAGCCGTAAGCCTTTTCGCCTCAATTTCACTATCCGTTGGGTTTCTCACCCGGCCTACGGCATGCATTGCTTTAGCCGGATATGTGAGTGCTGTGAATCGCGCACCGCTGAACACCTTTGGATTTGATGATGTTCTAGGGATTATGCTCGTGCCCCTGATCATCGGCACCGCGGGAGCCCGCCTATCAGTGGACAGTATTTTCTGGAAAAAGCAGTCCGTACCAAATACTGAAACAACGATTGCGTTGAGGCTCATTCAGGTCCATCTGTGCATACTCTATTTCTTCTCCGGGTGTGGGAAATTGCTCGGGGCAAGCTGGTGGGAAGGCACCGCACTCTGGGGTGCGGTAGCCAATATCCAATACCGCACGATTGATCTCACATTTCTCGCTTGGCATCCACTACTTATCAACGCCCTTACGCTTGGAACGCTCTTTTGGGAAGTCTCATATGCCGCACTGATATGGCCTCGATTAACACGACCACTGGTTTTAGCGATGGCGGTCTTCGTCCACTTGGGAATTGGGCTTACTATGGGCATGATGGAGTTCGGGGTCGCTATGCTAATTGCTAACATGGCTTTTCTTCCTCCACAACTGGATACGCCCCAAACACACACAGATTGAAAACTTGCCACAGGACAGAATTCATGATCAATACGCTTGCCATCGTCGGCGCTACTGGTGCTGTTGGGAAAATAATTCTCGCGCAAATTGCGAGCCGAAAATTTCCAGCAAAAAATATAAAGCTTCTTGCTTCACCACGATCTGCAGGCAAAACACTTAAATGTGGAGAAGAAACGCTTACTGTGGAAGCTCTCACTCCCGATGCTTTTCAAGATGTAGAAATAGCAATTGGCAGCACACCAGATGAAGTCGCTGCTGAATTCGTTCCCTGGGCGGTAGAACGCGGCACTGTTGTTGTCGATGAAAGCGCTTACTTTCGCATGCAACCGGATGTGCCTCTGGTCATTCCTGAAATTAACCCAGAAGCAATCAGCCTCCATAACGGCATTATTGCTAGCCCGAATTGCTCTACAACGCAGATGGTGATGGTAATGAAACCACTCCACGACGCAGCGAACGTTCGACGTGTACTCGTGAGCACCTACCAAGCTGTCAGCGGCGCAGGAATAGCTGCAACGCAAGAACTAAGGCATGGAATGCAGGCATGGCTCAACAAGTCACCAGAAGAATCCAATATTTTCACTCACCCGATTGCAGCCAATCTCATTCCTCAAATTGGATCAGCAAAACAGGGGGGGAGCACAAGTGAAGAACTGAAGATGGCTCAGGAAACTCAAAAAATATTTAACGACAGTACAATTGGTGTGTGTGCTACATGTGTTCGTGTTCCAGTCGCCGACGCCCATAGTGAAAGCTTAATAATAGAGACCGAGAAGCCTCTTTCACCAGAGCAAGCAACCCGTCTTTTATCTGCGTTTCCTGGCGTTACCGTCAATGACAACCTTTCTGAATCCACCTATCCAATGCCACGCAATGCCGGAGGCCTGGATGATGTCTTTGTCGGTCGTATCCGACGCGACCCATCAGGCCAAAACTCTCTTGCAATGTGGTGCGTTTCGGACAACCTACGGAAAGGGGCCGCAACGAATGCAGTTCAAATTGCCGAGCACCTTGCACGAGAAATGATGGAATGAGCCGAACACTACAGCTCCGGCTTGCTTACAACGGCGAACGATTCAGTGGATGGCAGATTCAACCCGACCAACGAACGGTTCAGGGCGTCCTCAGTGATGCTATTCAAGCCATCTGTGGCGAAACAGTCATACCAAAGGGAAGCAGCCGTACAGATGCCGGTGTTCACGCCGCAGATCAGGTAGCAAGCTTCACAACATCAAGTCCCTTCACGCCAGATATTTGGCGACGAGCGCTCAATGCTCATCTTCCAAAGGATGTTGTGGTACTCCGATCAAGTGAAGTGAATCCTTCTTTTGATCCTATTTCCGAAACCGTAACAAAACGATATCGCTATCGCATTCATGATGGAGAAGTTCGACCCGTACTCGCTCGGCCATTTGTCTGGCAATGGAATTCCCGATTAAATGTTTCGGCTATGCAGGAAGCTTCTTTCTTTCTAGTTGGTGAGCATGACTTCACGAGCTTTGAAAACCCGTCGTCTCCTCGTGCCTCAAAAGTACGAAAAATCAATGACCTTACTATTCAGAGACGAGATGGAGGAGAATCTACTCCCGATTCTGAAATCTGGATTGAGATCGAGGGAAATGGTTTCCTCTATAATATGGTGAGAATTATTGCTGGCACACTACTTATGGTTGGCGCGAGCAAACGTCCAGAAACATGGGTCGGCGATGTGCTTGCCGACCGAAATCGAACAAGCGCAGGCCCAACTGCACCACCGCAAGGCCTTTTGCTTTTACAAATCAATCTCAAACCACAAACAGCAACAGTGTGTAATGGCTCGTCCCCCTGAACAACTTGGTTCCCTCAGACTTGTTCGTCAACTCGGCGTAGGCCGTAAATGTCAAATTTGGGAGGCCTCCGATGAGAGCCGAACAAAACGCGTTGCAGTAAAACTCGTATCCCCTGAGTCGGCATCCGACAAAGGCATCCGTCAACTTCTCAAGCATGAACTTATCGTGAGCAAATCACTCAACCATTCTGGCATAATTCAAATAGAACGCTATTCAACGGCTGGCCGGCTACCTCACCTAGTCATGGAATTATTCCGTCACCCAAATTTAAAAATGCGTCTTACCTCTGGCATAGAGTCGATCATAGGTCAAGCGCAGATCGTCGCACAAAATGCCGCTGATGCAATCAGTCATCTTCACGCGAACCGCTGGGTCCATCGTGACCTCAAGCCAGAAAATATTCTTGTTGATGACGCAGGGACCATCCGGCTCATTGACCTTGGCCTTGCCTCACGACCACCAGGTTTTTTCTCTCAATTCATATCAATGAAGAGGACAGTCCAAGGATCACCAAGCTACATGTCACCAGAACAGATTCGAGGGAGTCGCGTTGGGTATGCTGGAGATATCTACTCGTTTGGTTGTCTCCTTTACGAGCTCGTTACCGGACACACTCCGTTCACCGGATCGACTCAACAGGAACTCCTCAGCAAGCAACTGTACGCAACACCGCCATTTGCATCAGCAACAAACGCTGGTGTCACACCGGAACTCGACCGATTTATTCGTGAACTTCTTGCTAAACGACCCACGGAAAGGCCTTCTTCCATGGCCGAAGTTGCTGCACACCTTCGCAACACACCATTCCTGACTCCAAAGGCTCGCTCTGCGGCATCCAAGAAAGCCGATTGACGGCAGTTCGGTCTGCCGGCGAGAATACGTGAGTTGTTTTTGTTACTCCAGGGATACCACCATGGCCCGCGGACTCCATCGTTTGCCTTTAGAAAAACCTATTTATGAACTCGAGGACAAAATTGCTGACCTCGAAACGGCACCACTAGGCCAGCAGTCTCAAGAGGAAGTTCAACAACTTCGTCGAGAATGTGCAGATCTCCAAAAACAAATCTT
>JAQWMC010000017.1 GCA_029246985.1 Pirellulales bacterium
TGGCACGCAGATGGTTGCCAATAATATACATTCCAATAACAATGCAGGCGCCTTCTTGATGGGAGCCAAAAACTTCGATCTTTTCAGGAATACTATTGAGGACAATGGTCCATATGGCGTTTTGGCATTCGAAGAATCAACGGGCACAACTATTTCAGGAAACACAATTAAGGAGAGTGAAGCAGGAGTTTGGCTTTCCGGTGCTTCTGGTCTGACTATTGGGTACGACGAGAGTGGTACGCCCGCAGAGCTTCGCCTGCCAAATAAGATCACTGACAACTATAGTGTCGGCATTATCGTCCAAGGGAGCACAGCTGCAGACAACAGAATCCTTTCGAATGAGATTTATCTCAATACGTATTACGGCATTCAATTTGTTGGGGGAGCTGCACCGTCGGTCCGGCCTCCAAGGTTGTTTGCTGCATCTCTTGACGGCGATACCACGACAGTCTCGGGTAGGCTCAATGGTGACCCGGGCGACAAATACCTAATTCAATATTTCCAGACTAAACCAGAAGACATGCAGCCTGGCAGAGCTCCTGAGGGTCAAATATTCATTCATTCTCAAACGGTTGAGATTCCCTCAGAAGGATTTATTGCTTTAAGTACTGAGATTGTTAAGAGTGGAGAAAGTGCAATCTCTACAGGAGATTGGATAACGACTACTGCGACAGCAATGAAGGATAACGTGCCTGATCAAACGTCAGTATTTTCTAACGGCGTGCGGGTCAGAGAAGCACCAGATGTGTAACAAGGTGTGGTTGGATTTATCACGATAACAATCTTGCTGAAGAGGGCTGAGTGGCGTGGCGCGATGTATCTCACGACGCAGATCGCTTTCGTACTTTTGCTGTTGCTAGTCGCACTTGTAATCCGCCGGCTACTTTAAGCATCTTAAGAAGATTTTGCAAAAGTGAACGGTGTTCGACGGAGTACGAGATCGCCGTGAGGAAGGTCATCCCAATCACATCTGCGAAGAGGCTGGAGCCAAAGTGCGATATGTGAAAAGAATCCTTCGTTCTGCAGAGTAGTGAGCATCATCTGGTCAGCTGCGGCATCGATGCTCTCACTTTTCCCATTTCGTTCAATGATGAGGGTGATGTGAGGATTGTTTTGAATAGTCTTTATTGCACCTGCAATAACCTGCGGTTCGTAACCCTCGACATCAATTTTGAGAACATCAACGGAGATGTTTTCTAGTACAGAATCAAGTGTGACAGAATCGATCTCAGAAATACTTAGATCCTCAGGCTTCGTAGAAGTGTGTTGAAGCGTCGCTTCTGGAATGGTGATTCCAGATTGCATTGGATGAGCGTCATGTTGGCAGAAAGACATTTTTTCGTGTGTGTCTGAAACAATCACGTTGTAAGGGAGAACACGCCCCACGAGACCATTCACATCGATATTTGCCTTGAGGAAATCGTATGAACGAGGAGATGCCTCAAAGGCGTGACATTGACCGGTCTGTTGTACGATCGCACTCGCGTACAGGGCGTGAAGTCCAACATTTGCACCAACATCGACATACGTGCCGCCGGGCTTGAGGCAATGCAACAACATCTCACGGACATGCTCTTCCCAGACGCCACGCTCTGTCATGTGGCAACAGAGGTGCAGATCGTTTGGATCTAAAAGAAGCCGTTGTCCGTCTGAAGAGTGCATGAAGAAGCGGTCACCAATCATGACAGGCCAACGCTTCAAGAGAGGTATTACTTCTTGGTGTAGCGATGGATCAATGGAACCACGAAGTCGCTTGAGAAGTTTTCGGAACATAATCAGTTATGTGATGGCAAAATTACGAATTGTATCTTTTTTGTATTCGAGCCCGTGTTTATTCTGGACTAGATCGTGTGAACTTTAGAGGCATGATACTGCAAGCAGCATGTGGGAACGAGTGCAGATGTGTCGATAAAGTTCTTGGCAAGGAAGGGTTATTTTCCGCAGATAAAAGGCTTCTTCTTTTCATAGCACGAACAAAGATCTTTGCTCTTACTGCGGCAACGTAAAAATTACATTCACACTTCTCTGAGTTTTACTGTGCACATTCTTAGTGAATGTGACACATTTCACTCCTTGAGATATGCCAACACGGCCGTCTGCCTGGTGCAAGGAAGAAAGGATTCATGAGATGAGAAACCGCTGTATTATCAAAAACCTGAAAACAAGCTGGCGAATGCGTAGTTTAGGCAGTTTGCAAACAGGGAATTGCAGTTCCATCCGAGGGGTTCAAGCCACTATTTTTGAGGTACAGAGTTATCGTCTTCGAACTCAAATGTGTCTGAGGTTTGTGTGAGCGTAAATGCAATGATTTCTGCGGGTGGTAATCTTGGCCATGTGTTACCAGAAGTCAACACAGCTAGTCGAGGAAGAAGTCTTCTTAGCCGTGCTTCAACAGTTCCTCAAGAGAGTTCTAAAAAGTTCAGCCTTGCACTCCTTACGCCGTGGAATCAACAGTGTGGAAATGCTGAATTTGCCAAGCGGCTCACTTCAGGTTTTGACTCTTTTGCGGCGGTTGAACCGATTGAGCTTGAAAACCTTATCGAGCACGACACACTCGACTCTCGTCGAAAGCAAGAGCGGTACATAACAAAGCTCATAAAACAGGTGCACGCAAGTGATGCCGACCTTGTTCACATTCAACACGAGTTCTGTTTTTTTGGAAGGGCGCGGAGGTATGCTGATCGTCGGCTACTCAGGCTTATGCAAAATATTCGCAAGCCAATTATCCTCAGTTTACATACCTGGAAAAAAAGTATGTGCTGGAAGAGCGAGAAGCCGTCGCTCAAAAGTGCCCTGTCGGCTATTCGCTATAAAATCAAGAACAGACGGATGCGTCATTGCTTGTTTGCCGCAGATACAATTGTAGTTCATAGCAAAGATACCTATGCCAAAATCATCAAGGCATACCCAAAGCTTCGAAAGCGAGTCCATCTGCTTCCTATTCCCGTTGAGCCTGTTGTGTCAGATGGTGTGACGGCTCCGTATCAAAAACGGCCTGGTGAGAAGTGGTTGGTCCTTCCTGGGTTTGTCAGCCGTTATAAAGGGCATCGTTATATTATCGATGCCATGCCTGGTTTGCCGGATGAGTTTCGTCTTGTGATTGCTGGCGGCGTCCATCCAAAAGACAGGTTGGGGCATGAGTATTGGAGCGAACTTCTTGCGAGGATTGATGAAGTTGGCTGTCAGGACCGCGTTGTCTTCACTGGCTTTCTGGAAGATTCTGCAGAGCAGGCTGCTGTTCTCAAACAGGCAGATGTGTTTGTTCTTCCGTATGACGAGGTTGGTCAGTCGGGTTCGGCGGTGTTAGCCGATGTGTTGTCGTGCGGCAGGCCAATCGTAACGTCTCTTGCACGTTCGATGTTTGTCTATCGTCATGGCAATGACACGGTGTATTCGAGTAGTGCGGTTGACGTTGAAGATGTTGACAAACTTCAGCAGGCCGTTGTTGATGCTGCTGACCCAGCGAGTTCGCCAAGGCGACAGCTACACCAGAGGAACGTTCAAAAAAAGTTTTGTCTGGAAAGAATGGCGACGCAATACAAGTTGATGTACGAGTCGGTTTTGGCAGAAAAGTCAAGGAAATCACGGTCATGAATGTTGTTCTTACTGGCGGTTCTGGGTTCTTGGGAAAGCATGTTCAAAAAGCATGTGTTGCGTCAGGAGTCATTCCGCGTGCCCTTGGGCGAAAAGATGGTGATATGCGTGATCCGCTGGTTGCCAGGAGAGTCCTCGCTGACGCCGAGGTTATCGTGCATCTTGCTGCAGATGTTGGTGGCGTAGCGTATTTAGCAGGACGTCAGGCAGAGGCTTTTCATACAAATCATAGAATTGGTATCAACGTTATTCAGGCCGCCTGCTTTCATCGGTGTCGCCGACTAATACTCATCGGTTCGCCATGCTCGTACGGTCCAGATAGTCGACTGCCCCTTGTTGAGAAAAGTCTACGAGAAGGCTTTCCCTCTGGTGAAACGGGGTGTTACGGGCTTGCAAAACTGGTTGTTAGTGAAACAGCAAAGCTGTTTTGTAATGCACGAGGGGTTGAAGCAGTGACGCTGATTCCCGGTAATATCTATGGGCCAAGTGATCACTTTGAATGCAACCGTTCGCATGTTGTTGCGGCTGTTTTGCGACGAGCGGTCGTGAGTCAGTTGCTTGGTCGAGAAACCTTCTCTGTCTGGGGGAATGGTTCCGCGACACGCGACTTTGTGTACGTGGACGATGTTGCTCGCACCATCGCTCAGACGGTCACGTCAGCACATCACTTTTCGGGTGATGTACTCAATATTGGTTCAGGTTCTGAAACAAGTGTGAGGCAACTTGCCGACCTTGTTGCAGAAACGGTTGGTGGTGGTATTGAACCTGAGTTTGTTGAAGAAGAGCTTGTTGGATACACGCATCGGGTCTTGTCGAACGAACTCGCTCGGAATGTGCTTGGCTATCATCCTAAAACAAGTCTATGTGACGGTCTTTTTGAAACACTTGCATGGGTCAGACGGGAAGGACTTGATCGATCGTGGCTTGATGCTGAGGTGCAGGAAAGTGGGCAGACGCTACAGCTCTTTGGTGGCAGTGGTTTGAGGCGAGCTGCCTGATCAGTCGTGGTTGAACGCAGGTACGTTGTAATATTTTCGAAGATGTGAAGCATGGCACAAATCACTAGTTGTTCTGAAGAAAAGAACGTTACTGACCCGGCTCAGAAGCTATCTGAACCAGCGGTCCGCTCTTCTGTAATTCTGTCAGGTTGTGAGACCGAACGGCGTTGTATTGAGATTGGCCCATATTTTCAGCCCGTCACTGACAGATCCGTTCACGATGTGTTGTATGTTGACTGCTGTGACGAAGGCGAGCTTCAGCGTAAGTTTTTTGAAAATCCAGAGGCCGCTGGTAAAGTCTTGCCCACCATTGATGCTGTCTGGGCGCCGGGGCGATCGCTGGCCGATTGCATCAGTCATGAGCCTTTCTATTACGCTGTGGCATCACGTGTTTTTGAGCATGTGCCAGACCCGCTCGGATGGCTGCAAGAGATTCTAGATGTTCTGCAGCCGGGCGGGGTGATTGCTCTCGTCATTCCTGATCATCGCCGCACTATCGATTATTTCCGAACGCCTACAACCTTTTCTCAGGTGATTGGCTGGTCTGTTGAAAAGCCCATACGGCCAACACCGACGCAGGTCATGGAGTTCCTCTCAGAGACATTTGAAGACGATAGTACGATTGACTTTGATGGAGAGATCCAACCATTTCATGAGTTGAAGCGGCACTACACCGATGACGATGCCTTGGGCTTTGCCCAGTTTGTCGAGCGAGAGAAATACTATCTCGACGTGCACTGTACAGTCTGGACACCAGAATCGTTTGTTGATGTTTTTTCTCGGGTGATCACTCTTGGTCAATTGGGCTGTGAAATAATTGGTCCTGTTGATGGATTTGTTGGTAATGGATCGGAAGAGTTTCTGGTGTATCTCCAGAAAAATGAGCCAACCAAAGCTAGCCTGTCGTCAGGCGTCTGACCTGTTTGATGACTTGTATCGCGTGACTGTTTTCTAGTTTGCCTGGATTCCAAGAGAAAATCCGTGCGTGTGCGTCGGTGTGCCCGAGATGATCAGAGTAGTAGTAGCCGTTATCCAATCTCCTGCAGAGATTTTGTTTGAATCAATGTCAATGTTCACATCGGTGACCCCACTGGTACCAATGGTAACTTCGCGTTCGGCAACGAGTTCCCTACCTTGAGGTGATTGTTCAGGCACGATGTGTTCTGGTGAATTCTTGAAATACTGGATGCGATACACTTCTCCATTGCTGCCGGACAGAGTTCCAGTAATGGTGGTAACCTCGCCTGAAATTGAGGCAGAGGTGAGTCTCGGAAGCTGGAAAGGAGGCTCGGATCCGCTGGCGAAATGAATGCCGTGGTACGTGTTGAGATAAATCTCATTCGAGAGAATCGCATTGTCAGCTGCGGTGGTTCCTTGGACGATAATGCCAACGCTGTAGTTGTCAGTAATTGTATTAGGAACACCTTGATTAGCGGGGGTGCTTGCTGCATCGAACCCTATAGTTACACCTGATACGCCGGAAAGCCAGACTCCGGCATCGCTCTGTTCAATGTAATTTCCTTGAATAATTATTCCAACGCTGTAGTTGTCGGTAATCTTGTTCGCGACACCAGGGTCTCCGGTAAAATCAGTTCCGTCGTATCCGATAGTGATT
>JAQWMC010000034.1 GCA_029246985.1 Pirellulales bacterium
CACAAGAAAATAGTCAGATATTTCACTCGCAACCTTTTCGCCCCGAAGCATCTCAACGATCGCCAAAGCATACTCAATAGCTGTCCCTGGTGTTTGTGATGTCACGATATTATTTGCCCGATCCACACAGACACGAATATCTGGATCAAATGCACTTCCAAGCAACCGTGTAAATGCATCGGCTGGCCACACCTGATCCGGTGTCTTGATTGCCAAAGGATTCCCAGTCACCTTTTTTACCCGTTCAAGAACGCCAGCGGGCTTCAGTACCAATGCAGGTGAAAGGCAGATTGCACCAAGGAGACCACCACCAGCATGATGTCGCTGAATGATTGACCTCAATAATTCTGATGCTCCGAGATTCATGGCACCGGGCACGCCACCTGGCATGACAATCGCGTCCCATGCATGATCAACAACGTCTTCGAGACTCGCGTCCGGCACAATCCTGAGTTCTTTTTGTAATACCACTGGTCCGAGTGATTCAACACTCGCTACAGTGACATCAATAGAGGCCCGCCTCAGTACATTTACGAGTGCACAGAATTCAATTTCTTCATTACCTGTAGCAACTGGCAGCAGAGCTTTCATAAAGAAATAGTCTAAGAAACAGAACACTTCTTGAGAACTCTGACCTCAACCAGCCAGACATAGTATGAACAGAAGCGTTTATTTTCATAAAAAAATACATCGAGAAATACCTCACACCACGACTACTTCCGCTTTTTCTTTTCTGGCTTGGCAAGGTGAATATCAAATGTCTGTTCTGGCATCGCGACTTCTACAGTAATCCCAGACGTTTCCAGTGAATCATACTTCCTTGGAATTAACACAGGGTTTTCCTCGTAGGTCCCCGGAATCGCGGTTGGTGTTATGCCTTCGGGTGTTGGTGGTGGTGGCTCATCGACACAAATAGAGACAGCAGCAGAACCGTAGGGCAGGCCGTCTACCACGTAACTCCCGTCGCTGGCTATCTCAGCGCCCTTTGTCACCAGATAGTTGACTTGAAACAGGATATATCCGGAATTCAGCGTTTGTCCGTCATAGTCTACTTTGCCCGTTACGGTTGACCGGACTTCGCGGCTACACCCCGCAAGTACAGTAATTGAAGTACACACGACAGCTACCATTAACAATCTCATTATGATTCTTTCTTCAATGATGTACGTACAGATGATGTTCACAAAGCAGAGGTAAAGAAAGGCTTACCGAATGGCCAGAAAACGACCGTTCGATAAGCCTGATCTGACCACGAATTATTCGTAGTCGCCGACAACCTGTCCATCTGCCCGCTGCACGAGGTTCCACCAGACGTTCCCATTGATCGGTAGTGAGATACTCTTCACAGAGCCGTCAGCAAACCCGGTTGTCATTGTGCCGGTGTGCAGAGCTCCGGGCCTCTTTCTCCAGGAACAGTTCTCCTGTTGCTGATTATTTTGTGGCACAGAACCAATACCGGTGGTCAAGTATTTGTTGCAATGTTTTGTACAACTTGAATGGGTTTTTCCACCACCAAACATTGGCTGATACGCCACGTTCCAATCACCATGGGTCCAGATATTACCTTGATTACCGCACTTTCGTACGGTCTCTGTAAAAGCAATCGTATTTGAGAATCCATCTGTTACATCACGATCTTTACAGGGGGGCTGGTCTCGATATTCTGTTCCGTTGTAGTCACCAACAAAGAGTTGATAGTTCAGGAGATAGTTGGCAAGAGCCCACTCAGGGGGACTTTTAGTTTCATTATTAAAATAATTTTTTGTCACATCTGACGGGCAGTAGTAGGCTGGCATTTCGTGGTGCCATGCCGCACCGGCTGCAACTGTAGCGCTCGGAAAACGATTGCCTGCCCCCGCATCCATTGCGGACTGCATATAAAATGGACCTTGCTCCATATAAGGGAGAATCCAGAAGAATAATGTCCCCCGAATCCGATCCGCCGGGGGTGGTGCAGGGTTCCCTGTCCAATTTTGCCGGTATGCATGCGGGAAAGCTCGCTTTGCATCCATCACGCCGTGCGAAGCCAAGCCTATTTGTTTCATTGTGTTCACACAGCTCATTCGACGCGCTGCTTCTCTCGCCTGCTGAACAGCAGGAAGCAGAAGACCGACAAGCACCCCGATGATCGCAATCACAACGAGCAGTTCAATCAGCGTAAAACCAGATCGAAATGGTTTCGATTTTCCCGAACAATCATTTTTCATAAGACACCTCCAATGACATACAAAAATAAAATCCAAGGGTGCGTGAACCAGCAATGAGCTGAAGTTTTATGAGTCCTCCACATCCCAGTATTTGTAAAGTTACTCCTTTCGCATGCATCTACCAACACTTGTTCTCGTTACGCGACGGAAAAGTTGGCCAACAAAAGAAGCCGTTTCTTTATTTTTGTACAAACACGAGATTTTTTTGTACAAAAACGTTTCAGGTCGTACCAAGGCATGCGTGTTTCATGCCAATAAACTCTTTCGTTTTTGATGACCTTCGTGCAGAAGCTCGCTATTAATCACTGCCGCACATACGACCACTGGCCTCAACAGCCCGATTAGTCCCGGTATTCGTAACGATATTTTCCAGGCATTGGCACTGGATAGACACCATTGGCGTCGGCGAGCACAGGCGCAACTGAGTTTGCATTCATGCCTACTACGCTTGCTGTCATGTCATCTGGCATGACAAGCATTTCGTCATACGTAACAGCTTTTCCTGTGTGGGCAGCGAACCGACCCATTGCTGTGACAAGACTCGCTTGAGCTCCGCGAACAGCTTCATTGTACGGAGTGTCCAAAAGAATTGCGGAAACAAGGTGACGCCACTCTTCCTTGTATGGGTTGGGTTCTGGTTGAGCGGCTGTCCAGAGGATCTGAGAGTCCTCCAACCTCTGACCCTTATAAATAGTCGCTCGAGATGGCTTATGCCCACGGGCCGAAATCGTGAACGCACCCTTGGTGCCTTGTCCAAAACCACCGAACTTGCGGACGCAATCCTTCATGGCCCGACCAGAAAAGAAAAACTTTGTTCCGTCATCGAAGGTGTATTCGACTGCATAGGAATCAAAATTCTGATCCGTGATCTTTCCTTTATAGTGTCGCCCACCTGTGGCAACAGCCGACACAGGCCATGCGTTTTTCATCCAACATACTTCATCGATGTTATGGATGTAATAGTCACTAAAGATACCTCCACTTGCCCAGAGGAAATTGTGAAAACGTTTCACCTGCCAGGCAAGTTCTGTTGTGTCATCTGGAACACCGGGAAACAAATCGAGGTTATGTGCGGGCGTATGCTCTCGATAGGCACGGAATGCAAGAAGTTCGCCTGCTTCGCCTGATTGGAGCCGATCAAAAAGCTCTCTCCGTCGAGGACAATGTCGGCACATCAGCCCGACGCCAACCTTGAGTTTGTTTCCGTCGGCTTTGCTGGCGAGATCAATAATTCGTTTTGCACTTGGCCCATCGACAGCGACAGGCTTTTCCATAAAGACGTGCAGCCCACGACTGATTGCGTATTCAAAGTGAGCGGCCCGAAATGCTGCTGGCGTTGCAAATATTGCAATGTCGCCGGGACGCAGTGTGTCGAGCGCCTGCTTGAAAGCATCAAAGCCCATAAACATCCGATCGTCCGGTACATCGACCTGATCAGGAAATTGTCTACTCAGAATTCTCCGCACCATCTCCGTCCGCCCCTCAGTCACATCTGCAAGTGCAGTAAGTTTGAGCGGGGCTTCAACAATGCCGAGTGCGTCTGCGGCAGCACCGCCTCCACGGCCACCACATCCAATCAGGGCAATGTTGATTGAGTCGCTACCAGCTGCGTGCACCGGACCTGAATTGAGAGAATGGGTGACACCCGACAGAAGTGTCGTTGTAGCGACAGCCTTGGAAGTTGTCCTCAAGAATTCTCGTCTTGGTGTCTGCGAGCGTGAGCATGCGTTGGTGTCCATGGCAAGCCTTACAGGGTTGATAGCGGAACGATTCGATTTCGTAGTCTTATGTTGCCCGCGACGGTTCTATTACACAGCTACATAATGCACGCTTAAAAATGCACGTTGTTTCAGGCTGAAGCTAGCATGCGGTGATGAAAAACAAGTTCCAACACGAATTGACATGGGCCGTCACGCCCAGGCAATCGCCTTCGTTTCGTCATTGCCTTTTTTATTTCCTGCGATTGCCCGCAACGTCAGACCGACACCTTGTGGTGAAAACGTTGCATCAAGCCATCCAACAGGTTCGTTATCGTTGAAGTTGTAACCAAGAGCAGGCTGGTTGATTAAATAGATATGGTCTTTCTGCTCAACATGGTACCGATGAGAATGTCCGTAGAAGATTGCTTTTACATGTCTATGTGGTCTGACAATTTCAAAAAAGCGATCAAAATCGAGCAAGCTGCCATCACCATCACTCAGTGTGTGATGGACGAAAAATAATGTCGGTTTTTTATCCACTTCTTGGAGGTACGTTTTCAGCCACGATCGAGTGGCTTTTCCGAGCAGGCCAGCAACTTTGTTTACATAGAGCAACGAATCCAAAACGATAAAGCGTGTACCGGCTGCTTCGAAAACCGAAACATGCTTTCCATCTACTGCAGATTCCTCTGTAGCAGGAAAGATCTTGAAAAAATTGCGCCGATCGTCGTGATTGCCCAACCCGATATGAATCGGTGTTTTGTGAGCGAGCGGCTGCAGCAACGACTTCAGCTCACGATAGTCTGCCTCTGAACCAGCCAGGCGCGCTGCGTCACCATTGATGAGAGTGGCAGCTGGAGCAGTCTCAGCGACTTGCCCTACAACTACTTTCAAATTCTCAGCTGGACGAAAACCTCGATACGCTTCATTCACATCTGCAGGAATATGCGTGTCGGACAGGAGTGCGATGCGCGTATGATTGGACTCATCCGTTTTCTGGTTCGCGTCGAGCGTACGAGACATGAGAGCGGTAGCCGCGAACACGCCTGAAGCCTTCAAGAACGTCTTGCGGTCGATTGGCTCATAAAAAAAACCCGGCATAGTCGAGAAAGCCCCCAAGTAAATGTGAGAGAGACCGAACGGTCCAACAATCAAAGACTATAGCGTATGCTCCTCGCGGTGAGTGATCGGTGGAAGACTAATTAGCATGTTGTGGTCTCTTTGCGTCAGTATTTGCGTGATAGATCTTTCAGGTCGTCTTTCAACCAATCATGCTGGAATCGTCACTCGCCAAAGATCAATCGATCTTTTCATCCTTATCGAGCTCTCGGATGCGAATATTTTTCCAAGCGACGCTGTAGGGGCCAGTCCCTTTTTTGATTGCATGCACCTGGAGGCCAATGAATCCGGAGGCATCTCGATCATCTTTATAGTCCGCCACAGAAGTTCCATTAACAAAGCTTTGAATTCGGTCACCTTGGGCAATGATCCGAAAGCGATTCCATTCACCCGGCTTGTAAAGGGCCTGCTTCTCCTCGGCATTCACGGTTGTGTCGAGCCAACGTGTTCGCCGACCTTCGTCCCAAAAATTTCCGGAACAACCATTCTCTCCGTTGGTCGTTTCGCGGATCTCACATTGGTAGCCATAGACCTCTCCCTTTTCACGCATTCGATCGGGCTTGGATTCCTGTGGTGTCTCTTCGGCATATTGGTGGCTTCGAATCTGAACACCTGAATTCAATTTTGGGTCACAACGAACATCAAACTCTAATTCAAAATCGCTGTACGGACCACACGTAAGAAAGGTGTTCTTTCCTTCGCCGGTTGTCCCGGTGATCACGCCATCTTTCGAAACGTAGGTCGCACCACCGCCAAGCTTTTTCCACCCTTCGAGTGAGTCACTACCACTCAATGAAACCCAATCGCCACCCATGGCAAGTGACGCGCTAAAGAAAACCGTGGCGAACGTAAGAAGGGAACGCTGCATCATGAAACCTCTGAATGTGGAAAGAAAGATAGTATTCGAAACCCTGACTCAATCACCTAAGGATAAGACGGTCAACGACACTTTCGCAAGCGTCTCGTCCGCCGGCAATAGCCGAACAGGCGATTCCTGATACCTTGTAGAGTCAACTCAACGGTGTGCACCCGCTGAAGTGAACAGCTACCGTACACCCTCGTTCCATAGAATATGGGTTCCGCTTTTCCCAGCTGCCACAATATCGGGACGTCCGTCAGCATTGAGGTCAGCAATGCGCACCTGAAGCCCAACACCTGCATCCCCCCGATGAATCTCATTTTTTGAGAACTGAAGCGTTTCAGGGTTCCATGAGTAGATCAACACCACTGGATCTTCCAGTCCTCCCGGATCTTTCCCTGAGTGTGCCTTGACCCGTTTGCCGGTAACCAGCTCTTTGCTACCGTCACCATTCATATCAGCCCACGCCATCGTATGAGGCTGTGAAAACTTTTTATCGATTGTATGAATCTTCCAATTCGTTGAACCATCAGCTGCAGGTTCTCGCTGCTCCATCCAGTACAGACCGTAGTTATGACCATCTCCCCAAATGACATCAGTTTTGCCGTCATTATTCAGATCAACCGCCAACATGGGCGACCCTGCATGATCCCACGACCAGTCTGCATGATGCGTCCATGGTGTCGTCATCGCATCATTGGCAGGGCGTTCATACCAGCCATTTTTAAAGATGACGTCTTCACGACCGTCGCCATTCACATCGCCAAAACCAATCCCATGACCATTTGAAATACCACTGCCGGCCGGACCAATACCTACTTTTGAGACTATTGGATCGTGACCTGGCTCAATCTTCCATGCCACCAAGGGATTTTTTTCATTCCAGCTATCAATCACCACCTCACCAACACCATCACCATCGAGATCGTGCAGACGCGTATTTTCATTGTGCGTCTGCTCAGTATTTACAAGCCTGTGAACAATCCACCAGTCATCTTTCGGAGTTGTCGTCCCAGGATTTTCATACCAGAAGAGCTCCGGCTGCATGAATGAACCCGATACAACATCAAGCCACCCGTCATTGTTGACATCAACGAGATGTTCTCCGTTGTTTTCCATGTAGTCATCTCGAAACGGCAACAATCGGCGTAAAGGATACTGCTTAAATTCTGGTCCCAGATAGCAGAAAGCACCGGCTGTCACATCGAGATGACCATCATTATTGATGTCACCAACAGCGCACCCTTCGTTGAAATCTTTATGAAGCTGCTGTACACGAAACCGAAGCTTCTTTGGGGCCTTTCGTTTCTTCGGAACCGGCTGCTTCTTTGGTGCCGGTTGGTTTTCTGGTGCCGGTTGGTTCTTTGGCGTTTGTGCAACGCATGGTCCAGCCAGACACAACAAAACGACACTCACCCACACGCACAACATATCCCACATGAGCTTCATCTTTTCTCCAATACCAGCACAAATGTAAACACTGACGTCGCCATACTTTGCTACCTTCAACACAAAAAGCAACCACCTTGTATTAGACTACAACCCAACCCAAGGAAATCTTATATGATAAAGGCTGTAATATATTCAACAAACCATTGTTAGGCCTTTAATCGGAAAACACCGTCACGTGAGTGCGTGAATTCCCTCAGGCTATCCCAATACAGCCCATTCTCTTCTTCATAAAAGGCGTTCCATCAATGCGACACCATCCACGCAATCCCTTCGTCACCAGACTTTTTCTTGCAGCACTCCTTGTTGGCATGAACGCATACCAAACCCATGCTGACACCACGCCTCAGAAACGCTCATCACAAAACCAAGCAAAAACAACAAAACGAAGACAACGTCCAAAAAATCCTGCAATGACACCCGTTGAAGACATCAAAGGGCTGCCTCGGGTCTTCCTCATCGGTGATTCCATTTCTATTGGCTATACAGTCCCTACTCGTGAGGCCCTTCACGGGAAGGCAAATGTCCATAGGCCACTCACCAACTGTGGACCCACAACGCGCGGGCTCGAAGGCTTATCACAATGGCTTGGCGACACGAACTGGGATGTCATCCACTTTAACTGGGGCCTCCATGACCTGAAGTATCTGGGCCCAGATGGTGAAAACCTTACAGATCCGAAAGATCCCAAAAACCACCAGCAGGTACCACCGAAGGAATATGAAAAGAATTTGCGGCAGCTTGTCTCTCAACTTGAAAAGACAGACGCGGTGCTCATTTGGCGAAATACAACTCCCGTACCCGCCGGCTCAAAGGGCCGAGTTGAGGGAGATGCTGCCACCTACAACGACATAGCAAAGCGGGTGATGGCAGAACACAACATTCAGATACACGACATGTATGGTTCGGTAAAGCCAGAAATGGAAACCTTAATGCTCCCGAATGGAAATGTGCACTTTACAAAGGAAGGCTCTGAGAAGCTCGGCAACGAGGTTGCTGACGTTATCATGCAAGCTCTCCAAAAGAAAGCCACGGGCAACTGACTTATGCGACCAAAGACACTCACTCTGGTAATTTTACTCTGCTTCATTACTCCATTCGATCGAAGTAGTGACGCCAAAGAAACTTCATCAGGCTCACCTAATATCCAACATGTCCTCTTCCTTGTTTCTGACGATTTGAAGGCAAGCGCACTGGGCTGTTATGGAAATCCTCTCTGCAAAACTCCGAATATCGACCGCCTTGCCGAGGAAGGCATGGTATTTGAAAATGCCTACTGTCAGGGACTGTGGTGCGCTCCCTCACGAACATCTTTTATGTTCAGCCGGTATCAGGGCGAAGGGGAAACAAATCTTGGGCAATGTTTCCGTAAGGCTGGGTGGCACTCTGCCCGGGTTGGCAAGATCTACCATATGCGGGTGCCAGGCGACATCATTGCGGGCACTGATGGCAATGACGTACCGTCTTCGTGGGATGAACGTTTTAATTCGGCCGGTCTTGAGGCGCATACTCCAGGCCACTACGCGTGCCTGAATCTCAACATCTTTACAGATGCCCTCGAAAACAGGCAGTCAACCCGCATGCCGCATCGCATGTTTGTGACCGTACGCTACGACGGAGACGGATCAGACCAACCCGATTCAAAGTCCGCAACGAAGGCGATTGAACTACTTCAAGCACATCGTGGTCAAAAAATGTTCCTTGCTGTTGGATTTGTTCGGCCCCATTATCCAAATGTTGCCCCACAAGATTTTTTTGATCACTATCCATGGGACACAATGCCTCTCCCAAAGGCTGTAGAGAATGATCTCAGTGATATACCCAAAGCGGGCCTTGCCAAGACTCGAAATGACAACAATTCAATTGGAGAGCACCCAGACAATCAACGACGGATGTGGGCAGGGTATTACGCGACCGTTGAGTTTATGGACAGACAGGTCGGCCGTATTCTCGATGAACTGGATCAAGCTGGCCTGCGTGACTCTACGGCAATCGTCTTCTGTAGCGACCACGGCTACCATCTTGGAGAACATGGCTTCTGGCAGAAATCAAATTTTCACGAGGAGGTCACTCGTGTCCCGCTCATTATCTCAACACCCGGCGCGCCGTCAGGAAGAACTCAGTCGCTTGTTGAGTTAGTTGATATTTTTCCAACACTCACAGACCTGGCAAACATTAAGACTCCTGCTAGCGTTCAAGGGAAAAGCCTCGTTCCTCTTCTCCAAAACCCCGCAGCCTCGGTTCGTGAAACCGCCTTGTCTATTCACAACAAGGGGCAGGCCACCAACTCAGGGCATGCCATACGCACCCCAAAATGGTCATTCATGCGCTACAAGGATGGCACAGAAGAAATGTACGACATGAACAACGACCCGCTTCAGTTCACAAATCTGGCTGATGAGTCAGAATTCCAGGCAATCAAGAAATCACTCACAACCCAACTCCAGCAACGACTTCGTGATGCTCAAATCAACAAGTAACCGTACTATTTCTTTAGGCTGGCGGGCCGCAGTACTTCTTTCCCAACTGCTCTTACCGCTGTCTGCCTGGCCTACGAGTTTTGGAATTTCATCACAGGCAGTTGGCCAAGAGATGAGCGACGAGGGCCAGCAGCGGAAAGCTGCGCACGACTACCTCTTTCAAGATTTCTCGAAAGATCGAGATGCGATTTATCGAGAAACAGGAAAAGGCAGAGGGCTGAAAGAACTCACGGTGCTTGAGGATTCTCAAATCATCCATAATGGCGATGAGCTACTCCTTCCCTTGGGGGCGGAGGACATCGCTGTTTTCTTCCGCCACATGGCTTTTCGAGGGACGAATCTTGATGCTATTGAAAAAATATTTGTTCTCCCTTTTTCTCCAGACAAAGCACCACCCCGTAGCCAACAAGTGAAGGACTTCTACCGGGTCCAGATGCCGTCAATTCCCCTCACCGACAGATCATACGAGCGGATGAAAATTCACTTCTACCTGAAAGATCCAACCACAACGTGCACAGTTGATGCTGTGATCTTCATAGCGCAAAGCCCAATCCTCGCCACCTTCGATACGATTCCGTATCGTGACCTTGGCTCTGAGTTCCCAAGGGAACGTGTCTCCATCAGCATTGATACCGACCATGAATTACGTATTGGCGGAACCTCAGATCTTCAGCGGCATCGCTGGTTTCGATTCCACGAAGCACCAGGTGCGGTTGATCAGTCCTTTGAGAAATGGGCTGCTCAAAGAAATTTTCTGCCTGGGCGAAACATGCTCAAATTCAATCCTGCCCTGACGACAGCCTGGGGCGACTGGGAGCCTCTGCATGAACGAAGTGATGACCCAGGCGCTGCTGATCTCTCATTTTTCAGCACCTATGACTCCGGTACAACAAATCGCAATGCCATTCCTGAATTCAAGAACATTGCATACGCATCATGCTTCAACGATTGGCCGGACTTTATGAGCGTGCCTCTCATCGGCAGGGGCACACCAAAGATCGAATACTTTGACGATGCCACCGATTTGGC
>JAQWMC010000059.1 GCA_029246985.1 Pirellulales bacterium
CAGATCAAGACAGTTGCTTTCACTAAAATCACCGTAAGCCTCATCGACCACAAGTGGACATGGTAGTTGTTCCGCAAGGTCGAGAAGTTGCTCTGGTGGAAGCAGCGTTCCTGACGGACTGTTGGGATTCGGAACAACTGCGAGCCTGACAGGCTCGCCCGTCGACGTATTCGGTGACGTAAAGGACTCGGGCAACAGCCACTCATCGGTAAAAGCTACCTTGTCACAGAGGACGCCCTGAATATCTGCGAGCGTTTGATAGAGAATATAACTTGGCGTAGGGACTCTCATTGCAGCCCCTGCCCCAACATAGCAGCGAACCAAAATGGTAAGGAGATCGTCACTCCCATTCCCACAAAGGATCATGTCGGGGCGGACTCCTAATACGTCTGCGGCCTGCTTCCTGAACTGATTGGCAAAAGGGTCTGGATATTTCGCAAGGGACCGACCTTCACAAGCAACGGCAATAGCTTTTGAAACATTTCCAGACGGACTGTACGGGTTCTCATTCGTGTTGAGTTTTGTCCAGCCGCCATCCTGTGGTTGCTCACCGGGGATATATCCAGCAATTGCTGCAATTTCTTGCCGCACAAGAGAACGTGAATCTTGTTGGGAAGATGATATCGTCATACGAAATACTCAACATAATGCCATGAACCGGACTGCACCCTGTAAGTGTAGCCCAGAAAAACGACGGTACGTTCCATACCACCGGCTCAACCGCTTCGACAGGAACACTAGCTTGGTATTCAATGCCCCAGTCGTGTTTCAACACTCCGGCGATGGGCCGTCAGGCCTTCCGTTTCAGCAAGGAGCTGAATATCATCAGCCATTTCAGCCAGATCAGCTTCTGCCAAAGCAATAACACTTCCACTCCGGAGAAAATGATTTGCCGATAAACCCGCAGCAAATCTTGCTGTACCGCCTGTTGGGAGGACATGAGACGGCCCCGCCGCATAGTCACCTGCAGCAACCGGACTAAAAGGACCAAGGAATGCCGCACCAGCATGCCGTATGGTCTTGAGCGTCGCCTCAGGATCCCGCGTGTCAATCGAGAGATGCTCGGCAGCAAGCTCATCAGCAAGCTCCGCTGATTCTTCATTATTTCGGGTAATCACTATGGCCCCAAATCGCTCAAGGCTGTCTCGAGTCAACTCTGCCCGTTCAAGGGTTTCCAGCCTTCTTGAGAGGACTGACTCAACTGCGTCTGCAAGCGACTTACTCGCCGTCAACAGAATGGCGGACCCTGGTGAATGCTCTGCTTGGGCCAGCATATCAGCAGAGATTGTCTCAGCGTTTCCATCCTCATCGGCAACGACAACTATTTCACTTGGGCCAGCAATTGAATCAATGGCGACATCTCCATAAACAAATTCTTTCGCTAAAGCAACAAACAGATTGCCCGGACCAACAACAATGTCAACTCGTTTAAGACTCTCAACACCATAGGCCATTGCAGCAACCGCCTGAGCTCCACCTACCCGTAGGACAGTAGACACACCCAATTCGTGGCACGTTGCAAGCACATGCTCATTTTCTGAGCCAAACTTTGTTGGTGGAGCGACAACAACAATTTCAGGAACACCTGCTACCTGAGCCGGCACCACGGTCATGAGAAGTGTTGAGGGATAGGCTGCCGCACCACCAGGTACACATACACCAACACGATCAAGTGGAAGGTACCGCTGCCGCAGGCTCCCCCCGCCATCCAATTGAACACATACATCAGATGGCAGAATCTTCTCTTGGAAATTTCTAACTCGCTGGCGGACTCTTCTTATCGCAGCAAGAAATTCTGGTGCGACGCTCTGGTGGGCTTTTTCAAGAGTTTGAAGTGGAACCCGGAAGGTCTCTTCCGTGACATTCGCATGATCAATACGCTTGGTGTAATCGAGTACAGCTGATAGCCCTTCCCGCTTTACATCTTCACAAATTTTCTCAACGACTTGTCTTGGTGAAAGCGGTTCGCCAAAGACATCGATTGTTCGCTGTCTTCCCGCAGGTGAAACGAGGTCCCCCTGAGAAACTAATGTCTGGCGAAGAGATTCCAGTTCATCTCGACCACCAGGAGTATGGAGATCGATGCGACGAATATCACCTGTGGTCTTTGATTTCTGCTCAATTGACACGCGTTATCTGCTCCGTCGAACCTAAAACGTCCAAGTTAAACCGTTCCGTACACATGATCTGCCTACCACGAGGATACCCTCTGTTCTCGTTACGGCGACCCAGAACGTGTTCTCAAGCAGAAAAACACCCAGTGGTTGAATTTGGACGAAAATTGTCAGATTCGCTATTTTTAGACTCCAGACAGGATTTCCTCAGAATTTTCCAAGACCTGTGAAACGATCTGGAAGCGTGCGTAATGCAAAAGGCGGTGAAAGTTGGCGAGAAACTTGGCCTCTCGAAAGAGGCAGCACGTACCCTGGCCGAATTACGCACCCCGGAACTCATTCAGGATTTTGTAAACAAAATACCGTGGAACACCGAACCGGACGGAGACACGGCTCGGTCAGTTTCTGAAGTACTGAGGCTACGACAAGCCCATTGTGTTGAAGGCGCGTTCGTAGGGGCATGCGCCCTTTGGATGGCAGGTCGACAGCCCCTTCTTATGGATATGGGTGCATCTGATGCTGACGTTGATCATGTTGTTGCCCTGTTTCGTCGAGGGCAGTATTGGGGAGCAATTTCAAAAAGCAACAGCCCCTTTTTGCGATACCGCGATCCAATCTACCGAACTCTTCGAGAGCTCTCTATCTCATTCTTTCCGCAGTATGTACTGAAACGCTCAAAAACTTTACGAACGTACTCGGTATCAATCGATCTGCAGAAATACGATCCAGCACTTTGGGTCACTCATCAAGGCTACTGCCTGGAAATGATTGAAACTCTCACATCAGCGAGACATTTCAGCCTTTTACCTACTGATTTTGAAGATGATCAACTTCGACCAATCGACACAATCGAAGCTCATTCAAACAATTTGACAGAACACGTGGAGCCTAAGAAAATTATTCGGCTCGATGGTCATCTTCCGCCGCCATCTCCGCTTGACCAAGCAGCTTCCGCAGAGCAGTGATTGCAATTTCGCCAAACTGGCGAGGAGGTACCTGCCACAACTGAGGGTTTTGAAGTTCAATGGAAATTGGGCCGTCATACTGCATCGCCTCAAGATGTGCGATGAGTTGCTGCGGTGGTGAATTCCCCTCCGCTGGCAGGATTCTATCCGCATCACTTGCCATCTCTCTCGGGACATCCGCAATATCAGATAGCTGAACGAGAGCGACCATCTCCGGCGTAAGAAGCTGTAAATCAATAAGCTTGCTTGGCCCCACGGAAAAGTGGAACCAGTCGAGACAAATCCCCAAGGACGGCAGCCCGACATCTTCGACAAGTGCGACCGCGGACTGCAAATTATTAGGAAAACTAGCTCGAGCATCGAATTCCAGAGCAAGTCTCACACCAGCGTCGGCCGCTCGCTTTGCGGATTCAACAAGGCTTGCCGACAGTCGCCCTAAATCTTCAGGTCCGAGTGGCCCATGGACATCTCCGGCAAGAATCAATGTGGGTATGGACACTGCTGAGCAGAGTGCAAGACGTTTCTCAAAGTGGGCCCAGTGCTCCCGACGCGCATCGCCCTGGCTCGTTAACAACCCACCCTGAAAAGTAGCCGCTACAGGCTCGCAGCCATGCTGAACAAAAAGTTCACTGAGTGCTTCCGTGGGCTTTCCATCGAGATACTGTTCGGCGTGCCCCAACCAGACTTCAATAAAACGGCACTGCCCTGCTGAATACTCCTCCAGAATTGTCTCCAGCGGTGCATTGAGTGAACAGACAGTAGAAATGGCAGGCTTCATAGGAGGCGTTCCGTCAAGAGTTCAGCACATTCTTCAATTGGTACACGCTCTTGGTTGAGGGAGTCTCGATCACGAAGTGTAACCGTCTGATCCTTCATTGTCTGCCCATCGATCGTGATACACCACGGCGTGCCAGCCTCGTCTTGCCGAGCATAGCGGCGGCCTACCGATCCTTTTGCATCGTACATGCACGGCATCCGTTTCTTAATCTTCTTGTACAAATCAGTTGCCACTTCTGGCATGCCGTCTTTCTTTACAAGAGGAAGAATCGCCGCTTTCAGCGGGGCAAGCCGTGGATGCAATTTAAGCACTGTTCGCTCCCGCGGATTTCCTTTTTCATCAGGCACATTGTCTTCATGGTAGGCATCACAGAGAAAAGCAAGGACTGCTCGGTCTGCACCTGCTGATGGCTCAATAACGTGCGGCACAAAACGCTCCCGAGTTACATCATCAAAGTAGGAAAGGTCACGGCCGCTTCCTCGATGCTTCGGTTTCCCGTTTGAATCAGTTTCCAGAACCAGCTTTCCATCTTCGCGAACAAGCTTGCCCTCCATATGACTACGAAGATCAAAGTCTCCCCGATGAGCGATGCCTTCAAGCTCTCCGTATTCGCCATCGGCAAGGAATGGGAAGGCATATTCAATATCAGCCGTTCCGCATGAATAGTGCGCTAACTCAGCTTCATGATGTTCACGTAACTGCAGCCGGCCTTCTGTAAGACCAAGGTTCAGGTACCACTGCCACCGGCGATCTCGCCAGAACTGATACCACTTTCGAGAATCATCCGGTCGACAGAAAAACTCGATTTCCATCTGTTCAAATTCGCGAGAACGAAATGTAAAATTCCTGGGTGTAATTTCGTTGCGAAAACTCTTCCCAATTTGGCCAATCCCGAAGGGCACACGCACGCGTGAAGTGTCAAGCACGTTCTTAAAGTTTAGAAATATACCCTGAGCCGTTTCTGGCCGCAGAAAAGCCCGGTTGTCATCGTCACCAGCGAGCGCTCCAATGCGGGTTTCAAACATGAGATTGAATTCACGAGGTTCGGTGAGTGTCCCCTTCTCACTAGCGTCAGGGGCTACTGCATCACAAAGGGGTATCGAGTCGTCGGGAGAGGTTCCGGCCAAGGCCAGCAACTCCCCAGACCATTCAATGTCTCCGACATGCTTCGCGCGTACCTTAAAAAACTTTTGTGCTTTCACCGTGAGATCAGCCTCTGCATCATCCCCAGACACATCCGTCGTGATGAAAACTTTTGCTTCACGGTATGTAGCCCACCTACCGTGAAGATGATCGTAACGAAAGCGTCGCTTGGACTCACGGCAGTCAACCATCCAATCATGGAAAAGATCAAAGTGGCCCGAACACTTCCAAACCTGAGGATGCATGATGATCGTACAGTCGAGCCCTGTCATCTCATACGAAGACGGGGCTCCTGCAAGGGTCATCAACTCGTCGTGACCGGCAACCATGTCCTGCCACCAACACTCTTTGAGATTCCGTTTCAGCGCGACGCCGAGCGGCCCATAATCCCAAAATCCATTTAACCCTCCGTAGATCTCACTTGATTGAAATATGAAGCCACGTCGCTTCGCAAGTGAAACAATTCGATCCATCCGTGATTGGTCAACAGGCTTTGACATAGATGTACTAGAGACTTCTTCGTAAAAGGAAAAACAAGCAAAGATCGTTTCCAGTCAAGAGTGTAGTGATCAAACCAAAGGCGGGTCTACCGAGAACCCCAAGATCCCAGTGCTACTTATTTCCTGATGCACTGCGGGGCATCAAACGACACAAGGCGACCAGTCTTCGGGCACAGGCAAGGCACGACGCAACATTGGTCGATAGCTGCTGCCAGAACAAAATCTGACTCCATTCCAAGCTCTATTAGATTCCTTCCGCCGAGTGACTGACAAAAACTGTCTACAAGTTGGCTCTGGGCATCACTCGAACCATTCACTACCCGAAGGAATTCTGCTGACGCTTTCTCACTTTCAGTATCGAGCAGATGGCTTCTGCTTGATTTTGAAACACCTGCATGAATGATTGATCCTGCACCGAGAAAATCTTCTTCCGTCTCACGACCATTTGTCCCGGCACACACAAGATGAATGGCATCGATCCCTCGATTCGACGCCAGAAGAACAGCCTTCTTCGCGACAGCATTTCGATTCAAAAAACTTCCTACAAGAACCATCTCGGCTGCCAAACATCGCTCAATCGCAAGTGTTCCATTTGTTGTTGTCAGAATAATGCCGCGGCCATCGACAACTGAACGGCAATATTCAGCCGGTGAATTCCCGAGATCAAACCCAGGAATCTGAACACCCCCTCGCTCTCCACCAAGGAGCCATGATCCACCAGAACTGCTCCTCAGGCGATGAGCCTCTTCGACTTCGACTACCGGTTTCACAAAGGCCGCTCCCGCTTCAAGAGCTGTCGCAATCGTCGTAGAGGCCCTCAGAACATCGACAATAATCGCAATGCCTCCCGCTACCGACTCTCGGGGCATATCATCTGGGAGGCGGTGGGTGTACCACCGAATGGTCTGATTTGAGTGGCCTGCTTTATCATTCATGTCATTTGATTACACCAAATTGATTACGAGCCTGCTGGATACAGGTTCAACATCTTACCCGTGGAGATGATGCTATTACGACCGAAGCAATCAAAAATGTTGATAAAAGCGGTGGCAAGGTCCAAGGCATGTTTGCAGAAATCGCTCCGCGATACGACTTTGTCAACCGAATGCTATCGGGTGGAATCGATACGTGGTGGAGAAGAATCACTGTCAAACGTGCGCCTCCGCCTGCTGAAGGAGCAATTTTAGATGTGTGTACCGGAACTGGTGATTTGGCACTGACGTACGCAGCGAAGGTAGCTTCACAGGTCCGGGTTGTTGGAAGTGATTTTTGCAAACCAATGCTTGACCGTGGAATCGCAAAGTCTGCAGCACGCAATGTGCCCGTCGAATGGATTGAAGCCGATGCCATGGACCTACCATTCCCGGACTCATCATTCGATCTTGTGACCGTTGCTTTTGGATTACGCAACATTGCTGAAACAGATCGTGGCCTCGCTGAGATGGCGCGTGTGTGCAAGCCGGGAGGGCGCCTGGCGATTCTTGAATTTTCATTACCTAGAAATTGGTTTATCCGAAAAAGCTACTTATGGTATTTCAGAAACGTCCTACCAAGGATCGGAAATACCATTGCTTCCAACCATTCCGACGCCTACACCTACCTGAACCAGAGCGTCGAAGAGTTTCCGTCCGGCGAAGCTCTTGCCACCCTCATAAAAAAATCCGGCTTTGCCCGTGTTGATCAGTTTCCTCTCACCCTTGGAATAGCTACGCTTTCAATTGCAACAAAAACTGAACGTTCTGGACAAAAAGAGATTACTGACGAATGAGCACTTCTTCTCGCCACCCCATTGTTCTAGGAGTCACCGGTGCCTCAGGAGCGATTTATTCACGCCGACTCCTGCACGTGCTTCTCGATACAAACTGCGACGTCCACCTCTCAGTGAGCCCTTCTGGAAAGGCCGTGTTCGAGCAGGAACTCGGCGAGTCACTCGACCTTGATGACTTTTCCGCTGAGCAATTCCTTGGAACCGTGACGCCCCTACCTGGTCGCCTCACGTACCATCATTACAAAAATCTCATGGCACCCATTGCGAGTGGTTCATTCCTGACAAGCGCAATGGTCATTTGTCCATGCAGCGGGAGCACACTCTCCGCTGTTACTCATGCAATGGGTGACAATCTCATCCACAGAGCAGCTGAGGTCCATTTAAAAGAACAGCGAAAACTTGTTGTTGTGCCGCGTGAAAGCCCTCTTTCGCTCCCACAACTAAAAAACATGCAGGCCATTCACGAAGCTGGGGCTGTTGTTTTGCCTGCTTCACCGGGCTTCTACCACAACGCAAAAACCATTGATGATCTTGTCAATTTTGTTGTTGCCCGCATCTGTGACCAACTGAACATTACGAACGAACTTGTTTGCCGCTGGGGACAATGAAATCTATGGCGGCGACACTTCGCACATACCTCGAACTTGTTCGATTCTCACACACAATTTTTGCGATGCCTTTCGCAATTATGTCTGGAATAATCGCTGCCCATCTCGATCTAGCCGACAACCCACACCTCTCATCATTGCACTGGCTGAAAATTGCTGTCGGTATCGTTGTCTGTATGGCTACCGCTCGTACAGCGGCTATGGCGTTTAATCGCCTTGTGGATAGAGAAATAGACGCCCGCAACCCTCGTACTGCGAATCGCCATCTGCCGAAAGGCCTCCTTTCCGTGAGTGACGTTCAAAATTTGGTCTATTTATCTTCAGCGCTATTTGTAGCATCAACCTTGCTATTTCTTCCGAACTGGTTACCAGTCGCTCTCTCCTTGCCGGTGTTAGCATGGCTCTTGGGGTACAGCTATGCAAAGCGTTTTACTCCATTTGCACACGTGTGGCTCGGTGTGGCACTTGGCCTGACTCCACTGGCCGCCTGGATCGCGGTGCGTGGCTCCGCTGTACTTGTGAATCCTTCAGATATCGTTCCTGCATTCGTTCTAGCCCTAGCCGTCACTGCGTGGGTTGCAGGCTTTGACACGATTTACGCGTGTCAAGATGCGGCGTTCGACACCAACGAAAACCTGCAAAGCCTGCCCTCTCGGTTTGGAATCAAAGGGGCCCTCTATATCTCCGGTCTTTTTCACTTTTTAGCGGTTGCGTCTCTCTTGGCACTGCCACAAACAACCCCTCTTGTTGGAAGCTATACCACATGGACCGTATGCGGAATCGCCATATTGCTTGTTATTGAACACCTCCTAGTGAGTTCACGAGACCTTTCGCGTGTAAATCAGGCTTTTTTCACGGTAAATGCGGTCATTGGCCTCGTTCTCCTCGCTGGAATCAGCGCTGATCTTTGGTTGGCATAAATTCATCAGTTGTTTTTTTCTCTCCTTTGCGGTTTTATCATTAGGTTGGAAAGAGTTTTGTACCCTAGGGCTTCACCCATGATATCTGCGTTTCGGCAATCACTTGATTCAATTCGCGAAAAAATTGTCTGCGGCGAGCGATTGACCCCCAAGGAGGCAGAAGGGCTTTGGGACGACTCTGTCGATCTTCATGAACTTGGTGAATTGGCCAACATCGTTCGTGAACGAAAAAATGGGGACGCCGGATATTACAATATTAATACCCATCTCAATCCAACCAATGTTTGTGTTTACCGCTGCACGTTTTGTGCGTTCCGGGCGGATCTGAGAGACGAGCGTGGCTATTGGATGACGGATGAACAGATTCTTCAACGTGGTCAAGAAGCTGTTGATGCGGGAAGTACCGAAATGCATATCGTTGGTGGTTTACACCATCAGAAAAACTATGATTCTTATCTCAACATCATTCAGATTTTGCATGAAGCGTATCCCACGCTTCATCTCAAGGCATGGACACCGGTTGAAATCAATTGGTTCTGCCACCTCACGAAACGATCAAAGACTGACATTCTGAGTGAAATGAAATCTGCTGGTCTTGGAAGTCTTCCTGGCGGGGGTGCTGAAATATTTCATCCCGAAGTACGGGATAAAATCTGCGAACACAAAGCAGATACGGAAGAATGGTTTGAAATCCACAGGGTGGCACATTCCCTTGGGCTCCGAAGTAATGCGACCATGCTCTACGGCCACCTCGAGAATGCCTACCATCGTACTGATCACTTGATCCGTTTGCGAAATCTGCAGGATGAAACAGGTGGGTTCCAAACTTTTATTCCTCTCGCTTTCCATCCAGAAAACACGAGACTCTCTCATATTCCAAAGCCATCCGCCGCAATGAGTCTCCGAACGATGGCTATCAGCAGACTTGTACTCGACAACTTCGATCACATGAAAGCATACTGGATCATGTTAGGCCTGGGTACAGCCCAAGCAGCACTCTCCTACGGTGCAGATGATATAGACGGCACCGTCCGGCATGAATTGATCTACCACGATGCCGGGGCTGAGACACCTGAAATCCTCACGGTGGAAAAGATACAAAATTTAATACGGGAAGCAGGAAGAGAACCGATCGAGAGAGACACCCTGTATCACCGTGTAGATCGAACCGGGCAGCACTGGGAGAGCGGCGAAGCAATAGTTACAGCGTAAAATCGGAAACGAAGTCAACTCACTTTCTCTAGGCCAAGGTTGAGCGTCGATCTCCACCTCCCTAATAGCACTTTTTTCAGTCTCAGAAACCTCTTGTCGTCCAGAGCTGGGTCGCTTTCAAAAATGGTCTTTGCGTCTCTTCGAGCTTCGGCAGCAACTGCTCCATCTCGGAGAAGATCTGCAAGATAAAGCGGAGGTGATCCGCTTTGCCGTGCACCTAAAATATCGCCTGGACCGCGCAAGACAAGATCTTGCTCAGCTAATACAAAGCCGTCTGCAGTAGAGACAAATGCTTCAATACGTGGCGAGACGCTTGCCTCTGCATCAGTAACCGCAGCACAGATACCCTGTACGCGACCTCTGGCAATCCGCCCGCGTAGTTGATGAAGCTGCGCAAGTCCAAAATTTTCTGCATCAAGAATTGTCATGAGTGTGGCATTCGGCACATCAATCCCAACTTCAATAACACTTGTTGCTACAAGAACATCAAAACGCCCGTCCCGAAAATCTGCCATTACAGATGCTTTTTGATCTGGTTTCATTCGTCCATGAAGCAGTCCTAGTCGAAATGCTTCAAGCTGGCCGTTTGCAAGTGACTCAAATGCCGATGAAATACTTGCCATATCTCGGCCAGATATATCAACCGTTGGAACCACGACATATCCCTGACGACCTTCTTTCAGCTTCTTGCAAAAGAATTCCCACCACTGTTCCACCTGATCATGTGCAACTCGGTACGTAGCGACTTCTTGCCGCCCTGGTGGCAATTCATCAATGACAGATATGTCCAAATCTCCGTACACGGCATGAGCTACTGTTCGAGGTATTGGCGTCGCGGTCATCACAAGTGTGTGCGGGTCACGAGAACCTTGTCGTAGAAGTGACCGTTGAAGGACGCCAAATCGATGCTGTTCATCGATAACGACTAGCCCAAGATTGGCAAAAGCAGCTTCGCTACAGATGAGCGCCTGCGTACCCACTACTAATTGAATATCACCTGATTCAATTTGCTCTCGAAGCTTTCGCCGTTCGGCTACCCGCTGTCCGCCTACTAAGAGTCCGACTTGAAGAGAAGATCCGCGTTCGGCCAAAAGAGAGGTCAACGTGTGGTAGTGCTGTCGTGCCAACAGCTCAGTTGGAGCCATTATTGCTGCCTGAAATCGGCCCGATGAGTTCGTAGAGGGACTGTCTTCTTCCGACTTGTCTCCGAGCACAGATGTTGCAGCAGTTGCAAGCATGCAATACGCCGCGACAGCCGTCTTGCCACTTCCGACATCACCTTGAAGGAGTCTATTCATTGGCTTCGACTGTCTCATATCAGACGCTATTTCTACACACACTCGCTTCTGGGCAGCCGTAAAATCATGCGAAAAGAGTGCTTTGATACGACTATCAAGTCGGCTATCGATGTCGATGGATGGTGCGGTTTGCCGAACATCCTGCTGCCCACGGTGAAGCCGAAGCGCTAGCTGCAACATGAGAAGCTCTTGATACACAAAACGTCTCCTTGCAGCTTCCATCGCGTCACGACTTCCAGGACGATGAATAGAGCGTATTGCCTCTCCAATCGACATGAGATTCTTGGACTTCAGCAGATCATCTGGAAGTGACTCTTCCAGATGATCTGCCGCCGTGCCAAGAGCAGCTTGTACAGCCAACCGAACGTGAGATTGCAGCACACCCTCTGTGAGTGGATACACCGCAAGCCACTCAACAGGGCTGCCATCTTCAGCTTCATCGAGCCACCGTACCTCCGGATGTGAAAACTCCCACTTTGTGCCGTTACGCCGAGGCTGACCAGCTACTACTAATCGGCGACCTTCTGTGAAACGGGGTGCAAGAAAGGGCATATTAAACCACACACATCTCATTGGCCCCTGTTCGGTCTCAAGCTCAACAGTGAGCATTGTGCGGCCACGGGATATCGTCCGAAGAAAAGCTGAAAGAACAGTTCCCCCTAGAGATGCATGCTCGCCTTCAACTAGTTCATCGAGGCAATGCTTCCCAGTGAAATCACGATAGTCTCGCGGGAAATGCATCAGTGCATCACGAACGGTAACAAGTCCAAGTTTTGCAAGTTTGGCCGCTCGAATTGAACCTACGCCCGGCAACCGTTCAAGCCGAATTCTGAGTTCAGAACCCGTCTCAGCCTGGCCAGCATTTCCTATGTTTTCTTCTTCGATCGACATGCCGGCCCATTATTTCTTGGAACCAGGCAAGAGTGGCTGATAGGCAGCAACAGCCATTTCATCACACCGCTCATTTTCTGGATGACCAGAATGTCCTGCAACATGTTGGAAGATAACACTGTGAGATGCTGCCAGTCGATCCAACTCTCGCCATAAATCCTCATTCTTTACAGCCACAAGGCGTCCCCGTTCTTTTCTTTTCCAGCCCTGCTTTTTCCATTTTGGCAGCCAGTCTGAAAGACCTGTTCCAACGTAAACACTATCGGTGACAAGTTCGACACACGTCGGCCGCTTTAATTGCTGCAGGCCCTGAACTGCGGCGGTTAACTCCATTCGGTTGTTTGTCGTATCCGCCTCGCTCCCCTGTGCAGATGTCTCTCGTCCGGTCTCAGGGTGTCGCAGAATATAAGCCCACCCCCCAGGCCCTGGATTCCCACTACATGCACCATCGGTGAACAGTAAGACTTCTGGCGTTTTCTTTTTTTCGGCAGACATCATTCTTTTTCAGATCAAAAGGAAGTGGAAGAACCCAATGGTCGAACCATTTTTGTAACTCGTATTTAAGAATATGGGGTCTGACACAAGAAGGAAATACCTACGGCCGCCATTCTTTGCTCAGGCTGATGAAGCAATCGGAATCGCCGGTGGCATGACACATGCTTTCAGGTAAATAGGGAGTCGCACTCGAAAACTGCTACCCTGCCCCAGATGACTTTCTACGGTAACGTCACCACCCAGCAAACGACACAACTCTCGAACAATCGAAAGCCCAAGCCCAGTCCCTGAAATCTCTC
>JAQWMC010000089.1 GCA_029246985.1 Pirellulales bacterium
GCTGTCCGAAAGGGCATGCCCGAGAAGGAAATCGAGCGTTGGCTCGCTCCGAACCTGGGATACGATCCTTGATTTGTGGAGTTGATTTGAGGATTTTTGCCCACTCAGACAAATCAACTCCATGGGAAAAAAGCAACCAGCCACGAACCTGAACAAGCGGAAAAATCCTGCATCCCGTTCGCGGCTTCGTAAGATTGCTTTTGAGGGTCCGCAGAGCAAGCCGCTTTCTACGATCCATATTGACGAACTGATTGAGCGATTTCTTGCCTTCATCCGTCACGAAAGAGGCCTCGCGGAGAACACCCAGTCGGCATATCAGCGTGACCTTCAATCATTTGGAGCGTGGCTCAGTGGGCGATCACCTCTGACAACAACGATTCAAGAACTTGGAGATTACCTCGGCTGGCTCTCCGATCAGAAACAGTCTCGGGCCACAATTGCTCGAAAAGCAGCAACACTTCGTTGCTTTTATTCCTTCCTGCAACTTGAAGGAGTCATGACTGAAAACCCTGCTGAACAGCTTGTATTGGCTCGCCCCGATGACACGATCCCCGCTGTTCTCTCATCCCGTCAAGTTGACTTATTACTTGACAGCCCATCTCGATTTACTGCCACAGGATCACGTGACCGTGCTCTCTTAGAACTTCTGTATGCCACTGGCTGCCGTGCATCGGAAGTATCTTCGCTTAAAGTAGAAGATCTTCATCTTGAGGAGCAATTTTGCACATGCCACGGCAAAGGGAATAAAGAACGTGTGGTGCCTCTGGGGAAGCAGGCTCATGCTGCAATCTCACAGTGGACACTTGATCATAGATCGCAGTTTGTATCGCGATTGAGTGATCAGAACTATGTTATTGTATCCACCAGAGGCAATAGACTCTCCCGAATGCGAATCTGGGAAATTGTCCGCGAACACGCTGCCTCTGCTGGCCTTGCCAACGACATTTCACCCCATACTCTGCGACATAGCTTTGCCACTCATCTTGTAGCTGGTGGAGTTGACCTTAGACACGTACAGGAAATGCTAGGACACGCAAGTATCGCTACAACACAGCGATACACTCACGTCGATTCCGGACGACTGAGAAGTGTCCACATGCAATATCATCCAAGAAGTTGAGTGACTCAGCCCGGGCAAACTACGGCTGTTGTTTGAGTGGAACAAAACTTATTTTTTTCACCATTTCAATAAGCTGACCATCTTCTATCCTGCCGGATACTGCAGTAATTGCATCAATAATATTGATATAATTAAGTTCGTAGTCGCAATCAATTTCTAATTCAACATCTGCAAGTGAGGCTCCGCTCTCCAGAGCAACGTCAACAAAGCCGGCGACTCTTTGTCGTAGATCACCAAAATCTTGAACGGGCTCACCATTCATCGAAATCCCAGCAAGTGTGCCCTCAGTATCTGATGCCAAACGAACTTGGATTGGGGGTAACTGGAGGTCATCAGGAGGCTCTGCAGATGACTTCCCAAGTGGCATACGAACATCAAAGTCGCCTTCCGGGGCGATAATATTAAATGTCAGCATAAAGAAAATCATCAGTTGGAATACAACGTCGATCATGGGGGTCATATTGACCGCCACTTTTTCAAGCCGTCGACGGGGAAGGGGAGGTGGCATCATTCAGTCCGGCTTGTAAAGGGCACGGAGCGCGAATTGTTGGAATCCAAGCTCCTGGCAAATCTGAATCACTCGCTGTACGTCACCAGCATTTGCCCGACCATCTGCTCGAACAATAACCGTTGCACGTTTTGGATCTTTATCAGATGCAACAATAATATCTCGCTCGCGTTGTAACGAGCCTCCAATTTCATCAACTGGAATGATCTCTCCAGCGTACAAGACCCCACCATTCGCCATGAGTTGCATGGTTATAGGCGCCTCAACAACCCCCTCTGCAGGCTTCGCTAATTGACTCGATGGAAGTTGTATACGTTCATCCTGTTCTGCCTCACTGAAATTCAGTACAAACATAAAAAATGTGATCAACTGGAACGTAACGTCGATCATGGGTGTCATATCGTTCTCAACTATGGCTGGCCCATTACTTCTCCGTATCACTGCGAAAATTCCTGTAGATTTGATTTGCCGTTGTCACCGAGACACTACTTTTGAGTCAACGGCACCTTGGAAATAAGACGCACTGCTTCAGTATCCACATCACTATTGAGTTGCTCAAGCCAATTACGAAACAGGCTAAAGCATGCAACAGCAGGAATCGCTATCCATAGCCCAATGAGGGTCGTCACAAGTGCCTGCGATATTCCACTTGCCAACTCATGATGTTTAGGCTGTGTCGCAGACTGAGCGATAACAGTGAAAGCACTCACCATACCACTTACCGTTCCAAGCAATCCAAACATTGGTGACAATGCACCAATAAGAGACACATAACTGATCTTATGTTCAAGTTGCATCGCTTCTTCAGCCTGGGTTTCGCGCATTGCATCAAACGCCTGCTGCCGACCCACCTGCAACTTGACAAGGCCAACAGAAAGCACACGACCAAGGTATGAATCGTCCGCTTTTGCAAGTTCGTAGGCCTGCTGAAACTCTTTCTTATCCAGATGATTCTCGAATCCTTCAACAAGCTCAGGGGGCATAAGAACGGTACGGCGTAATTGCAAAAAGCACATTACAAGTAAGGCAACGAGTGCGAAAGAAAGTGCGACAAAAACAATAACAAAAGTCGCACCAAGTGCTTTTATGTAATAGACAAGTAAATTATCCGGTGCGATTGGGATCACGTCATTGCCACCGCTTTCTAAATTTGCTTCTGGCATTGCTGGCTCAACTGCTGCAGGCTCAGTCGCTGCTCCAATCACCACTCCAGCCTCTGGTGGGGCAGGCTGACTTTCGTCAGCAACCTGACCCACTACAACAGCCGACCATAGAAGAACCATTCCTATTACAAAAATGCGACCCTGAGGCCGTAGATGATTCCTGAAAAACTGCATCTGTGAACATCCCTGCTTTCTGGCGTATAAGCCCTGATCAACACTCATCCTAAAGTGTAATTTGCATCAGAAAAGCCTCCTGACGACTGCTAAAAGTTTACTGTTTGTACTCCATGACCATCAAACATGCTACGTCGATTTACTTGATAGACGGATTCAACTCAGCAGCCCACGTACTTTGCGGATAGTTCTTTATCAACCTTTCTCGAACTTCTTCTGCACGACGAGGATAGCCTCCCTTATTCCATAAGTGAAACAACCGAAAAAGCGATTCGGCGTGCGTGCCAGGGGCATCGCCATACACCAGATCAACAGTTAAATACGCAATCAAGGCATCTTGATCCTTCTTCATTTCCAGGAGCGATTGGCCGAGCAGACTATACGCCTTCCCAAATAATATATTGGTTGCCGTAACAGGCACTCCTTCAGGGGATGCTTCCGCAAGCATCGAACCAATAAGAGAGACAGATTCATCAAAACGGCTTAAAGAAATAAGGCTCTCTGCCTGCCCAAGACATGCCATCATCTTCTCCTGCTCAATAAAGCTCCCGTCTAGATCCGCTGATTGCACTTTTTCAAACTCTGCAATTGCCTCTACGTGACGACCTTCTGCGGCCAGGACATTCCCTTGAAGCCTTCCAGCACGGACCACCATGGGCGGAGGCCCCCGTGAAATTCTCTTATATATCTCAGTGGCTTGATCGTATCGCCCGCGAACTCGCTCAAGATCCCCAGCAGCCTCGAGCAAATCATAGTAATGAATGGAACGAGTAAATTGGTCGAGCACCTTTTCAATGGAACTTAGAGCTGGAGATAACTCCTCAGTCGTATCCATAGCAACATGACCCGCGGCTACAGCTCGAACATACGCATATTCACCACGAACCGCCACCGAGGCGCTCTGAATTTCATCTTCATTGACTTGGTCAAGGGCTTCGAGAGCACCGCCAAAGTCATTCTTCATGAGCCGCTTTTTTGCCTCAATCAAATTTTTTGGCTCATCAGAAAATTGAATCATCACAACATCTGTAACGCCTATTTCTCGAATAGCATTCGTAGAGCCTCTGGGAAGTAACCGAACCGCCTCGGTCGACATAGACTCTATTTTCCCAAATAACGTTTCGCTACTGGTAATAACCTGATCCGCTGCGACAACGCATGCTTCATTTTCAAATGCGTAATAGACACAACAGATCAGAAGCGACCGAAGAACTAACTCAACCTGTCTCGTGATACAGCCTCGCATTATCTCTAGATATTTGTATTTCATAATCTTCATCTAGCCTTGGAAATCATCATAGACTCCTGCTGAATAACGTTCAGCAATGTCTCAAACCTTTCTCTCAACGCATCGCCGCCAAGGCCGGGATGGAGTTGGGTCTCAATTTTTATGTCGGCTTCAGCCTCTTTGAGCAAGCGACTCTTGATAGAAGTGTCGACCTCCTTCTGCGCCCATGACAGTCGGCAGGCAGCAAGCCGATAACGCGATTCAAAATAAACTCCACGCATCTTGTCGGCGACACCACCACGCGAGCCAAATGCAGCTTTTGAAACTCGACTTGCAAGTGATCCCCAACCCCAAACGATGCTTTCACCAACGTCTATCATGACACGACTACCGACAATCGCCGCACGAAAATACTCTCGTGCCTGTTCAAGACTCTGTGAATCCTGAGCTGCCTTTTGAAACAAATCCGCTGCATACTGCTGCAGTATTGGCGACCGATTGTTCTGTTGATCAGCCAAAATGACTCTCATCTGCTCCACAGCCTCATCCCACTGACCAAGATTTGACCTGACCGCCACTAACTCACGTCGCCAAGAAGTCTTTGCCAACTGAGGAAGGTCGGCATGTGACAGAATTTCCTCTATTGTCCCAGCAGCTTGAGCGAGAAAGCTTTTTCTTTTTCCCTCGGGAATACTTGAAGCGAGACAATCATCTGCAAGCCCAAGCCTACCCAAGGTAACCGCCACCCATGACAGCACCTCTACTTGATCTGAAGCTGCTTTTGTGAAGTCCAGCAATTGTTCAATGAACTCAAGTTCGTCTTCCAAAGACCCATTTCGCTCACTTGTTGCACTGTCTTGATCTTTGGGTCCTTCTACTACTTCGACAAGTTTTTTTCCAACTGCGATAGAGGTCCTGACAAGTCGAAGCCTCGCTTCTTTATTCGAAGCTGTATTTGCTACCAAATCCTTCATTGCCTGCATTGCTAAGTCATATCGCTGAACCTCCGCAAACCCCAAAATACACACACGCAAACCAGGCTCATACATTGAAAGCGGAAGTTCTGTTGAGGAATCTTGAAGAACCTGCCAAGGCCCGTACCCAGCATGAGTAAGAAGTGAAAAAAGATCGTGGGAGTCATTGTTGCCAGAGTACAGAGAAATTTCACAACGCGCAACGGCCCCAGCCACTGCAACTTCTAAAGTCCTGCCCTGTAATGCCTTTTTTTCATCAATGGCTGCCAACCCCTCATCAAGAACGCGGCTTGCATCTTGAAGGCATTCCGTCCTCAGCTCGCCCGATGTGCTGTTCCGCCCGTTCCCAGGATGTTGACAGAGATGCCATAACGCCACTCCACCACGCAAAAGTACCTCAGCCCGTCCAATCACATCCTCATCGAGACCCTGTAGAACGCTCTGGATAGATGCACTATTCCCATTTCGCAAGGCAAGGGTAATGCTCACCTCCGCCGCATCGGCAGAACATCGATCACGAGGCCATCGCCCCATGATCACCGATGCCATTTCACCCATTTCGGCCGTAGCACTCTCGCCCCAATCCATATTTTGCTGTGCGACTAAAGCCTGCCAACTGGCGAACGCGAGAATGGCTGCTTTTTGGGCGATAGGATCATACGACGAACACTTCACGAGAAAGTCGCTCAGAGAAACCGCCTCGTGGTACCGCTCGTCCTCGTAAAAAAGGAGTGCTAATTGATACCGCAAAAGCGACAGTTGCTCTTTTTTCAACTCTTGATCTTCGGCTAGCTGGCCTGACGCAATCCTCAGCACCTCTTGAAGCCCTGCAACAGCTACTGATCGCTGTGTTTCTGAAGGATTCTTGCGGTAGTGCTCCAAAACTTTCTCAGCATGACGAAAGGATGCCGCAAAGCTACGGCCGAGTCGCTCAGCTAATGCCGCGTCCTGCCCCCCTAACTTCTCAAGTAATTTTCGTGCGGATGCAGCATGGACATCACCAGCTTTCGCAACATCTCGGGCGAGCGAGCGAATATCAGCCAGTAGCGACTTGCGGGCATCTTTTGAATCTGGAGATGATGCTTCGAGCCGTCGCCATAGCAATTCGGCTGAACGATACTTCATTGCCAAAAGATCTGAATTAAGCGGAGAGGCTCGGTTATTACCGAGGGTAAATTGCCGAAGCCGTTCATCAAATTCTTTATCATCTATCAAACTCGCAGTGTTGAGCCAGGCTGCAAGCAATGTGTCGACTGCCTTCACTCGCAATTGATAAATTAATGGTTCCGAACTTGGTAATTTTGTAATCTCGAGTAGGACTTCCTGTCCTTCTTTTTTCCGACCTAGAGCAAGAAGAGTCTTCCCTTCCTCGAGTCGTGCCCAAAGTCCTGCAGAACGTGTTGGTGTAGATAGATACACCGCATGGTACCGCTGCAGGGCATCCTCCAGACTTCGGCCCCATTCTTTTGAGTGTTGCTCGAAACATTTCGCCATTTCCGAACATGCCTCAGCAGCAAGCAATTGAACCTGCACGCGACGACCCCGCAGTTTTTCACGACTCTGCTCTAGTTGATTCAGCAGGCGACGATCCGTCGATGTAATCAACCGCTGGTCTCGAAATTCACGAATGACGGTTTCGACTTGTTGGAGTTCTTTCTCTATCGCACTGAGGGCTGTCTGACCCGACCGAGGCCCTACAAAAACATGAACTGCAGACAAGAAGAATTGCTGGGCTTCACTACCATCTTTTCCAACAGTGGATGACTGATTCCTCGAAAGTCTCCCCATATCAAGAAAGACCATCCCCAACTGAAACGCGGATTCGGCGGCAACCGACGGATTCTGATCGCCCTCAAGGAGCTGTTTGAAATCACTGATCGCTCTCTCGTACGCCCGCTGCCTTTGCTCTATGTCTAAAGTCCCACGAACACCAGCCACGCGCTCATTGGCACGCCATAAAGGAATCTTTTCACGAAACGAATCTGACACCGCCTCGTTGCGAAGAAGTTGGTCAAGTACAGCAATCGCGGTATCGTGATAGCCTTTTTCACCAAGAGCTGTAATAAGCCGTGAAGCTGATTGCTCCAGCATCGATTCTGCATGAACACCCCCGACGAAGAGGCTCATCGATAGCAGACAGACAGA
>JAQWMC010000092.1 GCA_029246985.1 Pirellulales bacterium
GGCGAGCGTCATCAATTCCTGCGTCAGTCAGTACTGATTCAGGCGTCAGAAGTGTTTGATTTGAACTGGGCATGACACGAGAAAGTTCGTTGAGAACGACCCCGTAAATCACGTCACGGGTGTGTGCATTAGGAACTATTCTCTGATTGTCAACGGTGATCGTCGAAGGTGTTGCCTTGCCTAAACGAATCATGGGAGAACTTTCTGCCGGGGGACATCGTTCGAATCGCAACTGTGCGGCATCGACCTCACTCACTATAAGCAAACAATTCGCTCGATCAATTCAATCGATGAGATGGTTCGGCTAAATTGAATCATCAGCAATCAGACGAGGCGTCATAACCGGACTATTTAAAAGAATAGTATTTGCATGTATCAAGAACAGGAGGACAGTCAAAATAACGACAAAAACTAACTGCCTGACGTTGAATTACGTGAGAAATACCACTTGCCGTTCATACTTGGTTACCGGGGTTTTTGATGCGAACATCTTATAGTTTTGTGTAGTTTTATATTCACGGCAACTGGGTTTCTTGACTTGTTTCAATGTTCGCCCTTTTTGTTTTACAGTTTGTGTTTCTCAGTGTGGCATGTCAAATCACTATATGGTCTTGTGAAAGCTCAGGAGAAGGGTATGCGAGTGGTGTTGGAGAAAATATTCTGGTGTGTTGTTCGCATGATTTTGCGACTTCGCTACCGAGTTCATGTCGATGGTCTTGATCAACTTCGAACGCTGGACGGCCCTGTACTCGTCCTCCCAAACCATCCTTGTTACATAGACCCCCCAACGGTCTTGTCTCATTTGCATCGAGCAGTCAAAGTTCCGCTTCGGCCACTTGTCTACTCTGGGACATATCGTGTTCCGTTTCTCCTGCCACTGATGAAACTCGTTCGAGCGTTCGAAGTGCCTGATCTGTCGGCACAGAGCCAGTCTGCTGTAGTCCAGGCTCAGCAATTGATCGATACGGTTGTTGAGGGTATCGATTACGGAAACAGTTTCATCATTTACCCCTCTGGCCGGCTGCAAAGAACAAATGTTGAGAAGATTGGATCGAATAGGTTGGTTCACGAGGTCGTCAGTCGATGTCCTGCAGTCACAGTTGTTCTCGTGCGTACCCGTGGTTTGTGGGGAAGCCTTTGGGGATGCGCGCGAACAGGGCAGCCACCAGATCTGACATATAACGTACTTGAGGCACTTGGCTGGTTATTAGCGGGTTTGTTATTTTTTCTACCGCGACGCAACGTGCATTTGCATGTTGAGGTCGTCTCGAGAGAAAAATTGCCAATTGACTCACGTGAGGCATTTAACGGAAAGCTGGAAGACTGGTTTAATATCGATGCGGCAGAGTCACCAATTTTTGTTCGGTATAGTTACCTTTTTGGGCCGGATAAGGGAACGTATCAGTCAGCTACCGTGGCCGACATCGATACCGCCTCCATCGATGAAAAAACAATCAGTCAGGTCAATGAGCTTGTTGCGTCATTCCTGAAGCGAGACCTGGTTCACGAGGAACAGTCAGCGAGCACACGACTTGAAGACCTTGGCCTAGACAGCCTTGATCGAATGGAGCTCGCACTTCGAATAGAGCAGCGATTTGGATTTCAAAGCGACGACGTGGTGGAAACACTAGGAGGCCTCTGGAGTCTTGCAGATGGGAAACTCGCCGCTGGTACTGCTGCCAAGGAAACGCTGGTGGTGCCCAAAAACTGGGCTTCATCGGTATCACCTACAGTTGGGCAAAACGGCCTTGGTAAATCGCCATGGTTACTTGATGAGACCGTTGCAGCTGCGTTTGTTAACCGGATGATCGAGACACCTGAAGCAGCGGCGACCGCTGATGCGATGTCGGGTGTCCTCTCACGACGGCGATTACTCGTAGCGGCGACTTTGATGGCGCAACGTTTTTCAAAAATTCCGGAACCACACGTTGGAGTCATGCTTCCGGCAAGTGTTGCAGCAGATATTGTTTTCTATGCATTACACCTCGCCGGGAAGACACCAGTCATGATGAATTGGACCACGGGCCCCTCAGGGCTGGCCCACGGTATTCAAGTGACAGGAGTTAGGCAGGTTATTACCTCAAGTCGGTTGGTTGACCGACTCGGAATTACGATTGAAGGCGCGGGCTATGTTTTTCTTGAGGATGTGAAAAAATCGATAAGGAGGACAGAAGCCTTCAGTCTCATGGTTTGTACCTATCTGCGGCCGGCATCCTTTCTCAGAAATCTCCCGCAACAAAATGAGGGTGAGCCCGCCGTTTTCCTTTTCACCTCGGGTTCGGAATCATCACCGAAGACGGTTCCGCTTACGCACCGAAACCTTTTGACCAACATTCATGACAGCCTCGCCGTTCTTCAACCTGATCAAAACGACAGCCTGCTCGGGTTTCTCCCTCCATTTCATTCATTTGGGTTGACGGGAAACGTCTTACTCCCTCAGTTGTCCGGTATACGAAGCGTTCGGTATGCCGATCCGACCGATGCACCAGGACTTGTGCGGCTCATCGGGGCGTACAAGCCTTCAATGCTGTTCACGACACCGACGTTCCTTGGATACATTCTCGCCAATTGCTCTGGGGACGAGATGCAAAGTCTACGAAAAATAATTACAGGTGCCGAAGCCTGTCCCGAGGCCATTCACGAACTTTGCGCTCAAAAAGCCCCCGAAGCAACCATTCTTGAAGGGTATGGCATCACCGAATGTTCGCCTGTTGTTGCAGCCAACAGGATTGACAAAAACAAACATGGCAGTATCGGTAAGCCCGTGGAGCATGTTGAAGCAAGAATCGTCCATCATGAAACTATGAAGCAGCTTCAGAATGGGGAGACGGGGATGCTTCTTGTTCGGGGTGATTCAATATTTGATGGATATCATTCCTACGAGGGCCCGAGTCCGTTCGTAGAAATTGAAGACCAGCAGTGGTACCGTACGGGTGATCTTGTTTCCGCTGATGAGGACGGCTATTTACACTTCCGAGGCCGGTTGAAGCGATTTTTGAAAGCCGGTGGTGAAATGATATCACTCCCGGCACTCGAGACGCCTTTTCAGAAGAAGTTCCCTGCTGATAAAAATGGGCCACGAGTAGCTGTAGAAGGTATTGAGACTCCAGGTGGCCGAATGGTCGTGTTGTTTACAACCGGCGAAATTTCAATGCGAGAAGCATCCGACGTGCTCCTCGAGGCCGGCTTGCGGGGCGTCATGCGGCTTGATGCAGTTCAGAGGATTGAGACGATTCCACTCTTGGGTACCGGAAAGACAGATTACAAGACACTCCGCTCACAGGTTGAAGCACTTGTCAAAGAAGCAGCAGAACAGCAGCATACCAAGACGGTTTAGTCCTTAGTGATACAGAAGAGCGTAGATTCTCCACGTATGAACAGGTCCTCGCCAATCGGGGCGGGTGTCGCATCAACACCTTCTTTCATGTCATTGACCGCAACAACAGCAGGGTCATTGCCGTCACGAATGACAGTGATCGTCCCACTCCGGTCCGTCATATAGATATGGCCGTTGGCAGCAATCGGTGATGCGTACGTGTAGCTTATGCCTTCAATACGCTTCTGTTCATACAGTGGTGTTCCGTCCTTAATACGGATGCATGTTAGTAATCCAGTTTTTCCTTTGTAAAACCATATTCTTCCATCATGCAGGAGAGGTGATGCAATATCGGGTGTGTTACGTGATACGGTCCAATGCACGTGGGGTGAACCCTGAATGTCGCCATTGCCCGTCAGGTCGAAGCATCCCAGGAACGAACCACGAAACCCAGATCCGATGAGTACAAGACCCTCATCATAGACTGGAGATGCAACTGGTCGTATCGTCTGCCCACCACACTTCCAGAGTTCTTTGCCAGAGGTAAGATCGTACCCACGGGCTGCATTCTGGCTATTCATGACAACCTGTTTCGATCCATCATCAGGTGAGACGATAAGCGGTGTTGCCCAGCAGGTTGGTTCATCTCGTGGAGTATCCCAGAGTGTCTCGCCTGTTTCAGCGTTGAGACAAAAGAGATGCGAAGGGCCCTCATGGTCCCAGGGGATCACAATTTTGTCATCAACAAGGGTAGGGGAACTTCCTTCACCAAACTCATTGCGGGTCTGCATGTCGCCGAAATCCTTACTCCAGACAGGGTCGCCTTCCATTGTTAGACAGTACAGGCCCTGAGAGCCGAAGTGCGCATAGACATGGCTGCCATTCGTGCAAGGGGAAGCTGACGCATAGCCGTTGGTGCTATGTGTGCCCTCGTGCGGAATAGCTTTGACACACGACTGGTTCCATTGTTGGGTTCCTGTTTTCCTGTCGTAACAGAGCAGTCGGAAATCCAGCGTGCCTCGTCCATCGGATACAGGAATGGCGGTAGTGACAAAGACCTGATCGTTCCAGATAACCGGTGAAGATGATCCGCGTCCGGGGATAGGCTGCTTCCAGCGACAGTTTTTTCCTGGACCAAATTCTTTTGGTGGTGTTGCAGTCAGGCTTTCACCATTGCCGGTCGGGCCTCTCCAGTGGCCCCATTGCTGTTCATTTCCGTCGGCTCTATTTGGAGCCACAAGTGCGTTAGCTAGAAGCAGCAAGCAAAGCATGAAAGCGTGAAAACGGTTTCGCATCATTGGCATGGTTGTATGGGAGGCTTGTGTCATATTTGTATTTCTCGATACTGATAGCAGTGCAGGGAGGACAGTTTCCCTTCACTCATACAATACTCTTTTTTGTTCACATTGTGAGGAGTTCAAAGCACATGGCTGCCTTTCCCGATATTCCCAAAATTCAATACGAGGGGCCGGAGTCGAAGAATCCCCTCGCTTTCCGCTGGTACAACCCGGATGAAGTAGTGGCAGGGAAGACCATGAAGGAACATTTTCGATTTACCGTGGTGTATTGGCACACGTTTCGGGGAACGGGTAGCGATCCATTTGGGGCGGCAACGCTTCAACGTCCTTGGGACGATGGTACTGAAAGTGTCGACAACGCCTGTAACCGCGCACGAGCGGCATTTGAACTGTTTGAGAAGCTCGATGCACCGTTTTATGCGTTTCATGATCGTGACGTTGCGCCGGAAGGTCAAACGTTGGCGGAGAGTCATTCGAATCTCGATGCAGTGGCAAAGGTGCTTAAAGAAGAGCAGGAGCGATCAGGTGTTGGGTTATTATGGGGCACCGCCAATCTCTTTAGTAATCCGCGGTATATGCACGGTGCCGCAACGTCATGCAATGTCGAAGTCTATGCCTATGCTGCCGCTCAGGTGAAAAAAGCCATTGAAGTTACGAATGAACTTGGTGGTGAAAACTATGTGTTTTGGGGCGGTCGTGAAGGATACCAGTGTTTGTATAACACTGATATGAAGCGTGAGCTTGATCATCTGGCTCAATTTTTCCACATGGCAGTCGATCATGCCAAGTCGATTGGCTTCACCGGCCAGTTTCTCATTGAACCAAAGCCAAAAGAGCCTACCAAGCATCAGTATGATTCAGATGTGGCGGCATGCGTGAACTTCTTACGTGCCTATGATCTGGAAGACTCATTCAAGCTCAACTTGGAGACAAACCATGCCACACTTGCGGGTCATGAGATGTTGCACGAGTTGGAAGCTGCCGGCAGTCAGGGATTCCTTGGTTCGATTGACGCCAATACAGGCGATCTGTTGCTCGGTTGGGATACCGACCAGTTTGCGACAAACTACTACCTGACAACCCAGATTATGCTGGCTTTGTTGAAATATGGTCTCAGTCCAGGTGGCGTAAACTTTGACGCTAAAGTGCGGCGTGAAAGCTTTGAGCCTGTTGATCTGTTCTATGCTCACATCGGAAGTATGGATGCCTTTGCCCGTGGGTTACGGGTTGCCGCAGCAATTCGTGAAGAAGGTGCTCTTTCCAACGTAGTAACTGAACGATACAAGAGCTGGGATGGTGATCTCGGAAAGAGGATCGAAGCCGGTGCGTGCAGTTTTGGTGAACTTGAGAAGCTTATGCTTGAGAAGGGTGAAGCTGCCGCAAATACCAGTGGTCGGCAAGAGCTTCTTGAAAATATTGTGAATCGGTATCTCGACAAACGCTAGATCTCGTGCCAGGTACTGCTGTGGCTCATCCAGTTGATCTTGCTGACGAAAATCTCCTTCGGTCCTGCCGTGAAACACGAACGCGTCGCGGCGGTCCGGGAGGTCAGCATCGCAATAAGGTCGAAACGGCTGTTGTG
>JAQWMC010000113.1 GCA_029246985.1 Pirellulales bacterium
TAGATACTGCTGATGGTCATTTTCTTTGGCAGTATGACGGTGGCGCGAGCACGATTCCTTCGAGTTGCCGGAAGGGAAATGTTCTCTTTGTGCCATCAAAGGGGCTGACTGCACTTGCCTATAACCTTTCGTCGCAAAAAAGGCCGAAACAGCTTTGGAGTAGTAGTCGACTTTCTCCAGGAACACCTAGTCCGGTGGTCGCTAACAGCACGGTATTTACGATGAGCCGTGGAGATGTCTTAACAGCTGGTGACATTGAAACAGGAGAGCGACGGTGGCAGCTTCGGCTTAAAGGCCCTTTTAGCGCAACGCCAGTTGTCAGTGATGACACGTTACTTGCGGTGAATGAAGCCGGACTTATTCAACTGGTACATTTTGATAATGAGCAAGGTGAGTTGGTAGACACATTTGATCTTAAAGACCAGGTTCTTGCTTCTCCGGCAATCGCAGCGGGCGGTATTTTTTTACGCAGTAATAGTCGCCTCTGGAAGCTTGTGGATGCGAAGCAATAATATTTGGTTCAGGCATAGAGTTACTATTGATGCGACACCCTTTTAAGTGTGTCGGGCTTCTTGTGATCGGGCGAGAGACCGAGGAATTTTATGAACAGCGAGTGTAGAGAAATAATGTCCAATGAGTTTTTTAGACGGGTGTGCCATGCTTTTCTTGTGGTGGTAGGGTTGTTGGCTACTGTTAGTAGGACCTACGCCGCCACTGAAAATACTCATTCGGCCCCAAACATCTTGATGATTTTGACTGATGATCAAGGGTGGGGCGATGTTGCTGCATACGGTGCAAGGGACTTACAGACGCCAGCAATAGACTCGCTCATTGCCACCGGAATGCGGTTCGATAACTTTTATGCAAATTGCCCGGTGTGTTCGCCAACTCGTGCTGCCCTTCTGTCTGGTATGGTGCCAGACAAAGTCGGTGTTCCGGGTGTCATTCGCACGCACCCTGAAAATAACTGGGGTTTTCTCCGTCCAGATGCAACTCTTCTTCCAAAGCCTTTAAAAGCAGTTGGATACCACACCGCGATCATTGGTAAATGGCATCTTGGACTCGAGTCGCCATCTCGTCCGACAGACCATGGATTCGATCATTTTCATGGATTTCTTGGAGACATGATGGATGACTACTGGTCTCACACTCGTCATGAGCAGCACTATATGCGATTGAATACTGTTGATGTTCGGCCAGAGGGGCATGCAACAGATATTTTTAGTGAGTGGGCCACTGAGTACATATCGTCCCGGGCTGATACAGCGCAGCCATGGTTTTGCTATCTTGCCTTCAATGCGCCACATACTCCTGTGCAACCTCCTCAAGCGTATCTTGAAAAGGTTTTATCTCGTGAGCCTGGCATAGATCCAGTGCGGGCAGAACTCGTCGCATTCATTGAACATCTTGATGCAGGAATTGGTCGCGTTGTTGAGTGTTTGAAAAAAACAGGTCAGGCTGAAAATACACTCATTGTTTTTACGTCTGATAACGGCGGCCACAAAGGAAGTCTCGCAAACTGTGGCCCTCATCGTGGCTTCAAGCAAGAAATGTATGAGGGAGGTATTGCAGTGCCGTTTTGTGCAGTATGGCCCGGGCACATTGCGGCAGGGTCACGTAGTGATCTTGTGGCATTAACAAGTGATCTTTTTCCTACATTCTGTGAGGCGGCTGGAGTAACAATCGAACATGAGATTGACGGTGTGTCGATACTACCAACACTCGTTGGGAAGAAGCAGTCGTTCGATCGAACTCTTTTCTGGGTTCGGAGAGAAGGGGGGCAACTTTACCAAGGGCAGGATTACTACGCTGTGCGGCGTGGCCCATGGAAATTGCTTCAAAATACTCCCTTTGAAAAATTTCAGTTATTTAACCTAATTGACGACCCGCTTGAATCCATCGACGTAAGTAACAAGCATCGACCGATCGTACGAGAGCTCACGGAGGCACTTCGTCGTCACGTACAGGCAGCTGCTCAGGTGCCTTGGCAGCAGTCAACAAGTGATTAAGAATTGTGTGGATGAGAAAGAGTGGTCGTTGGAAAGGTCTCCGAGGGAGAGAATCTTTCAGTTCGATGCAGATTGTGCTTGAAAAGGTTATGCTTTCGTGACGCGGTAATAAAAGTCATGTTGAATCTTGATGTGGGGGTGTTATGAAAAAGTTTCTTGTTCTTACCTGTCTGTTCGTTTGCTTTCACGGCGTATCCGTAGCAGCCGAGCAGACTCCTAATATCGTGATGATTTTCTGTGATGATCTCACCAATCAGGCACTGAGTTGTTATGGGAATTCTCTCAAGTTACTTGAGACTCCAAATATTGATCGGCTAGCGAAAGAAGGAATGTTGTTCCGTCGCTGTATGGTCCCAAATTCCATTTGTGGTCCAAGTCGGGCTGCGATCTTGACTGGCAAGTACGCGCACGTAAATGGTTTTCGCTGTAATGGTGATCAGTTCGATGGTGCGCAGCCCACATTTGCCAAAATGCTGCAATCGGCTGGCTATCAAACAGCCATGATTGGAAAGTGGCATCTCAAGAGTGATCCGACCGGTTTCGATCATTGGCACATCCTGCCAGGTCAGGGGTCGTACTATAACCCAAGGATGATTAACAACGGTGAGCTGGTTCAGCATGAAGGATACGTCACCGATATCGTTTCTGACTTATCAATCGATTGGCTAAAAGACGTAGATCGATCCAAGCCATTTCTTCTTATGTCCCAGCACAAGGCGCCCCACCGCGAATGGTCACCAGCCTTGCGGCATCTTGGTTGGAATGGTGATCGTGTTTTCCCAGAGCCAGAAACACTGTTTGATGACTATTCCGGTCGTGGCCGAGCCGAGCACGAACAAGACATGACGCTCGAAAAAACCTTTCGTCCACTCGATGCAAAACTCGAGCCCCCCCGCACAATTTCAGATGCGCAAAAAAAAGAGTGGGATGTTTACTACGGACCTCGCAATGAGGAGTTTCACAAGCAGGGCTTAACTGGAAAAGATCTCGTGAAATGGCGGTACCAAAGGTACATGCACGACTACCTTGGTTGTGTAAAAGCTGTTGATGAAGCAGTTGGCAAACTTCTTGATTACCTCGACTCGGCGGGACTGAGTGAAAATACCATGGTCTTGTTTTCATCTGATCAGGGGTTTTATCTTGGTGAACATGGCTGGTTTGATAAGCGATGGATTTATGAAGAGTCGCTCACAACGCCGTGCATTGTTCGGTGGCCAGGCGTGACGAAGCCAGGCACGACATCAAATGCAATTGTTTCGATACTCGATTTCCCGGAAACGTTCCTTGAAGCTGCTGGTCAATCTATTCCCTCTGACATGCATGGCAGCAGCCTTGGTCCGTTATTGGCAGGTCGATTGCCTGATGATTGGCGAAAAAGCTTTTATTATCACTACTATGAGTTTCCAGGAGCTCATAGTGTTCGGAAACATTACGGCGTGGTGACAGACCGCTATAAGCTCTTTCATTTCTATGAGCCCGATATGAATTACTGGACGCTTATTGACAGAACGCAGGACGCTCATGAAATGAAGAATGTTTATGATCAACCAAAGTACGCAGAAGCACAAAAAGAGTTGCATGGAGAACTTGATAGATTACGAAACGAGTTGAAGGTGCCACTTGTTGATCCACCGCGACGTGGCCAAAAAAAGAAGCAGAAGGGTAAACAAAAGTCATAGCGATTTCTGCTGTCTTAAGAGGCTCTTGTTTTCAAAAAAGGGTAGGGAAATGCTTTCAATCAGAACGTGGCTGATGTGCGTTGTTTGTTTCATGATGTTGCTTGGGATGTCGTCTGATCTGACGGCAGATCCACTTGTGTTTGATCTTTGGCCAGATGGTGTTCCGCTTTCCGGACAGACGGCTGAACATTCCGGGGAAGTGCGAACAAATAAGAATGGGATTTTACGGATAACCAATGTGAGTTCACCCCAAATGACGGTGTACCGTCCGGATGATCCAAACGGTGCGGCAGTACTCGTTTGCCCCGGCGGTGGCTACAAAATTCTGGCCTATGAGCATGAGGGTACAGATGTTTGTGAGTTTCTTACGAAACACGGAGTGACGGCTATTCTTCTAAAGTACCGTGTTCCATCGCTACGGGAAGTTGCCCTCCAAGATGCGCAACGAGCGCTTGGAATGATTCATCATCACGCAGAAGAATGGAGTATTGATCCAGATCGTATAGGAATGCTTGGCTTTTCTGCAGGGGGAAATCTCACTGTTCTGACATGCTTGCATGGAAGCAAACGCACGTACCCAATTGATGAAAATCTTGATGTTGAAAATCCGACACCAAGCTTTGCTATTCCCGTGTATCCGGCCTATCTCGTTGAGCGTGGTACCGAGGGGCCGCTGCTCTCTGACATCATAGTAAACGACACGTCACCACCACTGTGTCTCGTGCATGCAGCAGATGATCCTTGGACAGCGAGCAGTAGTTTTCTTCTTGCCGTTGAGTACAAGAAACACGGTATTCCTTGTGAGGTGCACGTGTACGCAAAGGGTGGGCATGGTTTTGGAATGAAAAAGAAGGACCTGCCTGTTGATGCGTGGCCCCAACGGGTCGTTGAGTGGATGGACTCGATGGGTTATCTGACAGGAACTGACTCAAACTAGTCTCCTGTGGTAAACCGATGCACCATCGTGTGCTTATATGTTTCACCAGGATTCAGACGACCAGATGGCCATTCACCATGCCATTCTGTTTGGTTTATGGCATCCGGAAAACATTCAGTCTCAAGGCAGATCGCCGCATGTTGTCGATAGGTAGTCCCATCTTTCCCTGTGAGTGATGAGTCAAGATAATTGCCTGTGTATACCTGAATACCGGGTTGGTCTGTGAGAATTTCAAGGCTCCGTCCACTAGCGGGATCAGTGAGCGTGACTGCCGGTCGAAGTGCTCCATCAGGTTTCCAGTTATTGATGACAAGGCAATGATCAACGCCTCCTTTTTCGGCTCCTTCCGGTGATGGAGTAAGCGACCGGATCGCTTCACCAAGATTAGAGCGAGCCTCCGAGGGAAACCGAAAGTCAAAGGGAGTACCATCAACGTCACGGAGGATGCCTGTTGGAATGCCGCCTTTGTCGAGAGGAAGATACCGATCAGCGTGTGCCTGAAGCGTGTGGTTCTCGATACCATTCGTTGCCTGGCCAGCAATATTCCAGTACGTATGATGCACAAGATTCACAAGGGTCGGGGTATCTGTTGTTGACTCCATTTCAATCCATAATTCACCATCTGGAGTCAGCGTATAGGTTACTTTTGAGTGGAGTGTTCCCGGATACCCTTCATCTCCATGTGGCGATAAGAGTTCAAGATCAAGAGCCGGCCCTTTCTCTGAAACTCGTGGCGTTGCTTTCCAGAGTTGCTTGTCAAATCCGACGACACCGCCATGGAGGTGGTTGTGGCCATTGTTTTGGGCAACTTTGTACGGCGTATCATCTATCGAAAAAAGACCATCTGCAATTCTATTACCGACTCGACCACATATTGCACCAAAATAAGGATGGCCATTGAGATATCCATCGAGTGATTCAAATCCAAGGACAACATCAACTGGTTCACCCTGTTGTTGAGGAACACAAAGGCTTGTCACTATTGCCCCATAGTTTGTGATAGTGGTTTGCCATCCCCCAGGGACCTTGAGCGTAAAGAGGCTGGCTTCTCGTCCGTCAGGGAGTTTACCAAATGGACGAACAGTGGGTGGTGTCATTGTCTGGTCCATGCGTTCAACTCCGTAAGCAGTGCGCGTAAAAAGAAAAAAGAATAAGAAGGATTTGGTAAGGCACCATTGCCATTCGGTGCAGACTCATCGTGTCATAACAGAATTCCAATCCATAACACGCAGAAACGGTTGCCTTGCAATCAGGACGTGTTGTATTCGGTGGAGTTTTATACCCCATCCTTCTTGCCCTGAGAAAATTTTACCAAGTCTCTTCAATAACGGGATTGGTGAGACACCCGATGCCCTCTATTTCGACAGTGATCTCGTCACCCGGCTGTAGATACACAGGTGGGGTGCGGGCAAACCCAACGCCATGCGGTGTTCCAGTAAGGATAACCGTCCCAGGATTCAGGATCGTGCTTGCTGACAAGAATTCAATCAGCGTAGGAACGTCAAAAATCATATCGTTTGTGTTCCATTCCTGCATGACGTTTCCGTTCAGAAGAGTTCGAAGAGAAAGATTGTTGGGGTCATCAATTTCGTCAGGGGTTGTAATCACCGGCCCGAGTGGACAGAAGGTTGCAAATGTCTTGCCTCGACACCATTGGCCACCACCACCATCTTTTTGCCAGTCACGAGCTGACACATCGTTCGCGCATGTGTAGCCGAGAATGTGTTGGGCTGCTTCGTCCCGACTGACGTTGTGGCAACGTTTTCCAAGGACGACTGCGAGCTCACATTCGTAGTCAACTTTCTCACTCCGTAACTTTCTTGGAAGTATGATTGGGTCATCCGGATTCTGAATCGCGCCAGTGTTTTTGAAAAAAAGAACAGGGTGTTGAGGTGGTTTCGCCCCAGTCTCAGCTGCATGTTTCTTGTAGTTGAGCCCGACGCAAAGAATGTCACTGGGTGTTACTGGTGCCAAAAGCTTTTCAACCGATGCAAGCGTTTCCGTGTCAGAAAAACCAGATGCGATATTCCCATCAAGAAGTGTGACACGGTTGTCATCGTGCAATCTTCCAAAGGCTTCTTTATTCTGGTTTAAAAAACGAATAATTTTCATAAGGCTGGTCACTCTGAGGTATCATGTGAAAAGCTGTTCTAAACCCTGTCCCGGTAGTATAAGCCGATGTCACCAGATCCTTTCGCAGTCACTTTTATTGGAACCGGAATAATGGGTTCTCGTATGGCGGTGAACCTCATTGCCAACGGTCATCCACTTCATGTTCACAATCGAACACGTGAGAAAGCCGAGGTGTTACTGAAGAAGGGGGCGGTATGGCACGACACACCCGAGTCTGCGGCGGCCGCTGGTGATACGGTGATAACAATGCTCGGACTACCGTCAGATGTTGAGCAGGTTTACTTTGGACTTACGGGTGCTGGAGGTGTTCTTGCTGCATCAAAGCCAGGGAGTTTGCTCATCGATATGACAACTTCGAGCCCCAGATTGGCAGAGCGTATTTCACGTGCAGCAGAAGAGCGGGGAATAGAAACTCTGGACGCACCGGTTTCGGGTGGCGACGTAGGTGCTCGGGATGCCAGCCTTGTTATCATGGTTGGCGGAAGACAACAGGCATTCGATAGGGCAGTGCCATTGTTTGAGCAATTGGGGAAGTCGATTACTCTCCTTGGACCTGCTGGAGATGGCCAGCGCTGTAAGTTAGTAAACCAGATCGCGGTGGCGGTCGGTATGGTGTCCTGGTGTGAAGCTCTTGCTGTAGCAAAAGCAGCAGGCCTTGATCCATCAATGGTTCAAGGAGTGATAGGTGGTGGAGCGGCTGGGAGTTGGGGGCTCACAAACCTGGCTCCGCGTGCCCTAAGTGAAAATTTTAAGCCTGGTTTTCTTGTGCGCCATCTTGTGAAAGACATTCGTCTCGCTCAAGCAGAAGCAGACTGTCACGGAGTCCATCTTGCTGGTCTTGAAGTAGCTCGGAGACTTTATGATTTATTAGAAGAAGCAGGCTATGGTGAGGCAGGAACACAGGTGCTCTTTCAGCATTACGACACAAATAGAGGAGTCAACTAGCAATGAGCATGTTGTCGTATAAACAACACCATTGGTTCGTGAGTACTCACGTTTTTTGTGCTTTGCTCAGTACAGTTGTGGTTGTTCCCGGTCGTGCTGCAGACATTTTGTTTGATGGGGTGACATTCGATGGGTGGGAAGGAGACATTAAGAGCGTGTGGCGTGTCGAAAACCATGAAATTGTTGGAGGCTCATTAGTAAAGAAACAGGAGAAAAATAATTTCCTCTGTACAATTAAACGCTACGCAAATTTTGATTTAAGACTGAAGATAAAACTCACGGGTACCAACGGCTTCATCAACTCGGGTATTCAGTTCCGAAGCGAGAGGGTGCCGGGAAGCCATGAGGTTGCTGGATATCAGGCCGACTTTGGTGCTGGGCATGATGGTGCGTTATATGATGAGTCCAGACGGAAAAAGTTTCTTGCTCGTCCCGATGACTCGCTACTCAATAGAAATTCTCAAGTAGGGGAATGGCACGACTACCGGATTCGAGCAAGAGGTAATCATATTGAACTGTGGGTCGACGGCATTCAGACTGTCGACTACACGGAGACGGAACAAGGCCTTCTTGGCAACGGAGTCATTGGTCTGCAAGTGCATGGCAACGGAGTGGCTGAGGTTCGATTCAAAGACCTCGTTATTGAAGAGTTGCCGTAGCGTACTCATGACGCTCTTGAGTTTACTTGTGTAATCGTGAAAACTATATTGAGTTTAAGGTAATAGGGGAGCATTTCGTTTCATGACAAAAAAATATAATGTCGGTGTCGTTGGGTATGGCTGGGCGGCGACTGCTCATATCGAGGCAATCAATGCAACCACACAGGGGCAGGTAGTTGCTGTGTGTTCGACAAGAAAATTGGATGCTGCTGAGTTGGCAGCCCGACATGGTGGAACTATCCGTGTTTTTAACGATCTCGCTTCCATGCTTGCTGATCCGGCGATTGATGTTATTGATATTACGGGGCTTCCAAGTAAGCATGCCGAGCAAGCAGTTGCTGCAGCCGATGCCAAGAAGCATATCATTCTCGAAAAGCCAATGGCGAATTCACCGGAAGAGGTCGCCAGGATTTTGCAGGCTTCGAAGGCAAATGGTGTCCGTGGCTGTGTCTGTTTCGAACTTCGGTATTCCGAGCAATTGCAGGTGACAAAAGAGTTGCTTGAAAAAGGTTTACTTGGGCAGTTGCATTACGGTGAGATCGACTACTACCACGGCATCGGCCCCTGGTATGGTCAGTTTCGTTGGAATACTGGGAAAAGAGAAGGTGGAAGTGCCCTTTTAACTGCTGGTTGTCATGCGCTTGATGCGCTGTTGATGGTGATGGGAGACCGTCAGGTTGATAGTGTTACGAGCATGAGTACAAAAACAAGTAGTCCTACATTTGATCCATACGAGTATGACACGTCTAGTGTCACGCTTGTAAAGTTTGCAGACGGTGCTTTAGGGAAGACTGCGGCCATTGTCGATTGCTTCCAGCCGTATTACTTCCATACGCATCTTGTTGGGAGTGATGGGAGTCTTCTAGACGACCGCTTTACCTCCATGAAGCTTTCCAAGGAGCGAAATGCCTGGCATCGCCTGTCTATGAAGATGTGTGATTCGGGTGATGTCAGTGATCACCCCTACCAGAGTCAGTTTCAGGAATTCTTTAATGCCCTCGATCGTGATGAAGAAATGCCACTGACAAGTTTTACTGATGCAGCTCGAACATTTGAAGTTATTTTTGCTGCTGACAAGAGTGCTGCTAGTGGCGGGCAGCCCGTTGTCCCAAGATCTTTTGTGTAAGTGTGATTGTGGCTCTGCCCCAGAGGTGTCTCGGTGATCTATCGTCTGTCCATTCGTGCTTTGTTCTTATGTATTATTGCGCTGTCGTGTGTGCATGTTTTTGCAGAAGACTCAAGGACCAAAGAAGTTCTCGATGCTGATGATGCACGTATCGCAGCTATGGTGTCCGCAGATTCAAGGTCACTCGCACCGCTACTTTCAGAAGACCTTCGGTATTCGCATTCAACAGGAGCAATTGACACAAAAAAAACATTACTGAACCTAATCAGTGAAAAAGTAATGCGATATGTGATGTATCAACCTTTACAACGAACAGTTGCATTTGCAGGTCCGAAAATAGCTTTTGTAAATGGTCGGGCAGAAATTGGTGTTCAGCATGACGGCCAGTCACTAGAAAAAACATTTGTTTTTCTTTCAGTGTGGCGGCTTGAGGAAGATGCATGGCGGTTCCTTCGATGGCAATCGTCACAACTTGCATCAGCCGCGCCAGCAGTTGGTGATGTTCGTATTATCGATGAGTCGGGAGAGGACGGCGGTTGGCAGCTTCTTGTTGAAGGCGATTTTGAGAACGTGAATGGTGAAGCCGATACATGGAGTTGGAAGGATGGTGTTCTAGCCTGTACGGGACGCCCTGTTGGTGTGACGAGGTTTCATAAGCCACTTGTGAATTTTGAACTCTCTCTCCGGTGGCGGCATCTGTCATCTGGTGGCAATTCCGGTGTCTTTCTTTGGGCACCCCCGGAGTCTCTCCTCGATCTTGCTCCTGGCAAACTGCCGCGTGGGGGAATCGAAGTACAGATTCTTGATCATGGATATGCACAACGGTACGAAGAGAAAACTGGACGAAAGGCTGCCTGGTTCACCACGGATGGTGACGTTTTTGCGGTCGGAACCTCAAAGATGAATCCGTTTCCCCCACTCTCACCAAATGGAACGCGCAGCTTTCCCAATGCTCGATATAGCCTAGGAAGTCCTCAGTGGAATCATTATTATGTGAGAGCCGTCAACAAAGAGGTTCGGCTCTGGGTGAATGGCCACGAAGTTTCTGGTGGTGATCACTGCTCGCCATCAACAGGTTATTTGTGCCTCGAGTCTGAGGGTGCTCCTGTGGAGTTTAAAGAAATATATGTACGAGAACTGCCCTGACTCTGAATCCGTGCGGACGGCTCAACGATGAAGTACGAATCCTTCAATCGCTTCATATTCAGGTAGCCCAAGTTTGTCATAGAGCCGAGCAGTCTCTTTATTTCGATCCTCTGCCCGCTGCCAAAATTCTCGTGAGTCTGTTGGTCCTGGAAAAAGTGCTCTATCTTTCTGACTCTCGTGTTTGAAGATGGCCATCCTTTTTCGCTCTACTTCTGCCGGAGAAAGTGGAACGGCCATTTCAATTTCATGCGGTTCCCACTCTTGCCAGGCGCCCCGATAGAGCCAGACCTCACAGGCTTGCGCCCATTCGCTGTCAGAAAGTTTTTCCATAGCCTGAAAGACAGCTCCCAGGCATACACGATGAGTGCCATGAGGGTCAGATAAATCACCGGCTGCATAGATTTGATGTGGTTTGATTGAATTCAGGAGGTCTGCAGTTATTTGAATATCGTCCGGCCCGAGAGGTTTTTTTCGAACCCGGCCAGTTTCGTAGAACGGCAAGTCAAGGAAGTGGATTCGTTCTGGTTGAACACCTGAGTGCCTGGCGCCCGCTCGAGCCTCAGTTCGACGGATAAGACCTTTAACCTGTTGCAGTTCTGGCATGTCAACTGCCCCGGCTGCCTTTGTGCGCAGAAAGTGCCGAATCTTTTCAGCAATTTCATTCGCTTTTTGCCCAACTCCAAATGTTTTGCAGAAAGCTTCAACAAAATCTACGTGAGCGTCTGCTGTTTCATCCCACACGGCAATGTTGCCACTCGTTTGGTACGCAACATGCACCTCGTGTCCCTGCTCGCAGAGACGAATGAAGGTGCCACCCATGCTGATTACATCGTCATCGGGGTGCGGACTAAAAACAACAACTCGCTTTGGAAACTCTTTCGATTTCGTTGACTCAGTCAGTCCGCGAATTCGTCTTATTTCTCCGGGCTTGCCTCCCGGCCACCCAGTAATTGTATTCTGTAATGTTCGAAAGACCTCAATGTTGATGTCATAAGACCGACCGCGTTTTGATAGGAGATCTTGAAGTCCGTGCTCGTTATAGTCTCCGTCTGTAAGTTTTAAAATCGGCTTATTCAGTTTTAGCGAGAGCCAAATCAAGGCCTTTCGAGTGAGATCATCACTCCATGTCAGTCCAATTGATTCAAGGGGAGCAACAAGCCATGGGGACTCAAAACGAGTTAGTTTTGCAGCCGCTGCACGGTCAAGTACAAACTTGGCGTCAGGATGTTGCTGAAGAGAACTTGCAGATACGTGGCTGTTTGGAATGTCTTCAACGGCCTGGCGAACAATAGGTGCTTTATGCTCACCAAAAGCAAGCAGCACAACTCGGCGAGCATCGAGAATTGAGCCAACTCCCATTGTGATAGCTTGTCTCGGAACATTCCACTCACCAAAGAAGTCGCTCGCGGCATCGGCTCGGGTGACGCTATCGAGTGTTATGAGTCGTGTCCTACTTTCGAGACTGCTTCCGGGTTCATTAAATCCAATGTGGCCAGTTCGGCCTATACCGAGCAGTTGTAAGTCGATCCCACCTTCTTCACGGATTTTTTCTTCGTATGCCTCACATGCTGCGGTTACATCGTCGCGGCCGAGTTGTCCATCTGGGATATGAATATTCTCTGGGGCAATATCAATATGATCGAACAAGTGTTCCCGCATGAACCGGTGATAGCTCTGCAGGGCATCTGGCTCCATTGGCCAGTACTCATCCAGATTAAATGTAATGACGCGCTTAAATGAAAGTTGTTCTTCGGTATGCAGACGAATGAGTTCATCATAGATGCCAACAGGTGTACTGCCGGTTGCAAGACCGAGAACCGTCTTTTGGTTTTTGGCAGACCGCGTGCGAATAAGTGCAGCTATCTCGCGAGCAATGGCACGATTGGCATCCCCTGAGTCGTCGTAAACGGTTACGGGTACTCTCTCAATAGTTGAGATGTGTGGAAGTGGACCCCGATAAATCGGGTTTGATGGAGTTTCTTTTGTCCGAGCGTGCATGCGACCCCCTGCGACCTGTGATTCAGAAGAACTCCTATATTTTGCCATTTTTAATGTTCTTAGCAAGGAAAACTCGGGCTAAATTGATCCGGTAGGAGTCGGTCGGTATCGGTGATAGTGATTGGCGGGTGTGCCTGTTCAGCGTATGCTCATCTCGGTGGGGTCAAATAAAGTGTGTAGCTCCAGAGTTCAACGCATCCTTCCATAACCATGTTTTTCAAAAAAGGGCTTGCTATGAGCAATCCGACTAAAGCGTCACTTCCCATTCGACTGCCAATGACACGTTTGGGTGTCATGATGTTCTTACAGTTTTTTGTCTGGGGATCCTGGTATGTCGCGATGTATGGCTTTCTGAATGATGCAGGTATGACGGAGATAGGTCCTGGTGGCTCCTTCGATGCTGCCGCCTACACAGTCGCACCGATTGCCGCGATTTTGGCACCTTTGACACTTGGCTTAATCTGCGATCGCTTGATGAACACGGAGCATGTACTCGCGATTTTGAATATTGTTGGCGCTGGTCTCCTTTGGCTTGCCCCCACTCTCGCCAGTGCGGGTGCACCGGATAGTTTTCTAAGTCAGTTCACGCAGCCGATGATTCTATGCCTCCTTGCCTACATGCTGTGCTTCATGCCGACCTTGGGCCTTACGGCCAGTTTGTCATTTAAACATCTTGCCAACAGTGAAAAAGACTTTCCAGCTGTCCGAGTGCTTGGAACGATTGGTTGGATCGTTGGCAACTGGGTGATGTGGGGATGCCGCCTTTTTAATGGCGAAGGAAAAATAATCAGTCAAGCGACAGCACAACTCGAACAGGCGCAAGCGGCTGCCGGAAGCAACGGGGCAGCGAGTAATGCGGCGCAGCGAGCATTCGATACCGTAATGAGCACAATCCAATATTCAGATAGTTCTCCTCATATATTTCATGCTGCAGCAATCGCGTCCGCAATTCTGGGTGTGTATTGCCTGACCCTTCCAAAAACAACTCCGCCTGCAAAGGGAGAGCCTATTTCCGTGTCAAAGGTTCTTGGTGTCGATGCATGGGCATTACTGAAAGATAAATCATTCTTCGTCTTTGCAATCGCTTCCTTTCTGGTGTGCATTCCATTGGCTGGTTACTACGCAAAAGGGTATGGCTTTGTTGATGCGATGGGAGTGAAGCTATTCGGTTCCACCACAGGTGCCATGAGCACCGGGCAGATGAGTGAAATTATCTTCATGCTTGTCATGCCAATTTGTTTTGCTCGACTGGGTGTCAAAAAAATGCTGGCTATTGGCATGGTTGCTTGGGCGGTTCGGTATGGGCTTTGGGGCTTTGCCTTCGGGCAGGCTGGTCCTTTGCTTACTGTGCCCATCTTTGTTGGCATCCTGCTACATGGCATCTGTTACGACTTCTTCTTCGTGACTGGAATGATCTACACCGATAAGAAGGCACAGCCAGAGGTTCGTGGCCAGGCGCAATCACTGATTGTGATGCTGACTCAGGGTCTTGGACTTGGAATCGGTGCGCAGGCATTCGGGTGGTGGATGGGACGATGTACTTCAGCCGATGACGTGGTGAACTGGTCTCAGCTGTGGTACGTGCCAGCCTTATTTGCACTCGGCGTCATGGTGGCATTCACGTTGTTGTTCTGGGACAGGGGTGACAGAAACGTGAATACATCACAGCCGGCTTGAAGGCTGAGCGCGTGACGCGCGTTTATTGTTGATAGGTAGTCATGTCGATCTACTTGGTGGATTCTTATTGTCGGTGTTGTTGCCGATATACACCGGGTGTCATATTTCGGTGTTTCTTGAAGAGGACGCTCAGGTATTCCGAGTATTCAAATCCGCAACGGGTTGCAATCTGTTCAAGAGTCAGGGAGGTTTCGCGAAGGCACCGCTCTGCTTTTGATAGCCTTGTTTCGATGATCAAAGCATGGGGTGTTTTGCCAAGTGCGTCTTTGAATCGTTTTTCAAGAGCTCGTCGTGTGAGCTGTGTTTGTTTCACTACATCATCAACCTGAATTCCATCGCAGGCATGAGTAAGGATATAGTGTGCTGACGTAGAGACGTCCTTATCTTCGACAGCAAACGTATCGGTAGACTGGCGAGTCGCGATGCCTAACGGTGGCAAGAGAGTATCGAGACGTTTCATCTTTTTGCCGGACATGATGGCGTCAAGTTGCTCGGCGGCTGCGTAGCCGGCCCCTTCCGAGTCGGGGATGATACTGGAAAGTGGGGGAGTGGCAAGCTGGCACAACAGGGGGTCATCATCGACTCCGAGAATAGCAATCGACTCGGGGACGGGCCGCGAAGCTTGAACGCATAAGTCGATCAAGCGGCGAGCAAGTGAATCATAAGCTGCCATCAAGCCACATGGATGGGGTAGTTCGGCAAGCCAACGCAAAAGTCGCCGGCGAGCATGTGGCCAAGTCGTACCACTTGAATCATCATCCACATCAAAAACCAGGGCGTCGATTCCGGCTTGTTTTGCCTCGGCTACAAACGCATCGCGACGCCAACTGGACCAATTAAATGAACCGTCACCACAGAAAGCGAGATGCCGAAACCCTTTTTCAAAAAAGTGTTGGATGGCTAGTTGCGCAATCTTCCGATCATCGGTTTCGACCCACGGTATGGTGGACAGCTCTCGTGCAGAACTGACGTCGATAGCCGGTAGCTGAGTGGCTTGCACAGCTCGAGCAATCGACTTGGTTTCAATTCGCGCTATGATTCCATGCCCTGAATAGGTGCGAAGCCATCGAGGCGGGTCGGCGCGACGATGTTGCTCAGGCAAATCGATGGTCCACTTCTCGTGCTCGTGCTGGTATCGAAGAAT
>JAQWMC010000127.1 GCA_029246985.1 Pirellulales bacterium
GGTAATGCGGAAGATGTATCATTGTCTCTACCTGAATATTCACAAAGGATTTCAGATGTTGCAATCTACATGGTGCATTACCGAGGGTACGGTGGCAGCACAGGCACTCCCACAGAGAAAGGTCTACGGCACGATGCATTAGCCATTTACAGGTACCTCAAGGACAAACATTCCGACGTTCTGATTATGGGTCGCAGTCTGGGAACGAGCCTCGCAATCGGAGTGGCTGCGGAGTTTGAGCCGAAGGGACTTCTTCTCATCACACCGTTTGACAGCATTCAGGCAATTGCTCAACGTGTTGCACCATTCCTACCAATACGACTACTACTCAGTGATCCGTACCGCTCAATTGATCTGGTATCAGACATTCGATGTCCAACGCTTGTTCTGGCTGCTTCTGATGACGAAATAATTCCGAAAGAAAACACGTTGCGGTTAATGAAAAAGTTTCATTCAGAAACCGCAACGCTCCAAGTTATTCCAGAAACTGACCACAACTCAATCTCTAATTGCACCCTTTACTGGTCGAGTGTCTGTCACTTTATAGAGAACAGTTTTGGTACGCCTTAAGAACTATTTCTCAGTTTTCAGGGCAAGCGTACCAAACGGAAACTGACTATTCTTCCTCTGGATCTGTCTTGCTTCTTCTTTGAGGAGTTGACGACTCCTCACGACGGAACACCGCTACGACATCTTCAATAGGAACGACATAAAGCAAATTATCTTGTTCAAAATCTACTGGTATTGAATTCCGTGGATGAAACAAAACTTTGTCATATTTTTCTATCGGAAAGTCTGCATCTCGTTCGATTTGAAGGCTAACCTCGACAACCCTGCCTGTAATCGTCGGGATTTCCGCCTGATCTGGCAGGACAATACCTCCGCGAGTCTGATTTCTGCTCTCGTCTTTCCGAATCAGAACGCGCATGCCTAACGGTTCTACAAAATCATTGCCCCGCATCTACCACACACCTCTCCTTACGAACATCTCGCCTGACCAACATCGACAATTCCAACACTTAATCACAAGTAGTTTGACCTGCTAAAGGGCATTCGGCTAGGGACGGCTTCAAAGAACGCCAACCAGAACGAAAACTTGTGTATACTGTTGGTTAATCTTCATGATTATAGAAAGGTTTGTGCCCCCACCAATCAACAGCAATGTCATCCCAGCCGTAATCGAAACCCCCTTCTTTGTTCTTTCGATGGCTTCCTGACAGTAAGGATTGTCCTTGGGTTCTCCTGATACTTCCAGAATGCGTATAAATCACAGGCGTGGTGACCTAGTTGTCATTGCTAACAGACTGCCTGTACATCGCACATCTCCCGAGAGTCCATGGGAAACAAGTCCCGGTGGCCTCGTCTCAGCACTGATGCCCATTCTGCGAGAGAATAAAGGGGTATGGATCGGTTGGGCTGGTAGTTCTGAAACGGACTGCACTTCTTTCGAGCATGATGGACTTTACAACGTCCCCCTCCATCTTTCGAGCGAGGAAGTCCGTGATTACTACGAAGGTTTTTCAAATAGCACTCTCTGGCCGCTTTATCACGATGCATGCCAAACCCCTCAATACGATCGCCAATGGTGGGCTCCCTACGTAGCAATCAATCAACGTTTTGCTGAATACGCTGCCCGAGAAACTGCACCCAATGGTCATGTGCTGGTTCAGGATTACCATCTTCAGCTAGTTCCAGGAATGCTTCGTGAGCTACGTCCTGATGTTCGAATTGGTTTTTTTCTTCACATTCCTTTCCCACCAGTTGAACTTTTTGCTCAGTTACCTTGGAGAAAACGAATTCTGGAAGGCATGCTGGGTGCGGATGTTATTGGGTTCCAAACACGGCATGGAGCACAGAATTTTGTTCGACTTGTAAATCGCTACACGTCACATCGTGGAAGTGGCCAAGCAGTCAACGTTGATGGAAGAAAAGTACTTGCGAAGGAATACCCGATATCAATTGACTACGACAGGATCGAATCACTCGCCAACGATCCCAAGATTATTGAGCATGCAAAAGCCATCCGGTCCGATCTCGGGGAAAATCGGACAATTATGCTCGGCGTTGACCGCCTTGACTACACGAAGGGAATTGATCAGAGATTACGGGCTGTGTATGAGATTTTCGATAAAGGAAACCATACCGTAGATGACCTTGTGTTGGTTCAAGTGAGTGTTCCGTCTCGTGAAAGTGTTGATGAGTACATTGAAGTACGGGATAGGATTGAGAAACTTGTTGGCCATATTAATGGTGAATTTGGAACTGTAGGAGCAGTGCCCGTACATTACCTTCGAAGAAGTCTTCCGATAGAAGAATTAGTCGCGTATTACCTGGCTGCTGATGTCATGCTTGTAACACCGTTTCGTGACGGGATGAATCTTGTTGCAAAAGAATATGTAGCAAGTAGGAAAAGTGAAAATGGCGTGTTGGTCCTGTCTGAATTCACTGGGTCAGCAGTTGAGCTTGATCGGGCAGTTTTGGTGAATCCACATGATATCGATGGCATGGCTGCCACCATCGAACAGGCGATCACAATGCCTCGTCCGGAACAGACTCGGCGCATGCGGAGCCTTCGGCAACGAGTTCGAAAGCGAACTGTCTACACCTGGGCATCAGACTTCACGCAAGCCCTTGAGGCAGAACAGCAACGCCCTTCGTCGACAAATATGCAATTACCTATTGACACCACCCCTACCTCTCCCTGATTACCATCTTGGAATTTACACCATTGGAGATGACTCTTGACCGGGAACGAATTAGGCGCAACACACATCATGGAAGATGATCTTGACCAGGCCCTTGAGGCAATTGCACGAGTACCAATATTACTCGTAGCTACTGATTACGACGGTACGTTATCACCCATTGTGGATAATCCCGAAGAGGCAAAGCCAGTGCGAGAATCGATCATCGCACTTCGAGCGCTTGCCACACTATCAGGAACACACTGCGCCGTCATATCTGGTCGATCACTTTCAGACCTTGCCAGCCTGAGTTCTCTTGATGGACAGATCATGCTGGTTGGCTCTCATGGCAGTGAGTTCGATCAGGATTTTGTACGTACAATTACGGATGAACAGGTTTTACTACGACAGCGGGTGCTTGATGAGATGCATCGTATCGCTGCTCAGGATGAGCGATTTCATATCGAAACGAAGCCCGCATCGATTGCTTTTCATTACCGAAATGTTGCAGATGATAAAGCTGAAAAGGCTGTGAATGAACTTCTTGCAGGGGCCGCAACGTGGGAAGACGTACGCGTTAAATCAGGTAAGAAAGTTATTGAGCTAGCTGTTGTGCACACATCAAAAGGAGACTGCATTGATGCTCTACGACATCGCGTGGGTGCAACTGCGGTGGTCTACTTTGGTGATGACATAACTGACGAGGATGCTTTTGTCAGGCTACATGGTCCAGATGTTTCTGTAAAAGTTGGTACTGGAGAAAGCGCTGCGACATTCCGAATTCATGACCCGACTGAAGTTGCAAGAAGACTAGCTCGGTTAGCTAGCGCACGAGAAGCATTTCTGGCTGGTGCTGATGCCATACCAATAGAACGGCACGCTTTGCTCTCTGATGGAAGAGTCATGGCGCTTGTCTCTCCTGGTGCAAAAATTAGCTGGATGTGTGCACCTCGCGTCGATGGGCCAGCATTATTTTCAGAGTTACTCGGTGGTCCAGCTGCGGGGCACTTCACAATCGAGCCTTCCCAGCCAGATAACAATCCTCAGCAACAATACGATGGAACTTCTCTTGTATTGAAAACAACTTGGCCCCGTTTAACGGTAACCGACTTCTTGGATTGCTCTGCTGGAAAACCCACACAACGTGCTGGCCGAACTGACTTAATTCGGCAAATCGAAGGGCGTGGTGAAGTTCGTATTACATTTGCACCGAGGCTTGATTTCGGAAGGCTTCCCACTCGACTAGTCATTCGTGACGGTGGACTCGAAATTGATGATACGATCGATCCGATTGTTCTACGGGCACCAGGCGTTGAATGGGAACTCCTCGACGAGGGCTCCCACCAAACTGCTGTTGGTAAAGTCACCTTGCGAGGTGAACCACTGCGGCTTGAGCTGCGCTACGGGACAGGCTCACTACGTGAACAGCAGACTCTGCCGCCTCAAGAACGTTACCGACGCACCAAGTTATATTGGGAATCATGGGCAGATCGATTGGTCTTACCAAAGCGCGAAGGTCCACTCGTTCGCCGCAGTGCACTGGTTCTGAAGGGGCTGTGCTATGGGCCGACAGGTGGGATCGTAGCCGCGGCAACAACAAGCCTTCCAGAACACCTCGGAGGGATTCGCAACTGGGATTACCGCTACTGCTGGCTTCGAGATGCTGCCATGTCAGCATCGGCGTTGGTAAAGCTTGGTTCTTTTTCTGAAGCGATGGCATTTCTTGATTGGATGCTCGCCGTTGTCGATCGAGCAGCAGCACCTGAACGCTTAATGCCTCTTTACACAGTTACTGGGCATGAAGTTGGTGCTGAAGCAGAAATTGCTGAACTGGCTGGCTATGCTGGCTCTCGACCGGTGCGAGTAGGGAATGCAGCCCGCGGACAGGTCCAATTAGATGTTTTTGGCCCTATTGCTGAACTCGTCTGGCAACTTCTTTTGGCCGAGGCACCTGTGTCGAGTGAACACTGGCGGCTTGTTGAGGCAATGGTCGGGGCTGTCGAAGCTCGTTGGCATGAGCCAGATCATGGCATCTGGGAAATCCGAAAACCTCGACGACATCATGTTCATTCCAAGGTAATGTGTTGGCTTGCAGTTGATCGTGGAATTCAGATTTCTGAACGTTTTCTTGACCGTAAAAAACCGGCATGGGAACAACTCCGTCAGACTATTGCTGAAGACATTCTCGAAAAGGCTTGGCACGAGGACTCAAACGCCTACACCGCGGCATATGGTGCTGATGACCTTGATGCTGCATCTCTCATGATTGGACTCATGGGGTTGGTCGATTGTACCGATTCAAGATTTATGGCAACTATAGATGCCATTGATAAACGTCTACGAATGGGGCCAACCGTTTTTCGATATCTTGCTGATGATGGTCTACCCGGCAGGGAGGGCGGTTTCTTCATCTGTGCAAGTTGGTTAGTTGATTCATTTTATAAAGCAGGACGCCGCGATGAAGCGGAGTCTTTATTTGAATCAATGATTGAACTTGCCGGGCCGGAAGGATTATTACCGGAGCAATATGATCCACTATTACGAAGAACGCTTGGCAATCATCCACAGGCCTATTCCCATATTGGACTTATTGAGAACGCTTTAACGCTTTCGTCTAATTAGTCTCCCTGTAAGTTCTGGGGGCCCGCCTGTAAGTTCTGGGGACCCGGGTGCGCGGTGGGGATAGAGCTCCCTTCCGCAGCACTTCGATCACGTTCCACAACTGCATCAGGAAGGTGATAGAAGCCAATGGCAAGAACCAAATACGTTGCCAAAAGCATGAGTCCCTCAATCCATGTTGCCTTACCAGCATTGATAATCTCTCGGGCGATAATAATTGCTAATACGATTGAGACAACTTCAAACATCGAAAAGGACAGGTTCATTGATTCACCAACAAACAGTCCAGTGAACACGAGTAGCGGTGCCACAAAAAGTACCATCTGTATGGTTGACCCAACTGTTGCCGCCATAACAAGTTCTTGCTTCCCCTGGCGTGCAAACCGAATTGCAGTCAGCACTTCTCCAATACCTCCCACACCACCTAGAAGAACAATCCCACTGAAGGTATCAGAAAAGCCTAGTGTCCTTGTCGCTGGAATCAGCGACACGGTGACTGCTTCACTTACACCTGCCAAAGCTATTCCGCTGAGCCCAAGCACCGCAAAACTTCTTCCCACTGTATATGATTTTTTTGCGCCCCCTGTTTGCATTGAGGCATCTTTCACAGTGCGACGACCATCAAGAATATTAATCGTTACATTTCCGACATAAATTGCCAGAAGAATAAATGACAGCTCAAGGGAGAGATCCCTGGTCCCCTGAGGCGTTCCTATACGAAAGACTGCGGGCACAATAAAACAGAACCCACACATGACAAGCATTAAGCCAGACGACCGCAACTGCCGCCTGTCGAATGAATGAACTCCGTATTTCAGTCCTCCGACGACAAGAGCACAGCCTAACCCGACAAGCAAATTAACCATTATGGAACCAGTCAGAGATGCTTTCACAACTCGACCGAGTCCGTTCCGTAATGCAACAATACCGATAATTAATTCAGGGGCATTACTCAGGGTTGAGTTGAGAAGACCACCAACAACTGAGCCAAGGCGAGTTGAGAGACGTTCGGTTGCAATCCCCATGACTTCAACCAAAGGTACAATCGCAAAAAGTGATACCAAGAAAACAACTCGTGGATCCGCCTCAATTGCATGAAGTACCAAAGATAACGGAATTAAGATGAGCAATAGTTGCTGATTCATGG
>JAQWMC010000150.1 GCA_029246985.1 Pirellulales bacterium
CTTGGCAACCATTGTGGACCAGGCATTTCGAGCAAGGGATATGATTGGAGGGCTGATGATTTTTGCAAGGCCACCAAAGCCAAATCGAGTTGAGGTCAATCTTGCAGAATTGCTTCAGAGTGTGTTGGCTTCAATGCAGCCGACGGCAGAAGAACATGGCGTACGGCTTATGCTGGATGTTCACTCGAATCAGGACTATGTCTTTGTGGATCGCGGGCAGATTGAAGATTCGTTACGCAGCATTCTTTCAAATGCTATTGAAGCAATCCTTCATGGTGGAACCGTTGCCGTCAAGGCTGCTCGAAGCGATCAAGGGTTGCTCCTACTCACTGTTGGCGACAATGGAATAGGAATGGATAGGGAAACAATGGCCCGTATATTTGATCCCTTTTTTAGTGGCCGTGAGGCAGGAAGAGGCATTGGGTTGGGGCTCTCGAAGGCGTTTCGCCTCATTGATGGCAATGGTGGCAGCATCTCAATCGAGTCTCGGTTGCAGCAGGGAACCACTGTTTCGGTGCGGCTTCCGGGGTCGCAAAGTTGATGCATACTGCCTAGTGTGACAGCACGGTCGTTTTCTAGCGGGTGTGTCTGGGAATTATGAGAAGCCAAGGTATTTTCTTGTCGGTTCGCACTTGCCGATGATCGCCGTTGTTCTCTATTCTTCGCAGATACCACTATTCAATTAAAGTTAGCCGATGGAATGGCTGAAAGCTGAATACTTGCAGTGGAACGACGGAGCACGGACGCCCCTATGACTCTTTCTGGACGTAGTGAAACAACTTCTGTGTGGATTGGCGATTCGGCCAACGGCCGATCCGACCCCAAACAGCGACACGACAGTGTTGGCAAATCCATCAACATAAAACAAATGAGTTCTCAGGCTGATTTGTCCCGTGGGCAGGCACACGCTGATACCAACTCAAAAGTAACGGAAAGTTTGGCAGATCTAGCCCTGCAACAAACCTCACGGTGGTTTATCAAAAACCAAAATGCTGACGGACACTGGAGGGGGCCGCTGGAGGGGGATACTATTCTCGAGAGTGAATATCTTCTGATTTGCCGATGGGCAGGCCGCCTTGATCAAAACACGATGGTCGGGTGTACCAAACGTATTCTTGCAGAACAGTTGCCAGAAGGTGGTTGGTCGATCTATCCGGGGGGAGAGGCTGATCCGAGTGCCAGTGTGAAGGCCTATCTGGCCTTGAAAATGTGCGGTTGCGATGCCGATTCTGAGCCTATGAAGCGGGCTCGTTCCGCGATCAAAAAAGCAGGTGGACCGTGGGCTGTAAATAGCTTCACTCGTTTTTATCTGGCGCTCCTTGGACAAATTTCTTACTCAGACTGTCCGGCTGTTCCTCCCGAGATGATTCTTCTTCCGGATTGGTTTCCGATAAGCCTTCACCGGGTTTCAGCTTGGTCACGAACGATGATCGTGCCACTTTCATTAATATGGGCCTTCAAGCCGGTGCGAACGTTACCGCAAGATAGAGGCATTCAGGAACTCTTTGCAGAGTGTTCATTTGAGACAAGAAATCGTCCAGTGGGTGGAAACGACGCTTGGTCTCGATTCTTTCGGATTGTTGACTCTGTGATCAAGTCCGTTGATTACCTGGGCTTCCGACCTCTTCGACGACGAGCGGTCATGGCGTGTCGACAATGGATGCTTGAACGTTTTCGGGGCAGTGATGGTCTGGGTGCCATTTTCCCCCCGATTGTCTGGAGTATTGTAGCGCTTCGCGCGATGGGTTGCTCTGATGATTCTGCCGAAGTAATCGAGTGTTGGAAGCAACTAGAAGGTCTCCTTGAACGTCCGGATGAGGAAACGATTCGGGTCGAGCCCTGTCGGTCGCCTGTTTGGGATACGGCGATAGCGTTACGCGGACTTGCTGAACTGACCTCGCCGTCGAGCAATATTTCCAGCAGTATGAGAACCGCAGTTGATTGGTTGCTTGACCGAGAAGTTCGTTTCGCAGGCGATTGGTCCCGCCGAGTACAGGCTGTCCCGTCTGGGTGGTGTTTTGAGTACGCCAATCGGTATTACCCCGATGTCGATGATACAGCGATGGTTCTCATTGCGTTTTCATCATGGATGAAGCAACAGAATATGTTACTTCAGGACAGCGGCTGTCGACGTCTGAGTTGTGTGAAAAAGGCCACTCGTCGCGGCATCGAGTGGCTGACTGCAATGCAGAATAGTGACGGAGGCTGGGGTGCATTCGACCGGAATAATAATCACGAGATACTCTGCAGGGTTCCGTTTGCTGATCACAACGCAATGATTGATCCGAGTTCCCCGGACCTTGCAGGCCGTGTGCTTGAAGCATTCGGCAGCCTCGGCCATGGAGTGGGTGAATCTGCAGTCAGTCGAGCAATTGAATACCTTCGTGCGACTCAGGAACCTGACGGAAGTTGGTTTGGTCGTTGGGGAGTCAATTACATCTACGGTACGTGGCAGGCTATCGAAGGCCTTCGAGCGGTGGGTGTTTCCCGGGACGATCCACTTGTTGCACACGGGGTCAATTGGCTCAAGTCAAAGCAACAGGCAAATGGTGCGTGGGGTGAAAGTCCGGCAAGCTACGCTGATCCTTCTTTGAAAGGTGTTGGAGAGCCGACAGCCTCACAAACAGCCTGGGCAGTTGCCGGTCTCGTGGCGGCTGGTGAATATGGCTCTCCGGCTGCACGTCGGGGTATTCAATGGTTGCTAACAACCCAGCGGCCTGATGGCGACTGGAATGAGACCGCATTTACAGGGACAGGTTTCCCGAAGGTCTTTTATCTTCGCTATCACTACTATCGAATTTCCTTTCCGCTGATTGCAATCGCAAGATGGCATGCGTCGTTAGGAACTGCAAACACCAGACAGAATCGTGAGCAGATTAGGCCACGAAAGAAATCATCCGAAATGTTTGAAGGGGTATTGGCATGAGTGTTCCTGTTGGACAAATGATGGCGGTCTTGCGACATGTTGCAGTGCAACGTATCAGAGGAAATCACAGGTACCCACTGGTACTTATGCTTGAGCCTCTTTTTCGATGCAATCTTGCGTGCGCCGGATGTGGAAAAATTCAGCACCCAAATGAAATTCTTCGACAGCACCTCTCGCCAGAACAGTGTTTCAAGGCGGTGGATGAATGTGGCGCTCCGATTGTTGCTATTCCGGGTGGTGAGCCTTTGTTGCACCCGCAGATTGAAGATATTATTGCTGGGATCGTAGCCCGTAAGAAGTATCTCTATGTGTGCACGAATGCGCTCAAGCTTGAGGAGATGCTTACGCGGTTTACGCCGTCAAAGTATCTAGCCTTTTCGATCCATTTGGATGGGCTGCAACAGGAGCACGACGCGTCGGTCTGTCGTGACGGAGTGTACGAAATAGCAGTCAATGCGATTCGCGCTGCACGGAATGCTGGCTTTCGTGTGACGACGAATTCCACCCTGTTTGCTGATGCTGAGCCAGAGCGTTGCCGTCAGTTTTTTGATGAAGTGATGGAACTCGGTGTTGAGGGAATGATGGTCTCACCTGGTTATTCGTATGAGAAAGCACCAGAGCAAGATATTTTCCTGAGTCGTGAAAGAAGCCACGGTCTTTTCCGAAAGATTATGAAAGGTGGAAAAAAACGGTGGAAATTTAATCAGTCTCCAGTTTTTCTTGAATTTCTAAAAGGCAATTGGGATCTGGAGTGCAGGCCGTGGGGGACGCCGTCGTATAGCCTTTTCGGATGGCAGAAACCATGTTATTTACTCGACGAGGGGTATGCTGAAAGTTTTGCGGATCTCATGAATACCACTGATTGGAAGTCATATGGTCGAGCGAGTGGGAACCCAAAATGTCAGCAGTGTATGGCGCACTGTGGGTATGAGCCGGCAGCCGTAGAAGCCACCTTTGGGTCGTGGAAAGGTTTCTTGCGAACTGCGGGCTTGGCGTTATTTGGCCCGCCACGTGATCGGCATGAGTCCGCCCCTGTTCTGCCTGAAGGACGGCAGGCTGCGGCACTTCCGATACTCCCCATCATTGATTCCGTACCAGTGAAGACCGTTGCCTGAAAAGACTCGTATTGAAAAAGTCGAACCAATCGACACACATGAAGATCAGGGCTTGGAAACGAGTGTTCTTTGAGCTTCGATTGCAGCACCCCGGGCACCAGCAGTATCTCCATTCGGCATTATCTTAATTGGGATGCTGATTTGCTCTTCTCTCTGACTTGGCATGCCTTTTCTTACTTCGGTGACAAACCAATCTTGGAAAGTCTCTTCTGTTTCGATGGCACCGCCTCCTATGATCAGTGCGTCTGGGTCGAAAACATTGATCATTTGGTCGAAGAACAGGCCTAGAGCTCGCGCTTGAGCCTGGAAAATTGACTGGCACATGTCATCACCACCGGCAGCAAGGCCACGAACCTGAATGGCAGCTTTGGCAGGATCAAGAGATGCCAATGGATGATCGCTGTGCTTCTGAAGATAATGAGGAAGTAGATTTGTCCGGATCGCTGTAAGTGAGCAGAGCGACTCGAGATCACCATCGCGACCACAGTTACAATGTGCGGTGTATCCTGCGAGTTCCGGAAGCATTGCCGTAAGACTTTCGGTCGGAATCAAAACGTGGCCAAGTTCGCCACCAAAGCCCCGGCTACCAGCAACGACAGTTCCTTTATGGATAATCCCACCACCAAGCCCCGTCCCAATGATGGCAGATACCGAGGTCTTGTTTGGTTGATTTCCGAAGATGGTCGTGTGGCCCCACACGGCGGCTGCATTCCCATCGTTTAAATAATGAACAGGAACACCTAATATCTTCTCGAGTCCACCGCGAATATCAAATCCAGCCCAGTCAGGATGAACAAAATTTGTTGATCCACGACTGCTAAAGACCCCATCTGCGGTAGCTGGCCCAGGAGTATCGAGCCCAATTGCGGCAATTTCCTCACGGTTTCTTCCTGCTTTGGTAACGGCTTCGTGTAGACCATCAACAATCTGTTGCAAACAGATTGTTGGTCCTTCAACACTCCGTGCAGGATGTTCACAAAGACCAGAGATAAGAAATGTTCCAGCACTGTCCAGAAGTGTTGAGTTGACAGCTGTTCCACCGAGGTCAACTCCGGCAACAAGTGGTCCGGTGTTTTTTTTGGAGTCTGATGTGGTCATTGCCGAGGTTATTTTCCTTTTTACTGTAAAGATTGCGTGCTGCCACAAAGGTAGTAGGCCGTTCGCCAGTCACTTCAAAGTGAATTATTCGGCGTCGATAAGCTCCCGACGAACCCGGCTCACTATCGCCTGGAGCCCCCTACTTCGTAACATACCAAGTACGTCAGCCAGCCCCATTTTTTCAAGTAGGTCATCAGGTAGTTCCTGCGCCTCAGCCTGAGGGCGGCTAGCCACTGCCTCGGAGAGAATTGCAACAAAACCCTTTACGGTTGGTGCCTCTTCAGCGACCTCAGCCACAAGCTGCATCGAGCCGTCAGTGATTTCTGGCCAAAGAAATACAGAGGTTTGGCATTCATGGACTCGACGATCTTCATTTTCTTTTTTAGCGAGGTAATCATCGCTCAATGGCGGTAGACGGTTTGCGAAGTCAAGGAGTAACTCAAGCTTCTCTCGACCATCTAAGTCAACAAACTCCTCGACAATCTGGTCGATTCGTTCATTCACCGTTTCCATATCTCAATTCCTCGTACTCTTTAGATTCCGTGTCTGGGTGTTGCGTGCCAGTTTACTCTAAGAATCTTGAGTCGCCGTGTCGTCTCCTGGTTCACCGCTAGGCTGGGAGCCCTTGATGATAGGGACACCGACACAGTTCCCCCATTCCATCCATGACCCGTCATAATTACGGACATTTCCAAAGCCGAGAAGATATTTCAGCACAAACCACGTAAGACTGGACCGTTCACCAATGCGGCAATATGCAATCGTTGGACTACGACGTTTCAGATGATTTGCTTTGCAGTATAGTTTCTCAAGTTCTTTGGCTGACTTGAATGTCCCGTCATCGTTTACTGATAGTGGCCACGGTATGTTCACTGCCCCTGGTATATGACCTCCACGAAGAGCGCCCTCATTCGGGTAGTCAGGCATATGCAAACGTTCGCCAGAATATTCTTCAGGGCTACGAACATCAACAAGATTCTTGCCAGCTTTTTGGTGCTTCAGTACTTCGTCTCTCAGAGCTCGAACGGAACTGTCCTGTTCGGGAGCAGAGTAGGTTGTCTGTGGATATGTTGTCCGATCAGTTGACCAGGTTCGGCCCTCAAGCTGCCATTTTTTTCGCCCACCGTTCATAACTTTGCATTTCGGGTGGCCGTACAGTTTGAACACCCAAAAGGCGTAACAGGCCCACCAGTTATTCTTGTCTCCATAGAAAATAACTGTGGTGTCATTACTGATGCCATTATTGCGACAGATTTCCTCAAAACCTTTTCGGTCAACGTAGTCACGAACGATCTGATCTTGAAGATCAACCTGCCAATCAATCTCTACAGCACCCGGAACATGCCCCTGAGTATAAAGAGCCCGATCCTCATTCGATTCAACGATCCGCACAGTGGGATCACCGTGGTGTTCAGCCACCCACTCTGTTGAGACGAGAACATCGGGATCCGCATATTCGGCCATGGAAGCAACTCCTTATATCTAGCAATTTTTCGACTTAATCTGATCGTAGTGGAAGCTAAGAAGCCCTGCAACGACTGCCGCTAACTCCGCAAGCTTGCGATGGTCATCGCGTGGGGTGGGTAGTCACTCATTCCTTCGGCAGCGTCTCGTCGATCGCCGAACGATGCGGTACGATAGTTCAGCAGAGAGAGAATGACGGTCAGTTGCGTTAGCTGTTCTCGGTTCAATCGAGGTATACGTACTCATAGGAGAATCGATGGGTCCCCAGTTCATTTTTCAAATTACTGATCTCACCAAAAAATTTGGTCAACGCGAACTGCTGAAAGAAATCAATGTAGCCTTCTATCCAGGTGCCAAGATTGGATTGCTTGGTCGTAATGGTGCGGGCAAAAGTACGCTGATGAAAATCATGGCGGGCATTGATACGGAATATGAGGGTGAGGCACGATTGTCGGAAGGATTCAGTGTTGGGTATCTGGAGCAAGAGCCAGAACTTGATGCCGAGAAAACAGTATTTGAAAACGTGATGGATGGAGTAACGCAGTCTCGAGCAGTCCTCCAGCGATACGAAGAGATCAATGCCAGCTTCGCTGAGCCCCTTACCGATGATCAGATGGAAAAACTTCTTGCTGAACAGGCAACTGTTCAGGATGAAATTGACGCCAAGAATTTATGGGATCTCGACCGGCAGGTTGAAATTGCGATGGATGCCATGAATCTCCCACCTGGAGATTGGAGCGTCACGAACCTATCTGGTGGGGAGCGGAGACGAGTTGCTTTGTGTCGTCTTCTGCTTGAAAAGCCTGACCTGCTGTTACTTGACGAACCAACCAATCATTTAGATGCTGAAAGTGTCTTGTGGCTTGAACACTACCTCGCCGAATACGTTGGCACAGTGGTTGCAGTGACCCACGATCGATATTTTCTTGACAACGTCGCGAAGTGGATTCTCGAGGTTGATCATGGCAGAGCCATACCTTTCGAAGGAAATTATTCTTCATGGCTGGAGCAAAAGCAGGCAAGGATGGTGCTTGAAGAAAAGCAGGCAAGTGCGCGTCAGAAAACACTCACCAAAGAGCTTGAATGGATTCGGATGTCACCGAAGGCCCGTCAAGCAAAGAGTAAGGCCAGAGTGGCCTCTTTTGAGAAATTAGCTGCAGAGGAAGCAGCTACCCGAGATACCGACGTCGAAATTACCGTCCCGGCGAGTCGCCCCCTCGGTGATCAGGTGATTGACGCCGAAGGGCTTTCAAAGGCGTTCGGTGACAAGTTGCTATTTGAAAATCTTTCCTTCAGACTTCCGCCGGGTGGCATTGTTGGGATTATTGGTGCAAATGGTGCTGGGAAAACAACGCTTTTTCGAATGCTCGTAGGACATGAAGAATCAGATACGGGTTCGATCAAAGTTGGCTCGACAGTCGATATCGGATACGTCGATCAAAGCCGTGATGCGCTTGATCCAGACAAAACGGTATTTCAGGAGATTTCAGGTGGGCATGATACGATCCAGCTTGGCAAGCGAACGGTAAATGCGCGGAGTTATGTTGCCAAGTTCAATTTCATGGGTCCCGATCAACAGAAGAAAGTTGGTTCCCTTTCGGGTGGAGAGAGAAACCGAGTTCACTTGGCGAAATTGTTACGAAAGGGTGCGAATCTTTTATTGCTCGATGAACCGACAAATGATCTCGATGTTGATACCCTTCGCTCATTAGAAGAGGGCATTACGAACTTCGCCGGGAGTGTTGTTGTTATTACTCATGATCGATGGTTTCTTGATCGACTGGCTACACATATCATCGCCTTTGAAGGTGATGGGTACGTCCATGTCTGCGAAGGAAACTTTGATGTTTACGAGCAAGGTAGGAAAGAGCGATTGGGTGCTGATGCCGCTGAGCCTCACCGATTTCGGTATAGAAAACTCCAGCAATAAGGCTGTTGACGAGAACCTTAAACAAAACACCGCGTTGCCATGGGAGGCCTGCCAGGGAAAGATGTTGTTGAGGGATTAGCCCATCGGTAATTGTACGGCAGCTGCGGCTGACCGGATTTCTTTCGGAAGTGGAAAGAAAACGTCTTCATCACGTACAGTTTTTTCTTCAATTGTGATTCCCGAGGGACTTTTTTCGAAGCGTTTACGAAGCCATTCAACGCAGTCTTGAACGACCTGTTCCGGTGCGCTTGCACCTGCTGTAATCGCGATACTTTCAACATCGTCGAACCATGATGGGTCAATTTCATCAGCACCATCAATGAGGTGCGCTTGAACGCCCTGCTCTTTTGCAAGTTCGGCTAATCGTTGGCTGTTTGAGCTGTTTTGACTGCCTAAGACAAGGACAAGATCAGCTTCTTGAGAAAGCTGACGAACAGCCTCTTGCCGATTTTGTGTGGCATAACAGATATCATCTTTTGGTGGACCGATCAATTGTGGGAAACGAGCCTTGAGTCGACTAATGATTCGGGAAGCATCATCTACAGAGAGAGTTGTCTGTGTGAGGTAAGCGAGTTTGTCTTCAGGTCCAAATGGCAAAGTGTCGACTTCCTCCGCAGTTTCGACGAGCGTGAATGCCCCTGGGGCTTGGCCCATGGTGCCAATTACTTCGTCGTGTCCTTCATGACCAATCAGGAAAATATGATAATTCTGCTTGGCGTATTTGATGGCCTCAAGATGGACTTTGGTTACGAGTGGGCATGTGGCATCAATAGCCCGCAGCTTCCTTTCGGTAGCAATCTGCCGTACCTCCGGGGCAACGCCATGGGCGGAAAATAAGAGAGTCGCTTTCTCAGGTACTTCTTCAGCGGAGTCAACAAAGACAGCACCCTCTTTCACAAAGCGGTCAACAACATGCTTGTTGTGCACAATTTCATGGAAGACATAAATAGGTGTGCCGTAGAGACGAATCGCTGTTTCAAGTGTCTCAATTGCCATATTTACGCCGGCACAGAATCCCCGAGGTCCGGCAAGCAGGATCTTCATGATTTTTTCCGTCGTGTGTGCTGGTCTACTGTCATTTGTGAAAGGCTGGAACTACGGTCGC
>JAQWMC010000153.1 GCA_029246985.1 Pirellulales bacterium
CTCTCGACGACGTTGGGTCTCGTCGATTGCTTGTTGCATGGAGTCAGTCATTCGATCTGCATAGAGAATGACTCGGGCATCGACGTTTCTGGCGGATCGGCCTATCGTCTGCATGAGAGAAGTTTCACTGCGGAGGAAGCCTTCTTTGTCAGCATCAAGAATTGCAACGAGTGAGACTTCTGGAAGGTCGAGTCCCTCACGAAGCAGATTCACACCAACGAGCACGTCAAACTCACCCGCTCGAAGTTCACGAAGTAGTTCGACTCGTTCAAATGCATCCAGTTCGCTATGGAGCCAACGACAGCGGACATTCTGTTCCTGAAAATAGCTTGAGAGATCCTCAGCTAGTTTTTTCGTTAACGTTGTGACAAGAATGCGATTGCCAATTTCGACAGTAGCGGCAATCTCTTCCAGGAGGTGGACAACTTGATTGCGAGCAGGGACAACCTCTATGACCGGATCAAGAAGGCCAGTCGGCCGAATGATCTGTTCAACAACTTCCCCCTGCGTCTGTTCGAGTTCCCATGCACCGGGTGTTGCTGAGACGTAAACCGTTTGATGCAATTTTTTCTCAAACTCATCGAACATGAGCGGGCGATTATCCAGGGCACATGGAAGCCTGAATCCATGGTCGACCAAGGTAAGTTTTCGGCTGCGGTCACCTGCATACATTCCACGGACTTGAGGGACCGTGACGTGCGACTCATCAACAAAAAAGAGAAACTCCTCGGGGAAATAATTGAATAACGTGTCTGGAGTGCTGCCTGCTGGTCGTCCAGAGAGTGGCCTCGAATAGTTTTCAATGCCTGGGCAAAAGCCAGCTTCCATTAACATCTCAAGGTCAAACTTTGTTCGAGCTGAAAGTCGCTGTGCCTCGAGTAGTTTTCCTTGACTTTTCAGTTCCTCAAGCCGCTCCTCAAGTTCCTGGCGAATTTCACCAACTGCAGCCTTGATACGATCCTCTGGCATCACGAAATGTTTTGACGGGTAGAGATAGGTCTCGTCCTTTCTCGCTGCCACTTCCCCACTGATCGGATGGGTTATGGCAATCGATTCAACTGTATCTCCCCAGAATTCAATTCGTGTTGCCAGTTCGTCATATGGAGGCCAAATGTCAACGGTATCACCTCGAACGCGGAAGCGGCCGCGCTCAAATGCTATGTCACTTCGTTCATATTGAACCGTAATGAGTTGTCGTAGAAGTTCATCGCGAGACAAGGGAACGCCTGTCGCAATGCGAATAACCATTGCACGATAGTCGTCTGGTGAGCCAAGGCCATAAATGCAGGAAACACTCGCGACCACAATGACGTCCCGACGACTGACAAGTGCACTTGTTGCGGCAAGCCGAAGACGATCAATTTCCTTGTTGATGGCAGCATCTTTTTCAATATATATGTCACGCTGTGGAATATATGCCTCAGGCTGGTAATAGTCGTAGTAACTTACGAAGTAATGAACTGCATTATGTGGAAAGAAATCACGGAACTCACCGTAGAGTTGCGCAGCGAGAGTCTTGTTGTGCGAGAGTACAAGAGTAGGCCTCCCAGTCTGAGCGATGACATTTGCCATCGTAAAGGTTTTGCCAGAGCCTGTTGCTCCCATGAGTACCTGCGATGCAGCCCCATCTTTGACGCCATCGACAAGTGAACGAATTGCTTGCGGTTGATCACCTGCAGGCGCAAACGGAGATACAAGTTCGAAAACATTTCCGTCAGGAGTGCTAGATTTACGGCGAAGCATGAATTACTTTTCTGTATGGTGATCTCGGATTGTGCGAATGTATGGCCGCATATCTTGGAGAGTAACTTCGCCGATCCCAGGCACGCTGATAATATCATCAACACTTTTGAAGGGCCCACGCTGTTGGCGTGTTTCAATGATACGCGATGCCATCGCCGGGCCAATCCCAGGGAGGAGTGACAATTCACTCGGAGGAGCGCTGTTAATATCGAGGTTGAAGTGTATTACTGGTTCAGGAGGATAGAAAAAGTCGACGAGTCTCTGTCGTGAAAGCACCAGCCACAAGGTCAGAGTAGCCAATCCAGTCACCGTCAGGGCGATGATCGCACGCTGTTGTTGGGGAGAAGGTGGAGGCTCATAGGTCTGCTGGCCTTGGGCTAAAGGTGACGGAGTTGCGTCAAAAGATGATTTCATGGGAACTTCCGGCCGGGGTATCGATCCTAACCGGTGTGGCAGGATAAGCATTTTCTTGCGTACCTTATCTTTCCATTATGATAGGTCCTCTGCGCCAAATTCTCTAGGAACGAGTTCTATGGTTTTACCCACTGTCAATCTGCGGCCCGGTGCTCGTGACCACGTGCAGGTTGTATGGAATGAACATTTAGCCGCAGAAGTAAGACACTCTGCGCACATATGGTTGCGTGAAGATTGTGGGCTTGAGGTTGATTGGACGAGTGCAGCACTTGTGGATAAAACCATCGAACGCAGTCTGGCTGTTACGGCGCGAACAGATGGAGTGATTGCTGGGCTCCGGGTGGTTGAGGTTATTGTGGACGAATTTCGGGAAAATCTGGTGTGGTCCTCAGTGATTGATGATGGAGAGTGTGTTGAGGCAGGCACAGTGATTGGCTACCTGAGTGGTTCCGTACGTTCGATACTTCAAATTGAGCGTGTGATTCTCAATGTCCTTGGAAGGCTGTCAGGTGTGGCAACCACAACGCGTCACTTGGTTGAGGCAATTCAGGAAACACCGTGTCGGATTTACGATACTCGGAAGACAGTGCCTGGATGGAGATTATTGGATAAGTATGCAGTCCATTGTGGTGGAGGATTTAATCATCGTATCGGTCTCTATGATGCGATTCTCATTAAAGATAATCATCTTGCAGCAATTCGAGAAAATGATCTGTCTCCTGCAGATGCTGTCCGCAGATCGCGTGAATTTATTTTCCAGACCTTTTCACCAAACAGAGCGAATCAGATGGTCGTCGAGATAGAAGTTGATTCACTCAGTCAGTTGGCAGATGTTCTGCCGTCAGAACCTGATATTGTTCTGCTCGATAACATGAGCGTCGAGGAACTTCATCAGGCCGTCGCACTACGAGGGAGTTGTGCTTCAGAGGTTATCCTCGAGGCTTCTGGGGGAATAATGCTTGAGAACATATTTGATGTCGCCAAAAGCGGGGTTGATCGAATCAGTACAGGTGCGTTGACGCACACATCATCCTGGATTGATATCGGACTCGATTGGGACGCTGTGTCTTTTTCGAATAGAAAAGCTACCAGCGAAAAAAACTAGGATGTTTCAAGCGGATATGCCGGTCTATCACCTGTGCCGACCGTAAGGCAATTAGACTCCCAGCAGTCGATTTCGCTTCATCCGACGCTCTGCCCTCAGGCGAGCCCGTCGCTTTGTTTCACTTGGCTTTTCAAAAAATTCTCGGCGTCGCATTTCCTTCTTGATGCCACTTCTTTCAACGAGTTTCCGGAAGCGGCGAACAGCTTCTTGAATACTTTCTCGATCACGAACCGTCAGCTTAACCATGGAATCCTTTGACTGTGTTGAACGACAAACAAGTTAAAACATGTACTGAATACTCTTGGACTTATTGCCGGGAGTACCAACCAATTCAAGCCTCTAAAGATACCCTAAGTTCCTACGTCTCGTCCATGCCGATACAGAGAAATAGCATTCTTTTCGCATTCAAACGCTCAAACTTTGATAATCTTTTCACAAAGGCCGGGTGAGGTAATGATGGGTCGAGATTCTTGTAATCAAAAAGTTATATGGATAAGTGCATCTGATGATGGCATGGAACGATACCGAAACAACTAGGCAGCTACTCGGTGCAGTGCTCGCACTTTTGTTGTTTTTGATAACCGCACCAAAGGGACGACGATGGGTGGCACGAAGCCCGCTTATACTGCTCCTCTTGTCTCCACTTCCGATTGTGTTGCCTCTTTTATTCCCGTCGGCTGAATCGACTGTTGGGTTCTCCCAGCAAGCGATCCGTTTTTTTGCCCTCGCGTCCCTTCTGCAGTCTCTGGTTCTTGTCGTGTTTGTTTCAGGGTGGGAACGTATTCGAGATCCGGTGCCCAAGATTTTTCTTGACGTTCTGGGAATTGCATTGGTTGGGGTTGCTCTCGTCACAGCACTTTGGGAGGCAGGCGTTGCTGCAGGTGAGCTCTTTGCTGGCTCAGCTGTTTTGACAGCAGTCCTTGGATTCGCACTTCGCGACACCCTCGGTAATGTGGCTGCCGGACTGGCTATTCATGCAGAGCATCCCTTTGAGTTAAATGACTGGATTCAATACGACTCGCATGCAGAGCATGTTGGAAAAGTTATTGAGATCAATTGGAGGGCTACAAAAGTTATTACTTTGGATCTCGCGTATGTTGACATTCCGAATAGCCAATTGGCGCAAGCATCTATACGGAATTTCACTAAACCAGATCCATGGTCTCGACGTAGTCTTTTCATCGTAGCACCGTACGAGGTGCCGCCACAGAAAGTGCAGTCGATCATGCTCGATGCTGTTCGGGGCAGTTTTGGCGTTCTTGACTCTCCGACTCCCTCTGTCGTTACGAACGACTACACCGATCGTGGCATTGAATATTGGATTAGAATTTTCACAACGGAGTTTGGACAACGAGATCGGGTCGATGGCATGGCACGAGACCGCATTTTTTACGCGCTTGCCAGGAACGGTATTCGTATTCCTGTTTCTACTCACCAGGTAAGGCTGACCCAACTCCCGGCAACTGTTGAAGCTCCCCGGGTAACCGTAGTTGCAGAGCGGGCACGTCGGCTTGAGGCAGCTGGAGTTCTGGGAATGCTTTCACAGGAACAGCTTGAGAAGCTAGCAAGTGAGCAGGACGAACAAACCTACGCCCAAGATGAACAGATTATTCGTCAAGGTGATCCGGGCACGAGTATGTTTATTATTACTGAAGGAGAAGTGACGGTTAGTGTCAAAGCGAGCGAGAAGGAGCGTGTGCAGCTTCGTAGACTACAAGTCGGCGAGTATTTTGGTGAGATGTCGCTTATGACAGGAGAACCACGTTCGGCCACGATCACGGCAATTACAGAGACACGAGTCTTCGAAGTCACGCGAACGGCATTCCGAGAAATACTTAAGCAGCAGCCTAGCCTTCTTGAAAAATTAGGTGAAAATATTCATAGAAGATTAATTGAGCGTGAGGAAGCAATTGAAGGTGCAAGGAGCCAGCGGATTGGCGAGACATCCTTGGATATACTGACCAGAATTAAAGAATTTTTTGGACTCTGATGCAGTGCATTTGGCATCACACAGAATTTATTTAGGAGGGTGTTTTTCTCATGCGTGTCGAGTTATTGCCTTCGAGTCAGCCTCCCTCGGACAAGCAGTTTTTAGTTACCTATCTCATCAATGACCGAGTCGCGATTGACGCGGGGTCGATTGGATTGCTTGCCGATTTGCAAAAGCAGAAGCAGGTTGAGCACGTCTTTGTCACGCACCAACACATTGATCACATAGCGACCCTGCCGATCCTTTTGGAAAATGTCTATGAACCAGGCCCCAAAAGTATCGAAGTTCTTTCTGCAGAAAGTGTTCTTGATTTATTGCAGAAGGACTTATTCAACGGTCGAATCTGGCCGGATTTTCTCGCGCTTTCAACACCAGAGGACCCATTTCTTATCACGACGCCGTTAGAGGCAGGACAGCCTGTCAACCGGTGCGGATTGGTCGTAACGCCTGTTCCAGTTTCGCATGCTGTTCCCACACTTGGTCTTGTTGTCGATGACGGTGAAGCAGTTGTTGCATTTCCATCAGATACTGGCCCAACAGAAAAATTTTGGCAGCATCTCAATGGATTAGATCGGCTGGATGCAGTCTTTCTTGAGGTTAGCTTTCCAGATTGCCTTGCAGACTTAGCGGAGAAATCTGGCCACCACTGCACAAAAACCTTTGTAGATGAATTGCAGAAGTTGAAAAGACCCGTTCGATGGATTGTTGTACATCGAAAACCACGCTATGCAGAACAAATAGCTCAAGAACTAGCATCGCATAACATCTCAGATGTTGAACTGATTCAGCCTGGAAAGGTGTACGAATTCTCAGCATAATGGGGTTTGAGAAGATTCACTTTTTTATCGAGGGCGGGTCCGATTTAATGACTGTCAAAAGGCTAAAAGTCTAGCAGGTACGCAACGGACCCAGCGCACAGCAAGCCTTCGTTGAATATCCAAGGTAGGCGTCAACATCAAGAGGATGGTTGTCGACGAGCATGCTTGCGTCGTTCATGTTCACTAAGGAGAATTTTCCTGAGTCGAATAGCTTCAGGAGTGACTTCAACAAGTTCATCTTCTTCGATGTATTCCAGCGATTCCTCGAGTGACATATTCCGTGGTGGCTTCAGAAGAATGTTTCGATCACTTCCGGCAGCCCGTATATTTGTGAGTTTTTTCTCTTTTGTTGGGTTGACGGTCATGTCGTCACTTCGGGCGTTTTCTCCGACGATCATCCCTTCATAGACATCATCTCCCGGCGCAACAAATAGTTCAGAACGCTGCTGCAGACTATCAAGGCTAAAAGCAACAGCTTTTCCCTTAACCATCGACACCAGAACGCCATTGGCCCGTCCACCTACGTCACCTTCGAGCGGCTGCCATGATTCAAAACGATGATGCATAATGGCGGTTCCCTGTGTCGCATTGAGTACACGAGTTCGAAGTCCGATAAGGCCTCGCGCCGGTATCGAAAATACGGCGTGCGTAAAGTTCCCGCGTGACCCCATGTGGGAAAGTTGACCCCGTCTGGCTCCAACAAGTTCCATTACTGGTCCAAGCTTGTCCTGCGGGACTTCAACTACCAGTGATTCAAAAGGCTCTAGCAGGCCGGACTCCTCCTGCCGCAAGATTACTCGTGGTTTGCCGACAGATAACTCAAATCCTTCTCGCCGCATAGTTTCAATAAGTACGGATAAGTGAAGCAAGCCACGTCCAGAAACGGAGAACTGTTCCGTGCCAGCAATTGGTTCAACTCGTAACGCTACATTACGTTCAAGTTCCTTAAGTAGTCGCTCACGAAGATGTCGTGTGGTAAGGAACGTGCCAGAACGCCCAACTAATGGTGAGGTGTTGATGCCAAAAACCATACTCAGGGTTGGTTCGTCAACTGCTAAGCGTGCGAGTGGTTGTGGGTCGTTCGAGCAGCAAAGCGTATCACCGATCTCGATTGGTTCGATTCCACTCACAGCAGCAATGTCACCTGCCGTTGCTTCATCGGTGTCGACCCGACCGAGTTTATCGAAGACCTGAAGCCCAGTTGTTTTGGCGGGACGAAGACTGCCATCCGCCGTCGATCGGAGAATACTGCCACCTTTAACGAGTTTCCCGGATTCAATTCGGCCAACGGCAATACGGCCGACATAGTCAGACCAGTCAAGGGTAGTGACAAGCATACGAAGAGGTCCTTCGTCATCAACGACAGGCCCCGGAATTTTTTCGATTATCAAGTCCAATAAAGGTTGCATGGAGCCAGAGCGTGCAGTTTCATCAGCAGAGGCATATCCATCTCGACTTGATGCAAAAAGATAGGGGAAGTCAGCGAGGTCGTCATCAGCCCCAAGTTCAAGAAAGAGTTCGAGGATTTCATCAAGAACCTCATGCGGACGTGCATCCGGCCGATCAATCTTATTCACGATGACAACTGGACGGAGCCGGGCTTCAAGAGCCTTTCCAAGAACAAAACGTGTTTGAGGCATTGGTCCTTCAGCGGCATCAACAAGCACAACCGCGCCATCGGCCATCCGAAGAACCCGTTCAACTTCGCCACCGAAATCTGCATGTCCAGGGGTGTCAATGATATTAATTTTGACGCCTTGGCATTGAATTGCAATGTTTTTTGACAGTATCGTAATGCCGCGTTCTCGTTCAAGGTCTCCTGAATCGAGTATGCGCTCTTTTTCAAGTTGGCTTGTTCTGAATTGGCCACTTTGACGAAGAAGGCAGTCAACGAGGGTTGTTTTTCCGTGATCAACGTGCGCGATAATTGCCACGTTGCGAATGGTGTCTCGGCGCGTCAAAGCGTCTGAAGAACTCGACTCAGTAGCAGAAGGCATAGGGAATGTCCGGGGTGTGCTTGGGCAGGAATGAGGAGGGCGGGGAGTTTTTGAATCAGGCTTTTCGAATAGCTGTGTACAGTCGTTCAATGAGTAAGGCAGCAGTGTCACCGGCAGCAGCAGGTGCGATACCACATCGAATGTTCGGAGCCTTTGGGCAGGCGAGTAATTTGTCTTTTGCAGTTGTTGCGTTTTCCAGGGCATGAGGGCCAAGGAAGATAGCCGCAAGTTCATCACCACCAAGACGAAACTGAAGATGCGAAAGTGCTGTTGCATCAACGAGTTTCGCTGCAGCTGCAGCAAGGTGCCTGTCGCCCGCGAGAAAGCCACTGGTGTCGTTAATCTGTTTCAGCCCGATGACGTCGACCCCTAAGGCAACAAGAAGTGGCTGTTGTTCACCCTTGGGTTCAAGGTGCACCTGTAGGCAGGATTCGAGATCACCACGTGTTTGGAGGCCAGTGACATAATCTGCGACTCCACAATGACCACTTGTATACGTCGTCATTGTGTCGCTGAAAACCTGGTCGGTTCGTAAGTGGTCACGTGGTAGTGGGATGGTAATTGAGTGGAGACGAAGGGGCTCGAACCCTCAACCCCCGCCTTGCAAAGGCGGTGCTCTCCCAATTGAGCTACGTCC
>JAQWMC010000010.1 GCA_029246985.1 Pirellulales bacterium
GAAGTGACGAATCCCAAATTTTAGAATACGAAGTTCTAGCCATTACTGGCAACGACATAATTTTTATGAGTAAACAGAAGAAGAAAGAAGGCCACAAAACGTGACCTGATCCGGCAGTCAGATCAAGAACACCAAGACGAATATTCCTGAGACGACTACAGTTTTAGGACGTAGCTTGAACAAAAAAGGTAGTCTCGTGTCACCCACTACTCCACGATATTGTGTTTCGCGCAAGCCTCCATGTAGTGAGAAAATATGTGCTGTTTGCGGCCGACCATTTTCCTGGCGAAAGAAATGGAAAAACTGTTGGTCAAGTGTGCGATACTGTTCCGCACGTTGTCGAAGTCAAAAGAAGACAGGGTTGTGATTCAGGCCTGAGTATCTCATCCGCATTTTTTCCGTAGAGAAAGCAGGCAGGAGAACCCCCACTTTTTTGATACTTGTTTAATTTTCAAATTCAATAACCTCGAGATTATCACGTGATTCGAGAAGTATATCAATAGTATCAAATCCAATATCGGTATTCGCTACGTTGAGTTTTTTGAGCAACGGTAGTTTTCCAAAAGCAAGAAAACTTTTGTCAGTGAGTTGGGTTCCAGCGACATTAAGGTCAGCAAGTTGGTTCATCTTCATGATTGCCGGCAGTGATTCATCAGTCGTCGATGTTGCCTTCAGATTTAAGACTTTGAGACTTGTTAATTCATTGAAAGCGGCTAGGACGGTGTCATTTGTTTTCGTTTCCCAAAGATCAAGGTATGTCAGCGTACGTGCTTTCCCTAGCTGGGCTAGTCCAGTTGGTGTAGCGAGTCGGCATTCACTGATATCAAGCCAGTCAAGTGCAGGCAATCCAGCAATCACTGAGAGGCCAGCATCATCAAGAGACGTGTCTCGCAGGTTGAGTCGGCTTAAGCCTTTTAAGCCTGCAATATGAATAAGCCCAGCACCGGTGACATCAACACCACGAATGCGAAGCCGTTTTAATCGGCTTGCTGCCGCAAGGGCAGTCATGCCCTCATCATTTATTTTTGTGTAATCAAGCTGGACTTGTTCGAGCAACGGCATGGCGGCGAGAACAGCCAATGAGCGATTACTGATACTGGTACAGTAGTTTGCGTTAAAACTTTTGAGATCAAGACCAGCTAGTTTTTGAACACCAACGTCTGTGATTTTGCTCTTTTCAAGCTGAATGTCGACGAGGGACTGAATCTGAGCAAGGTGAATGAGTCCAGCATCTGTGATGTTCGTGTTTCTCAAGTCAATCATTCGTAGCGTGAGTGAAGTCAGTTGACCGAGCTGTTCATCGCTGATTGATGTTCTTCGGAGTCGTAGTACTGAAAGTTCCGGAAGAGCAACAAGTGCTTCTATGATTTGGTCATTCAGGGGACGATCGCTGAGGTCAATGTCGACAATGGCTCCATCACTATTTTCTTTTATGACACCGCCTGCCTGGGAAATAATTTCTGGGGTGGAAGCAATAGCGATGTTACAGAAGCACACAACAAGTCCAAGAAGAGAAAGGCGATGAAGAAGCGATTGGTAAAGCATTTTTAGCACGGGGTAACGAGGTGAAGAAAGTGGTTTTGGACGTTATGTCAATTATTAATGTGTAAGGAATAATTTTGTTACGACATAGAGTAATTGAATATGTGAGGTGAGATAACAAGACCGCACTGTTTGTTTTGTTCGAGTGAAAAATATCGCGGGTTTACTAAATATCGAATCGATCAGCCTCGAAGCTGCTCAAGAGCATGTTTTTTCATGTTTTTTCATGTTTTTGCATGATGGTTTAGATAAACCAATTTAGATAGTATTACATTTATATTTAGTGCGAAAAGAAAATGTCTGCAGGAATAAAAAAGAGACAGACACATCTTTGGTGCAATTCCGAAAATGAATTATAACATTCCAAAGACGTGTCAATTGTAAGTGATCAGTAGGTACAAGAAGAAATTAGCTTCGATAACAAAGGAATAGCACGCATGAGTTCATCCACATCCCGCCGACAGTTTCTAGGTCGTTCAGCTGCAATAGGTGCTGGCTTTGGAGTTTGGTCGGGTAGAAGCCCAGTTTTACGAGCTAATGAATCAGCTCTTCAAGGACTTTCGGCTGCATGTATCGGCGTTGGCGGTAAGGGCAGTAGCGATACCAGCCATATTGCTGAACAAGGAGTCAATATTGTTGGCTTATGTGATGTTGATGGAGGAACTGTCGATAAAAAGTCACGGGAGTTTCCCGACGCAGGAAAGTTCGATGACTTCCGTGAAATGCTTGAGAAACTTGGAGATAAGGTAGATATCGTAACAGTCAGTACGCCTGACCACACTCACGCTGTTGCGGCACTCAAGGCAATGCAGATGAAGAAACATGTGTATTGCCAAAAGCCTCTGACATGGTCCATTCATGAAGCTCGGTTGATGCGAGAGACAGCGGAGCAGATGGGCGTTGTCACACAGATGGGCAATCAGGGCACGAGCGAAAATGGCCTGCGTGAGGCAGTTGAAGTTATCCGGAGTGGCGCGATTGGAGATGTTGCAGAAGTACACATTTGGACGAATCGTCCGGTCTGGCCTCAGGGTAGAGGCAGGCCTGCTGGCGAAGATGCAATTCCAGAGAACCTCAACTGGGACGCCTGGATAGGCCCAGCACCAATGCGTCCATTTAAAAAAGGCGTTTACCACTCCTTCAACTGGCGTGGATGGGTTGATTTTGGAACTGGAGCGCTTGGTGACATGGCCTGTCACACGACCAACATGCCCATCATGGCACTGAAGCTCTTTGATGCCGATGCGGTGACTGCGGTGAAAAACCCCGGTATTTTTGAGGGCGAGACATTCCCAGGAAGTTCGCATCTTCTCTTTGAGTTTGGCAAGCGGGACGGCCTGTCACCGTGTCAGTTCCATTGGTACGACGGAGGCGAACTGCCACCAGAAGCAATTATCAAACAGCTTCCCGAATCATTCCAACAGAAAGTAAGTAAACAGAAAGAAGGCGGTCGGAAAACGAGCGGTGCTGTTGTTGTTGGAAGTAAGGGCGTCCTGTTCTCACCAGATTCCTATGGAGCGCGTTATTTTCTTCTTCCAGAAGAAGATTTCGTTGACTACAAGCCACCGGCTGAAACATTGGCACGAATTCCATTTAAGGGAAGTGGCGACCAGCGCCAGAAATGGGAGTTTGTGCGTTCAATCAAGGGAGAGTATGAACCTGGGACTATGTCTAATTTTGGCTATGCAGGTCGCCTCACCGAAACGATACTCATCGGGAACCTCGCACTACGGGCTGGCGAAGGAACACGAATTCAGTGGGATGCCAAAAAACTGAAGAGTCCAAATGTTTCTGAAGTGAACCAATTCGTGAGCCGGGCTTATCGTCCAGGTTGGGAGTTGCCATAAACCTCTATGTGGCGTGTTTAAGGGGTTTTGTAAAAAAAGCATGGAAAAACTCGATTTTGAGTTTTATCGTTGGTACTATTGAAGCCAGTTTCATACCACTCGATATACCGAAGGAGTTTCAACGTGAAAACGTGGAAAACATTCTCAATCCTAGCAGCGATGCTCGTCATCGTTTTGGGTTCCAGCCATGCTGATGCGGGCCTTTTTGGTTGTTGCGGAAAAGACCGCTGCCCACCGCCGCCAAAGGTAGAAGTTTGCCTGATGATCTGTAGTCCTTGTGACGGCTGTCCGGTGCCAGTCACACTTTGTGTGCCAGAGTGCTGTGTGTGCGAAGCACCAGATGTAACGACTCGATGTGCTTTGATTGGCAGTGGCGTGACCCATGTCGACTACTGTTGCTGTGGTTTCAGTGCAACAATTCGCTGGGATCGTTGCGGTGAGCCGCATGTTGTTCGTACAAGAGATTGATCGAACCAATAACAATCGTCAGTAATACAACGACAAAGAACAGTTTTTTCAGCATTTTAAGACTGAGGAAACTGTTCTTTCTTTTTCAAAGATCGTTTTCCATGCGGTATTGAATCCGGTCAGCCATGAAGCTTGCTTCTCGATCTAGTTCCTCGAGTGAAGCAAGATCATGATTCATACTTGCACGACTAGCCAGCCAGAGAAGTTCCTCAGCGTCCTCGCGGGCATTTTTTAGCCAGTCTGGTCGAGAACTCACAGGAATGTGAATGAGTCTCTCAAGACGGTCGAGATTCATATATTCCATCAACACCACGCTTTTGGTGAAAACCCGAGAGTTTGTTTTTTCATCAAGAAATTTCCCAAGGAAAATATTGCAAGAAACCGTAGAATCAGAATGCTATTCCCTCCCCAGTTTCTACTTTTGGCTGGTTTTCAAAATGCGTGTCCTTCTTCTTGTGCTGATTTATTTTATTCTCTGTCCGTTGGCGGGACATTATCTTGGACTTTTTATGATTCAGACGGCTCTGTCTGGAGGTCCACCAAATCTTATAACTATGTATATCGTCCGCATAGTCGCAATGATTCTCACATATGTAATCTTGGGTTCGCTCTTGAAAAGTATATTTGTCCCTCGTCGGGCATAGCAGGAGAAGGAGGGAGTCCAGAGAGGCTTTTTCATGCAAAAAAAAAGAATGTTTCAAAAAAAAGCACTGAGTGTTTTTCTCACTGCAGCAGTTAGTGTTGGCTTTGTTGAAGCTGCAGAGGTGCAGAGTATTGCTTCCGAAGAGATGTATGCAGTGGTACGTATTGAATCAGTTAAGAAACCAGTAGCGCACTCCATTACGTTAGGCGATGCCCAAAATGGACGTCTCAGGACGCGATCACTGATTGGGCCTACGCAACTTGGAATGTCAGCTGTGAGTGATAACTGTCTGGTGGGCTATGACCTTGCTTCTCCTGATCAAAACACCAATCGGTATCGGATCAAAGTCTGGCTTACGAAGGAATCGAAGCCGATTGAGTTAGTGGTTGGGCCAGTCCAGTCGGCGTTTCTTCCTGGAAAAATCCTACGTGATGGGCCCCCAGAAGGTGATGACATCAAGGTGGTGTACGAGGTTCGAGAGGTATTAAAAGAGTCCGATACAAATACTTTCATGGCCCAAAAGATCTGTCTCCCGGTTGAGTATAGGCATCACTTTGAACGCTCGATCCCATCTTCACGAGCAAGGCCCTATGTGTATCTCGAAAAGACAAGCAAAGATCAGGCGGAAACAAATAGAAGTATTGTTGATGATTTTGGCGTGCACTCTCTTTTGTGCCAAACGTCTACAGAAGTTTTGCAATTAATTTCAAGATATGAATTCTGCCAATAAAAAAGCAAAAGAAAAAAGGCTGCCAACTTTCGCTGGCAGCCTTTTCAATTTTGTGGACACTCTTACGAAACAGATCAGTTCTTCGGAAGAATTACCGTGTCTATGACATGAATGACGCCATTGCTGGAATTCACGTCAGTCTTAATCACCTTTGCATTATCGACCGTGACGACACCGCCATTTACGGCGATCGAAACTTCTGATCCCTCAACTGTTTTGGCTTTACTGAGTTTGACAACATCTTTGGCCATTACTTTTCCAGGCACGACATGATACGTCAAAACCTTTACAAGCTGATCTTTATTCTCTGGTTTTAAAAGTTTTTCAACAGTGCCGGCAGGTAACTTCTCGAATGCTGCGTTGGTCGGAGCAAAGACTGTAAATGGGCCAGTTCCTGAAAGTGTTTCAGCGAGCCCCGCTGCCTTTACTGCTGCAACCAAGGTACTGAAACTTTCATTATTTGCAGCATTCTCAACAACTGTTTTGTCACAGGTGCCACAACCGGCTGTTGCAGTGCGAGCACCGACTAGGGCACAAGCGACTACCAAAACGATACCGAGTGATCGGTAGGACATAGGAGTTTCCTTTAACGAGTAAGGGCTGTTTTTGTGCAGCTCCAAGAATTTGAACAGATTACAGTATAGTCTGATCTCTGTTGGTGGGGAGTGGCCAGGTATACACGTGACCAGAGGAGCAACCAGCACGAAATTTTACCCAAGAATGCGATGTTTTTACAATGTTTATTGTCATTTTGAGAACACTAAAAGCACTGATCACAAAACGGCCGCCAAGACATTCGTTCGGTCACAGCTTTGCTTTTTTGATAATGATCTCACGATGCAAGAAGCCATGGAATCAGAACAGTATCAATGGCATGGATAACACCGTTGCCAGCAGCACTGTCTGTGGCAAGTATTTTTTATCTTCGACGACGACGGAGCGATTCACGTAGATCGAGCTGGCAGCCATCAAATGTCTTAGGGAAACTGAATGTGCTGCCTTAATTGAGCAGGAGTATTTGTCGTCACCGCAAAAGCACCTTCACGAATAAAAAAAATCGCATCGTCTGGATCATCGACAGTCCAGACATGAAATTCAGTGACACCGTTATTTCGTAGTTGGCTAAGAAAACTTTTTGTCACTACATTACGACGTGCTTGAAGACCAACTCCGTCTGCCCCGATCCGTTCGAGTGTGGACGCGATCTGTTCAGCAGACGGAACCCACGTGGGTGTTTGATCTTTACGATGTTGAAAATATGTAAGCCAATGGATCCGAATATTTGGAAAAGTCGTCCGGCATTTCTTTGCAGTGTTTTCATCAAATGTAATAAGTGTAATCTTGCTCGTTGGGAGCGATGAGTTTTGAAGGCACTCAGCGAGCGGTTCTACGATTTCAGGACCCGTCTTTAATTCAATAAAAAGTTGTCCGTGTGGTGGAACAGTTAGAAGGACCTGGCCCAGAGTTGGGCATGTTTCTCCAGCGTAACGCACGTTTTTCCAAGCACCACAATCAAGTGCTTGTAACGATCGTAGTGATGTCTTAGAGACAACTTTATCAATACCGGTGGTCCTTTGTGTATTCGAATCATGTATGCAGACAATTTTTCCATCGGCGGTAAGTCGAAAGTCACCTTCAATAGCATCACAGCCAACTTCCCATGCTTTGTTAAATGCGGCTAGGGTGTTTTCAGGTGCAACAGAAGAGGCTCCTCTATGTCCGGTAATGAGGCTGGGTGGTGAAGTCACTTGTGCACATAAAAGCCGAGTTGAAGTTAGGAGTAAAACAATATAAGAACGAACAAACGTTTGTACTACAAACTTCAGCAACATTTTGAAGAGCCCTTGATACAGCGGCCTTCGTATGGCAGCCTAACCATACTTTATTCTAAAAGGAGTTCGCGATGCCATCGCAAGAAGATGGTCAAGGCCCAATCTTTCTTTCCGCAACGGACTACGCACTTCCGAGGGTGATTCCTGAGGGGGTTGATAAATACACTGGTTATCGCGAAATGGCTCGAGGCGGGTCTGCGATTTTGCGAACCTGTTTCGATCAAATGACTGGCCGAACCGTTGTGATGAAGTCCTTACTCACAAAGTATCTGCTTGATAAGCAGGAAAATCAGCGACTCCTTCGAGAAGCACGGATAACAGCTCAACTCCAGCACCCCAACACTGTTCCTGTCTACGACATTGGACGGGATCACCGTCAGGGTCTTTATTTCACGATGAAACGTATTTCAGGGGAAAACCTGTTTGAGATACTGTCACGCGTTGCTCAGAAAGACCCCGTCACAGTTGCAGAATTTGATCTTCGTCGGCGAGTAGAAATTGTAATGACCGCTGGACTTGCTCTTCTATACGCTCATGCCAGAGGGGTCATTCACCGGGATATAAAGCCCGAGAATATTTGGGTCGGTAACTTTGGCGAGGTTATATTGCTTGACTGGGGTGTAGCCAAAGTATGGGGTCAACCGGATGATGGACTCGGGCATCCACAAGTCATTAAGCAAGAAGAGGTCAGTCAGTCATTAACCATGGCAGGAGATCGACCGGGTACTCCACTCTATATGTCGCCCGAGCAAGTAAATACAAATCGGGCAACAATCGATGAACGTAGTGATATTTTCAGTATGGGCGTAGTGCTGTACGAGGCAATTGCTCTTCGTGAGCCATTTCGAGGTCGTGTGATACAGGAAACATTTGAGAATATTATTCACGATGAACCACCACCTCCATCGTCACTGGCTCCGGAAAAGGAAATCCCAAAAGAGCTTGATGAAATTGTGATGAGAGCGATCGAAAAAAAACCAGCAAATCGATTCCAGACGATGCAGGAGATGCTTGATGCAGTGCGACTTCTTGACTCAGCGTACACACTTCAGGTGCTTCGTAACTTTGAAAAGCAGGACCAGTAAAAGAAAGGGTCTCCCGAAAGAATTCCGGAAGACCCCTTGTCGTGTGAAACAAAATGTTTCTTGAGGATCAGACTGCAGCTCCGGCAGCACCTTTGACAGTCTTGATAATCGCTGCAGCAACCTTGTATGGATCAGCATTCGAAGCAGGTCGGCGATCTTCAAGACGGCCTTTCCAGCCATCATCAATTGTGCCAACGGGAATACGAATGGATGCACCACGGTCAGAAACACCGTAACTAAACTGATCAATGCTTTGTGTCTCATGCTGACCAGTCAAGCGTTGATCATTGTCGGCACCGTAAACAGAAATATGTCGTTCAACAACACCGCTAAAGCCTTCACAAATAGTTGTAAAGACCTCTTTATCACCACATGTCCGCATCAGCTCATTTGAGAAGTTTGCATGCATGCCGGATCCATTCCAGTCAGTTTTGCCAAGTGGTTTCGGATGCCAATCAATTGCATATCCATATTGTTCGCCAATTCGTTCGAGCAGGTATCGCGCAACCCAGATTTCGTCACCAGCACGTTTCGCGCCCTTGGCAAATACTTGGAATTCCCATTGGCCGGCAGCTACTTCAGCGTTGATTCCTTCAACATTGATTCCTGCGTCAAGACAGGCGTCAAGATGTTCATCTACACAGTCTCGGCCGTGGGCATTTGATGCGCCTACAGAACAGTAGTATGGACCTTGAGGGGCTGGATAGCCACCGAGAGGAAACCCTGGTGGGTTGTTATTGGCAACACACCAGAGGAAGTACTCCTGCTCAAAACCAAACCAGAAGTCTTCATCATCATCTTCAATAGTTGCCCGACCGTTGGATTCGTGAGGTGAGCCATCAGCATTGAGAACCTCAGTCATTACGAGGAAACCATTCTTCCGGCCTGGATCTGGGAAAACAGCTACTGGCTTCAAAAGGCAGTCAGAATCACCACCAGTTGCCTGTTCAGTACTGCTGCCATCAAAAGACCACATTGGGCACTCTTCAAGAGTGCCACCAAAATCTGACTCGATTCGAGTCTTTGATCGAAGGCTTTGCGTTGGCTTATAACCATCAAGCCAGATGTATTCCAGTTTCGATTTCGTGCTCATAACTGAAGTTCGTCCTAAGTTTTGAGGAGGTATTAGAAAACATTGAAGCCTGTCGACTGCAGGACGACGCGACATCGATCTGCATCTCCGGCAGGGCCGAGAAGAAGCCGAGGAGTTTCGATTGGATGCAGCCGCCTGTTCGGTGTCAAATGCAGTCACAGACACTAAATGAGCGGGCAAAAGGCATGCCATCCGAAAACCAACCACCCATTATCTTAAAAACTGGGCCTCCTTCTGCAACTCGCCTGTGCAACTCGCCTGAAAAGTTAGCATTCCTTGTGGACATTGCTAAAAAAAATAGCAAATATCACCTCGTTCGGTGAGGAGTCAGTTGTATTCAGTGAATCAGTCGGCTTCGAATGTACCGTTGATAGTCACCACTCGCAATCGAAACACCAGACTCTATTTGACCACTAAACAAGTAGATCCAGGCAGCAATCGAAGTGCCTACACATGACTGAGCAGCGGTAATTGAACGAGTAAAAAGTGGTGAGTGACCGTTGCACTCCTCATATGTATCTAGAGGACTTAATTGTTCAGTACTTGCGAGCCGAAGTAAGTCTCCGAAAACAATTCCCTTCTCATGTGTGACCCCAGGATACGCACCAAAATCATATAATTTTCCCTGAACGGTAGCCGGTCCAACTATTTCAAGTTCGGCAATAAGGGCGCTCGCTTCACCATGTGCCAGTTGTGGCCGAAGTGTTCCATAAACAAAAAGGTGTTGAGGCATCGTCTTATCTTAAACGAAAAGAACATCTGGGAATGTACTGTTTGGATGGGCCAATCTTAGAATTTATTTGAATAGAGCGTATTTACAGATCAGCACAACGCCCTTGGAATCCCTATGCTAGAACAAGAATGAGTTTTGATGGTGTGGTTTTTGGAAGATGTCTTTCGCTTGATTAAGTCAAATACTCGTCTTTTCGTTCAAGGTGTATTATGAGATTGGTGAAAATATGGATGATCTGAAATATGGCCGCTATCGACACTACAAGGGAAATGACTACGTCGTACTCGGCGTTGCTTCACATAGTGAAACTCTTGAAAAACTTGTTGTATACCGAGCAGATTATGGAGACCGAGGGCTTTGGGTGCGACCGTTGGCGATGTTTTTGGAAACGATCCTGATATCTGGGGAGCGCAAGAGGCGGTTTGAGTTTTTGGATGATTAATTTGATAAAGGGATACTTCAAAACCCTTATATTTCAGAATAATACCAAAGGAGACGAAACCCTTGCTCAGGGAGAACTATTCGTTTCTTTATCACTTCACGGTTTGAAGAAAATATTGTGACAATCGAAAAAAAGTCAGATGCAGGATGGTGTTTTGACAATTCTTTTGTGCACCTTCCCAAAGTTTTCTTCTCTCCTACAAAGCCCGAGCCGGTGCGTCATGCCGGGCAGATTCTTTTGAACGATGCATTAGCGGAGGATCTTGGTCTCAACGTGGAGATTCTCCAGTCAACTGGAGCACAGGTCTTTGCAGGTAATGAAATACCATCCGGGGCAATGCCAATAGCACAAGCATATGCCGGGCATCAGTTCGGACACTTCACGAATCTTGGTGATGGCCGGGCCATTCTGCTCGGTGAGCATTTGACACCTGATAGACAACGTGTGGATGTTCAACTGAAGGGATCGGGCCGTACACCGTATTCGCGTAGTGGTGATGGTCGAGCAGCACTTGGTCCAATGATCCGAGAATATATTATTAGCGAAGGCATGGAGTCATTGGGTATACCGACGACTCGAAGCCTGTCGGTTACGGCGACTGGTGAAAGTGTATTGAGAGGTACTCCATTGCCAGGGGCAATTTTGACGCGGATTGCAACGAGCCACATTCGTGTTGGTACATTTCAATATGCTGCCGCATTGGGTGATAAAGAGAATCTTTCACAGCTTCTTGCTTACACAGTTGATCGGCATTTTCCGGAGTTACGGGACTCAGATGATTTGCCATTCGCATTTTTTCAGGCTGTGCTCGATCGACAAGCAGATCTTATATCCCGGTGGATGCTTGTCGGTTTTGTGCACGGCGTAATGAATACGGATAACGTTTCTATTGCTGGTGAAACAATCGATTATGGGCCTTGCGCATTTCTTGATATCTATCATCCGGAGACGGTGTTTAGCTCAATTGATCATCAAGGTCGATATGCTTTCCAGAACCAGCCATCGATCACCCAGTGGAACTTGGCACGTTTAGCAGAAAGCCTTCTTCAGGTAGTTCCAGGAAACCCAGAAGATGTGGTTGAGAAATTTGTCGAAATTCTGGAAACATTCTCTTCGTGTTACGAGAAGTACTTTCAGATTGGTGCAAATGCGAAACTTGGTCTGACCACTCTGGAGAAAGAAGACTCTGTAATCTACAGTGAATTACTTAATATTATGGAAGAATCACAATTAGATTTTACAGCAACATTCGTCTCATTAGCGAATAGCATCGAACAACCTGAGGTGGATCCAGGGTTATCCAAGGTTGTCGGATTCAGTGGCTGGGTAGAGCAATGGTCCCAACGCCTAGCTCGGGAGCCGGGTTCATTTGTTGATGCTGCAAAACGTATGCGAACAGTAAACCCAGTTATTATTCCAAGAAATTTAAAAGTTGAGGAAGCCCTTGTCGCGGCAGAGTCAGGAGACATCGAGCCAACGCATCGGCTACTTGAAGCACTCAAATCACCTTTTTCAAAAACAAAAGAAAATGAGCCGTATCAAAAAGGGGCGCTACCTGGAAGCCAGCCGTACTGTACGTTTTGTGGAACGTAGTGGTTATTGAAAGACACCTTGTCATTTTGAGGAAATTCTAATCAGGATTTATTGAGTTCGCCAAATCAAGTCACGGGCATGCGTATGTTTCCAAAAAAGTTTTATGGGCTTGTGTTCTCTTTTGTGATGTCTGTTCTGATGTCTGGCCTTATGTCACTGGTGATAACTCTGCTCCATGTCGG
>JAQWMC010000024.1 GCA_029246985.1 Pirellulales bacterium
TTTGAGCAAGTTGTTCAATTCGTGATGAATGATCTTTCGCACGGTGGCCATCATGATGATCCGCACAAGGGGATGATGTCTTCGCATGCGAGCCATGCTGGTGCTGAAGTTGAAGCTGTTCATAATGCTCATGGCGAAAAAACTCACGGAGCCAGTGAAGCGAGCGTTGCAGAAGACGATGTATTTGCAACTGAACTGGCCTACGGGGTTGGTGAAGAAGAGCATCATATTTCACCAGAAAGTCTGGACCCGGATACGGGCTATTTCTTAGAGAAGTTGCTTGGGCATGAGCGAGAAGGTTTTCTTTGGCAGAAGTTGCGACGCCCGCGGAGCTACGATTACAAAAAAGTTGAAAACAAATCGTATAACGAGCGATACCGAATGCCGCAGTTCCCGTTTGATGCAAAGCAGCGTGAAAAGGTCATGACTTTTGTTCTTGGTCTCGTCGCTGATCCTCCGGCGAGTGAATTTGTCTACAGCCCGACACCTCGTGAAAAGGCAAGGCTTGATGGCCTTGTGGTGGCTGAGCGTTTTAACTGCTCCGGATGCCATACGCTCCAAATGGACCGTTGGGATCTTGCGTACGAGCCTGAGACGATGGGCGAACCTCCTGCTTTCAATGACTATCCGTTCTTCAGAGGGCATTTCTCACCGGATCAGGTGCGTGATTCGCTCGAGGTCGACACTGCCGGTCGAAGGCGCACGTCGATCGTTGGCATGCCGATTCTTGATCCTGAAACAGGAATTCCACAATTGGTTGATGAGGACGGAATTCCTGTCGAGCCAGATGAAGAAGATGTTATTTTCCATCGGCCTGTGGCCCTCTGGAAAGATGCTCTTGTCGATGGTGAGGCGAGGCTCGTTGGTGGGCCGAATGTGTTTATTCCCGAAGACGCGATTAAGGCAGGGAAGCACTACCCGGCAAAAGGTGGAGATCTCGCGAGACTGCTCTTTCCAGTCGTGATTGAAGATGAGAAGGTAATTAATCCCAATGTCAAACCGAGTGATGCGTGGGGTTGGCTTCCTCCACCACTTGTCGGTGAAGGTAAAAAGGTCCAGTCTCCGTGGCTTCACAAGTTCTTTTTGAACCCTCATCCGATTCGGCCAGCGGCTGTCCTCAGGATGCCCAAGTTCAATCTGCAATCGAGCCAGGCTGCCGCATTAGTGGACTATTTTTCGGTAGTAGATGGGGCTGAGTACCCATATGTTTACGACCCGCGTCTCGATGAGTCGGCAGTTGATATTGCTGAGCAGCAGCATCCTGGGCACCTCGATGGAGCAATGCGGATAGTTACAAATAACAATTATTGCGTAAAGTGCCATCTGGTTGGTGACTACGCGCCGCCGGGTAACCCGAAGGCTCTTGCTCCTCAACTTGAGCGAGTGCACGAGCGTCTTCGTCCGGACTATGTCCATGGCTGGATAGCAAATCCCAAGAGGTATCTTCCGTACACGGGAATGCCTGTGAATATTCCGTACGATAAACCGGTTAGCCAGGACCTGTACGTCGGTGATAGCGATCAACAACTTGGCGCTCTGACTGACTTGCTTATGCACTATGACGAATTCACGAAACGGCAATTCTCTCTGGAGCCGTATCTTCCGAAAGTGGCATCGCCTCCTGCCGAAGAGCAGGCCACTGAGGGATCCGCAGATCAAAGCCTGGACGTCTCAAAAGCCCCAAAAGCTTCTGACGAACAGGTGAAGGTGGACGATCCGTTGCCAAATGACATTTCCGTAATGAGCGGCACTGGTGAGTCGATCGATGCCAAGAATTCACGCTTTTCGGAATTACCAATTCGTGGTGCAAAAGCTTATAGAAACGTAACTCAAGTAGAATCTCCCCTTTGAAAGGATTTCAGCATGGCTCGTAGCAAGAACTCTGTGGGCGTCAATCGAAATTTGAATCCTGCAATCAATTTGTTCGTTTGCTTGTTTGTATTCGCGCTTACGAGTCAATTGTCGGCTGCTGAGTGGGCGAGTCTCAAAGGTCGGTTTGTCTTTGATGGCACACCGCCAGCTCCTGTTGAAATCACCGCCGATAAGGACGTTGAAGTGTGTGGCAAGCACAAGCTTGTTAACGAGGAACTTGTTGTTTCGGATGACATGGGAATCGCAAACGTGGTTCTGTTTGTTCGCTCAAAGGGAGTCACGGTGCATCCAGACTTGGAAGACGGGTCCAAGGCAGATCCAGTCATTCTGGATAACAAAGATTGTCGGTTTCAGCCGCATGTCGGATTCGTCCAGACGGGACAGACGTTGACAATTAAAAACTCTGACTCAGTAGGTCATAACAGCAATATCGCAACAATGAAAAACTCGCCAAGCAATAGCCTTGTTCCGAGTAATGGTTCGTCGGATGTGACGTTCAGTAGTGACGAAGCTATTCCAGCATCAGTGACATGCAATATCCATCCTTGGATGAAAGCGTATTTGGTGATTCGTCCAAATCCATATGGCGCAGTCAGCGGGGTAGATGGCAGTTTTGAAATAGAGAATCTTCCGGTGGGTGAGGAACTTGAATTTCAGCTCTGGCACGAGAAGGGCGGATATCTTGACGAGTTTACACTCGGAGGAAAAAAGGCTTCCGCAAAAAGGGGCCGAATAGATTTCACTGTTGAAGAGGGTGGAACAGACCTCGGTGACATCGTTGTAGATGCCAAAATGTTTAACTAATTCGATAGAGAACCATAGTTGGTCCTATTTGCTTTTTTGGAGAAAACGAGAATCGACTGAGATGCTGACACGCTGTTATGAAATCATGTTTGTGTTGTTTGCGGTGACACTTTGTCTGGGGTGCGGGCAGAAACGAGTCGTTGGTCCTGCACCTGATATGGCAGCCGCTCTCGACTTGCGAGAAACGCTTGAGAAAGAGACTGGTGCCGAAGGTAAAGTTGAAGAGAAAGCCCTGGGTACAGGGTGGGCGTCTCTCAAAGGGAAATTTACTTTTGCCGGAAGCCCTGGCGCCCCGAAAGCCCTCGTTATCGATAAAGACACTGCTGTGTGCTCCAAAGACGGCATGCAGCTTTTCGAGCAAAGCCTCATCGTTGACGAGGCAAGCAAAGGTCTGGCAAATGTTGTGGTTTTTCTGCGGAAGTCAAGTCGCGTGAAAAACGAGTCGGCGACAGAAAAACTTGTTATGGATCAAAGAAACTGTGAGTTTCTCACACCTGTTTTTGCAGCACGGGTTGGTCAGGCCGTTGATGTGAAAAATAGTGATCCAATTGGTCATAACACGAATATTTCGGGGAGTAGTTTTAATCAACTGATCCCCTCCGGTGATTCGACTGTATTTACGCCAAGTCGGGAAACTGGCTTGCCAGTTTCTGTTACTTGCAACATTCACCCCTGGATGAAAGCCTATGCGGTTTTTCGGAAAGACGGGTATGTAGCTGTATCCTCTGGCGATGGAACGTTTGAGATACCAGACCTTCCAGCTGGAGAACCACTTGAATTTCAGGTCTGGCATGAACGGGCGACCGGCCGTAGTGGTGCGTTGGATCTTGATCAGCCCGAGTTAAAGTGGAATTCAAAGGGTCGTTTTAAGATTACTTTGAAAGAGAATGAAGTGCGTGATCTTGGGACGCTTGAAATACCCGCTGATGCAATTAGTGGTTGATTCAGTCGTCCATTGTGCCTCCCCCCCTCCCTGGAAGGGGGTCGGCTCCTAGTAGCGTAGTCCTGGTCTATTCTTAAGGTAGAGAAGAGAAAGTTTAGTTTTACATATGGAGTCAGTCGTTGTGAACAACGTGATGGCATGGTGTTGTGCGTTCGGTCCAGTACAGAGAGCAAGAGTTGTGAGCTTGCTGGGTCTGATGTGTGTTGTTTCCGCCTCTTTATTGGCAACAGGATGCGGCCAGACTCCGGCTGCTACGTTTCGGCTCAATCTTGTCGAGTCGTCGAAGCAGCAACTTACTCCGTCACAAGAACAACAAGTTGCTACGATTCTCGCGGCACTTTTCGGAACACCGGATGAACCACGGGTCCCCCCTGAGATTAATCTCGATGTCGCAAAACTAAAACTTGCCGCTGGTCCCGTTCGGAGCGATATCGTTGGACGAAAGAATGGGCTGTACAGAGAACATTGTGCCCACTGCCACGGTGTCACCGGTGACGGAATGGGCCCAACTGCAGCTTTCCTGAATCCATATCCAAGAGACTATCGCCCGGGCGTCTTCAAATTTAAGAGCACCGAGCGGGCAGATAAGCCAACCCATTCTGATCTGGTGATGGTTCTAAGGAAAGGTCTGGCTGGCAGTTCAATGCCATCCTTTGCGCTTTTGAGTGATGCGAAAATCGATGCACTTGCTGAGTATGTGAAATATCTCAGCGTCCGAGGTCAAGTTGAGTTGTCACTGATGCGGGCATACTTTGAACTTGATGACGAAGACGAGGGTGTCTTGCCCCAGTCACGCGAGTTCTTGTTTGAGGAAATCATTGATCCGGTCACGGAAATGTGGGCTGCTGCCGATGATGCAATTATCGACGTGCCTGATATGCCGGCAGACCTCGATATGGTTGCGTCGATCGCTAAAGGCAAAGAATTGTTCTATGGCAACAAAGCAAATTGTGTGAAGTGTCACGGGGTCAGTGGCCTTGGTGATGGCCAAGCCAATGATTATGACGATTGGAATAAGGTTGTCCTTCAGGCGCAGAAAACAGTAGACGGTGGTGTGAAGCAGGCCGAAAAGGCGTCGACCTGGGATATGTCAGCCGAAGAGCGAGACGAGCATCGAACGGAACTGGCGTGGCTCGATCGCTTTGAGACTGTTCTCGATGGAAATGCGTTGCGTCCCCGCATGATTCGTCCAAGAAACCTGCGGCAGGGGGTGTATCGCGGCGGAATGCGTCCCCTTGATTTGTATTACAGGATTCATGCTGGAATCAATGGGGCACCAATGCCTGCTGCGAAGGGCACCGTGCCGCCAGAGGACATCTGGCACATCGTCAACTACATCAAGTCGCTTCCGTATGACTTCAACGGAACGCTCGGAGTGGATCGACCGATGGTTGCCCGAGATCGGATGTAAGTTCAAGAAACGAATCGGAAAACAGTTGTTATTTTTGGAGACAATGGGATGAAGCGTTTAGCAGGACTTTTTTGGAGTCTGCTCTTTCTGGCTGTTCCAATTTTGGGAGTGGTCACTTTTGCGGTTGCGCCGGCGTATGACATCTGGCTTCCAAAAGATGTGTCAGAGCATGGTTCGTCCGTAGATGGTTTATTCTACTTCATTCTCTGGCTCACCGGTGCTGTATTTGTTGTAACGGAAGTCGCTCTTTTTTGGTTTATCTGGAAATACGATGCCAACAATAAGAAGGCTGAAGTTAAATATCGGCACGGTAGCCACGTTCTAGAGGTCGTGTGGACAATCGTTCCGGCTGCAGTTTTGCTATTTCTCGCGATTTATCAGATGAACACGTGGGCAGACATCAAAATGCGAAGGCCCAACATGGCTCCGACCGTTGAGGTCATTGGACGTCAGTTCGAGTGGCGCCTTCGTTATCCGGGACGCGACGGTGTCCTTGGTACTCCCGACGATCTTCATCTAGTGAATGATCTTCATTTGCCAATTGATGAAGATATCTTGATTCAGTTGAAAAGTATGGATGTGCTCCATAGTTTCTTTCTGCCTAACGTCAGGATTAAGCAGGACGCAGTCCCCGGCATGAAAATCCCAGTGTGGTTTAAAGCTCGGGAAGAAGGTGTGTTTGACATCGTCTGTGCTGAACTTTGTGGCTGGGGACATTACAAGATGAAGGGCAGGGTGACGTTTGAGTCACGCGAGTCATTTGAGCAATGGCTTGAAGTAAAGTATCAGGAGCAAGAAGCCACCCAGGCAAGTAATACCGAGACTTGATTTTGAAAAAACACTGAAAAATTCGATCAAGCTAATGAAGATTCTTAGACAACCGCTTCACTAATGAGGTTAGCCGTGAGTACTGTAGAAACGAAAGCAACAAGCGTTCAGGATGCACCACAGAAGCAAGAGACTCTTGTGCACACCCAGCCGTCTTCGGCACAAAGGCTGTCAACGTTTCTTTCGACATATGTTTTTTCGAAAGATCATAAAGTTATTGGCCTCCAATTTCTTTTTTCAACGCTTCTTTGGTTTCTCATTGGGGGCCTACTCGCACTAGCCGTGCGTTGGCAGGTGGCCTGGCCTTGGTCAGACGTGCCTGTTGTTGGAAAGCTTTTTGCCCAACAAGGCGGGCAAATGGCGCCAGAGTTTTACACAATGCTCTTTACGATGCATGCAACGGTCATGATTTTTCTCGTAATCATCCCAATTCTTGCTGGTGCATTTGGTAACTTTCTCATCCCGCTGATGATCGGTGCTGATGACATGGCGTTTCCGACGCTCAACATGCTGAGCTATTGGTTCATGTGGCCTGCGTTTATTGCCTTTGGTTCAAGTTTCTTTGTCGAGGGTGGGGCGGCTTCGAGTGGTTGGACAAGTTATCCAACGCTCGCAACAAATGTGAATTCATCTCCTGGTGCTGGGTGGGGGCAAACGCTCTGGCTTATTGGCCTTACCTTCGTTGGCGTGTCGTCAATGCTTGGAAGCGTGAATTACATGACCACAATAATACTGATGCGGGCGCCAGGTATGACGATGTTCCGGTTGCCTATGACAATTTGGGCGATGTTTATCACGGCCGTTCTTCAGGCCTTCGCGCTCCCTGTGCTTACTGCGGCTGGTTTCATGCAGTTAGCTGACAGGTCTCTCGGGACAGGTTTTTTCACGCCCGAGGGTAACATCGTAAATAATGCTATTGCGACAGCTGGTGGAGGTCAGCCATTGCTGTGGCAGCATCTCTTCTGGTTTTATAGCCACCCTGCCGTCTACATCATGATCTTGCCGGCAATGGGCATGGTCTCGGATATCCTGACGTGCTTCGCGCGAAAACCATTGTTCGGATACCGCCCGATGGTCTACTCAGTTGCAGGAATTGCTGGGTTGGGTTTCATTGTGTGGGGACACCACATGTTCATGTCAGGTATGAATCCCGCTCTCGGGGTCACCTTTATGGTCTCCACGATGATGATCGCTTTACCGAGTGCTGTGAAGACATTTAATTGGCTTGGAACAATCTGGGGTGGCCGAATCCAGTTTACGACATCGATGCTATTTGCGCTGTCTTTTGTTTCCATGTTTATTATCGGTGGACTGTCTGGGATTTTCATGGCGGCTACTCCCGTTGATATTTTCATCCATGACACGTATTTCATAGTTGCTCATTTCCACTATGTCCTTTTTGCTGGGACTGCAATGGGTGTTTGGGCAGCTATTTATTTCTGGTTTCCCAAGATGTTTGGAAGGACAATGAATGAGTTCTGGGGCAAAGTGCACTTCTTCCTAACGTTTATTTTCTTGAACGGCACCTTCTTTACGATGCATATTTTGGGGGCGGTTGGTTTTCCCCGTAGGCTCGCAGATGCGTACCATTACGAAACGTTTCATCACCTGCAACCGCTTAATGCGTTCATGACGTATTGTGCTATCGGCATGGTGGCGAGTCAGATTATTTTCGCAGTTAATTTCTTCTGGAGCATGTTCTATGGTCCAGTAGCTGGCCGAAATCCCTGGAATTCAAATACCTTGGAATGGACGGCGCCGAGCCCTCCCGGTCATGGCAATTTTGATTTCCAGCCTATTGTCCACCGTGGCCCGTATGAGTATTCAGTGCCCGGTGTTGAAAGCGACCACCTCATGCAGACGGATCCACCGAATGCAGCTGCAACCGCCACCGCCGCCGCGGCCCACTAAGGGGTTGTTCTCCGTTCAATTACTATCATGCCAGATAAAAAAAGCCCGCCACACAGTGCAGTGAAGAGCCCGAACGTGGCTCATTGGATCGCATGGTGCCTTGTCGCTGTAACAGGCGTGTTGCTCACTTTTGGTGCCCTCGTTACCACGTATGAGGCAGCCATGGCTGTTCCAGACTGGCCAGGCACATACGGGCACAACATGTTCCTGTTCCCTTTTGCGGAATGGTTTTTTGGCCCATGGGATCTGTTCCTGGAGCATGGCCACAGGCTTCTTGGTGCTTCCGTTGGTTTTTTATCGCTTGTTTTGGCCGTGGCCGTCTGGAAGACGAGTCAGTCGTCTATGGTTCGTGGTTTGGTTGTAGCTGCAGTCTTTCTTGTCGTGCTGCAAGGCGTTCTTGGAGGGCTTCGTGTTTTACTCGATGACAAAACTGTTGCCAAAGTTCATGCCTGCACGGGCCCATTGTTTTTCTCGGTTGCCGTGGCGGTTGCTACGCTGACATCGCGACGATTTCAGGATAACCAGGAAAGGGCGGAAACAGTCGGTTCGGGAATGCCCCTTGGCGGATGGATTGCAAGTGGTCTTCTGTTTGCCTCTTACATTCAACTTGTAGCTGGAGCGCAGCTACGTCATTTAGATCCAACAGTGGGGCCGAGCACGTTTCGTTGGCTCGTTCTGTTCCATCTCGTTGGTGCTGCGACAGTTGCAGTATTGAGTCTGGCTGCTGTATGTGAGTCGTTCGGCTTTTTGGGCGCCAGTGGTACTCGAAGTGTCGGTCGTCGATTCTTGTCATCGACCATTCTTTTTTTCGTTTGCAGCCAAGTCCTTCTCGGGTTTGGAGCCTGGATTGTTAGCTGGGGACTGCCGCTTGGGTTGCTGCCGGACTCTGTTGCTAGCAGAGTTCCCGAGACGACTGCAGTAGTTATTGCGAGGAGCAGTCTGTCTTCGCTTGTTGTAACAGGTCATGTTCTTGTTGGAATGATGATACTTGGGGTAAGCGTTGTTTATTGTATTGCAAGCGGTGGGCTGCCCGAGGCGGCAGGTGTCAAACTAGTTTCCCGACGGAGGGCATTAGCGTGACGCAATTAGTCGCCCAACATCATCTCGCCTCTCCCCCATCATCTGTCATTTCTGATGCATCGACACGCCCTCGAGATGCATCAAGGCGTACTGTGCTCGCGGATGCCTCTCAACTCGTGAGACCGCGTATCGCAATGATGGTGCTTGTAACTGTGTTTGCAGCAATGTGGCTCACATCAGGTTCTCGCGAATTGAATTGGTTATCTGTTGTCGGCGTTTTATTTGGCACAGCAGTCGTAGCAGCGAGTTCAAGTATCGCAAATCAGATACTTGAAAGACATACAGATAGGCTGATGGCTCGTACGGCGTCACGGCCTCTTGCTGCTGGACGACTGTCAAATCGCTCTGCCTGGCTTCTCGTTGTAGTAGGTTTCATTGGAGGCTCTGGATGCGTGTGGTTGGCCGGAAACCTGCAGGCTGCATGCGTGGCAATGCTTACGTGGGTTCTTTACGTAGGGGTCTATACGCCACTAAAAAGAATCACCCCACTCAATACGGCAATTGGTGCTGTGGCAGGTGCCTTGCCCATTGCGATTGGCTGGCTTGCAGCAGATGGACCGCAGCAGTTACTAGCTGGTGATATTTCTGCATCGCTCGCTGTAGCAGCCCTTGGCACAGTGCTTTATCTATGGCAGTTCCCTCACTTCATGGCCATTGCCTGGCTCTATCGCAAACAGTACGACTTGGCGGATCTTAAAATGCTCACTGTTACTGACCCTAGCGGTTTACGAGCAGCGGGTCAGTCTTTAGCAGCAGCTCTCGCCATGATTCCAGTAAGTTTGGCAATGGCAGTACCAAGCGGCAGTATCCGGATGTTTCTCACTGCGGCACTTGCATCTACCGTGTACGTGCTCGTTTCCGTAAACTTTGCTTTCCGACGAGATGATCGGTCCGCTCGTATTCTCCTCTTCACTTCGTTGGGCGTACTTTTGATTCTTATGACGTCTGCAGTAGCCTTTAGTGCTCCAAAGATATTGACAGGTTCGTACCTCTAGTTCTTTTTTGTTTTTGAATTACCACACGACTCAAGATATTCGACACGTTTTATGAATGCTTCAGCTGCCATTGGCCATGAAAGTCACGGACACCATGGGCCAGTTCTCCAATATCAACCCGGTTTGCCGCTCTCTCGAGGCAAACTTATCATGTGGTTGTTTCTGTCGACAGAAATCATGTTTTTTGCGGCCTTGCTCGGCAGTTACGTCGTCCTTCGCTTTGGTGCTGCCGTGTGGCCCAAGCCCCATCATGTCCACCTGAGTGAGCCAATTGGTGCTTTCAATACGTTTGTGCTCATTTGTTCTAGCGTCACCGTTGTACTTGCACTTGAGGCAGCCCGAGCGAATAAGCGGTCTCTCGCAAAAGCGTGGATGCTCATTACTCTCATACTGGGCTCTCTTTTTCTTGGTGTGAAAGCATATGAATATTCTTCCAAATTTGACCATGGTATTTATCCCTGGGCTCCACGTGGAAGAATTTATGAGCGTCCTGATCTCTATTACGGTTCAGCCGTGCGAGCAAGACTGAGTGATCCGGCAATCCTTGCGAAGTTGAAGGAGCTCGATGGGCGACCTGAAAACGAACTTTCAGATGCTGAGATCACGGGCCGTCGCCGCCTGAAGCAAGTCAGAGACATGGTTAATAACCCCGATCAGCAGGCGTTTGATCTTGCAGTTGTTGCAGATCAGATCATGCCACTGCCGGGAGAAGGGCCCGATAGCCATGACCATGGCGGTGGACTCAATGATACATTCGCATGGCTTCAATTACCGGCCGTGATACCCGGAGGGAATATGTGGGCGAGTACCTATTTCTTCTTGACTGGCTTTCATGCAATCCATGTCATTGTTGGGTTGATTGTATTTAGTATTTTACTTCTTTATGAACTCGGTCCTAAAACCGCTGGTATGATTGAAAATGCCGGTCTGTATTGGCATTTTGTAGATCTCGTTTGGATATTTCTTTTTCCACTTTTGTATTTGTTTTGAAGATATTTGTTGAAAATACTTCAGATCGCTTCGTAAGAAGGCAGTTATGAGCAATTCAGAGCCCCACAAGAGTTCGAATGTAACGCACGGGCCAATTACTTCTCCAGGTAAGTTGCCTGAAGATATTGAAAGTGTTGCAGAGGACGAGCAAGCACATGAGCAGCATGGCGGAATAATGCAGTACATGGCTGTGTTCGTCGCTCTATGCTTCTTGACAACAATGTCGTTCTTGACCTATTCGCCCTACTGGCCGTGGAGAGATGAGCCGCAAGTCGGCTGGGCCTTCATGATGGCAGTTTCGTGTACCAAGGCATTGCTTGTAGTGCTCTTTTTCATGCATGTCCTATGGGAGGCCAACTGGAAGTACGTGCTCACAATTCCTGCAGCTATGATGGCCATCTTCCTGACCATTATGTTGATACCAGATATTGGCCTGCGGAACCGTATGGTTGCTCAGGAACGTGCCCTCCACATGGCCCGTGGGTCCGATGTTTTGCTGTTAGAGAAAGCTGCATCCGCTGATTCATCAGGTGAAGTTGAGAAGCATGATCACGAATAAAATACGAAGTAAAAAGCGACTGTCCGCCTTCCTGGTACTTCTGGCCACCTGCTTCATTGGCTGTGGCGATTCCAGTGACTTCGAAAAGGTGCAGACTCGTTCGAAGCCTGTCAGCCTAAACGAAAGTCAAAGTGCCCCCGATGCGACTCAGATTTCACTGGGTGAACCTGCGGCGAGATTTGAACTGACGGACCAAGAGGGGAATCAGTTCGATTCGGTAAACCTGAAAGGCAAGGTGTGGATGGGAAGTGTTTTTTTTGCCAATTGTCCGGGCCCATGTTTCCGTGAAAATCAGGCAATCGCCGATATCCTTCGTGAGATAGACGATCCGAATTTTGTTGCTGTAAGCCTGACTTGTGATCCTGAGAATGATACTCCTGCCGCGTTGGAGCACTACGCCGACCGTTTTGAGGCAGATCCTCAGCGATGGAAATTTCTAACCGGTGATATGGACGTCATTAAAAGGGTTGGCACGAAGACATTTCTGCTGCCAGTAGAAATTGGTGTGCATTCTGAGCGAGGCGCTGTGTTTGATCGCGAGGGACGACTTCGCGGCAGTTATCATCTGTTGCAGGAAGACAGAGTGGAACGGCTGAAAAAACTTATTCGTGATGTCCTTGCAGAAGATGATACGACTGCCAAGGCCGAGGGACCGAATTAATGGGGTATGAGTGGCTTGCGACATTTAATGCGGTCCTCAATGGTATCGCCGCTGTACTTCTTGTTCTGGGATGGGCCCTCATTGCTCGTGGTAACTGGAAAGCTCATCGGGCGGTCATGATCGCAGCCTTTTCAGTTTCAACAATTTTTCTCATCTCATATCTGGCCTACCATTATCTTGTTGGTCATGTTTCGTTCGGTGGGCAGGGGCTAATACGGGTCGTTTACCTCTGTATCTTAGTGTCTCATATTATTCTGGCAGTTGCAGTTCCAGTGCTGGCAGTCACCATGTTTGTTCTTGCGTTTCGTGGAAGTTGGCATCGTCATCGACAATTGGGGAAAGTCACGTTGCCAATCTGGTTGTATGTATCAGTGACTGGTGTCATCATTTATTTCATGGTGTACGTTCTCTACCCAAGCCGAAAAGGCCATGCCGAAACAGTGCTTAATCAGAAATGCACGTGTCGTTCTTTGTCATAGAGAACAACACCATTCACAAAGTCGTCTTTCAAGATCAAAGGACTGGCTGATGATTTGTGTGACCTGTTTCCAGACAACGTGAAGAGCCGCGTGGAGATTAGTGAAAACCCTTCCGGAGTCTTTGTTTTAGCCGGCACCGAGTAGAAAATGATCGTCCCTGTCTTGGTGGAACGAATCGACTACAATTATTATATGAAAAGGTATGTGGTGGTCTGGCTACTCGTGTTGATTGTTACCATTGCCGTAGGCAGTGATGCGTGGGGGTGCCCAACCTGCAAAGACGGGCTGCAGGCAGCTGATAGTGAGGGGGCAAATATAGCTCGCGGATACTTTTATAGCATTCTTTTGATGATTGCTATGCCGTTCACGCTTGCTGGATCATTCGGTCTCTATGTCTGGCGAGAGATGCGGCGGCAACAACATGCTGAAGGCAGCGATGCCACCAACATCGTCGTCCCTGTGACCGGGGTGCCTCATGTTTCCGATGGTTCACCGGGAAGTTCGCATGAAAATCATGTGCCAAGTGTATCGACTTGAGAATTTGCGATTTTTCCACGCACGAATGCAGGGTACGACCGCACTCTTTCTTTTGTTCGTACTTAATGGTGCGACTGCATCATCAGCCGTTCAGTCACCAGCAGAATATTTTTCGACCTGGGGGCTTTCTCCGGCATACGTACAAGAGCAAACTTCGGTCATTGCCGAGCGAAAAGAATTCTCTCTTTCCAGTGGTGAATTCCAACTGATGGTCCGGATGCTGGACCGTTTTCAGGGGGCCCCAAATCAATGGCGGCAGGAATGGGCAAGTAGTTCAGTTGAATTTGAAAGTGGTCAAGCGAAGGAGTGTCAGGAGCAATGTCGATCCGTTCGCATGCGGGGGCAGATCACCAAGGTCATCAGAATCACAGCTCCAGACGATGTGGCAATGATCACAAAGTCGAAAGACATCTTTGCAGTACAGCTCGAACTGAATAATGCAGAGAAGGCGTGGGTGGTGGTGCCTGATCTTCCTGTTGGTTTATCCGTCGATACGAATCTCCATGAAAAAGGTGGGGCATCAGTGATCCTGCTTCACGTCCCGGATCGTGCATCAAACACGCAAAACAAAAAGCCGATTCTTGCAGTAGCGATGAGACTGGAATGGTGTCCGCAGACCCCGTTTGGAAGACTTGGCATGGACTATGGCCTGTTTACATCGGTTGATGACGGTATGCCTCTACAAGCGTCAGAGGCAGAGGCGTTTTATGCCAGTCTTTCGGCGAGTAAAAGCCAAATAGATATCCCTGACGCCCCTCTACTCAATGACACATCGCTTGTGTCATTGCTTGACCCTGCCAGTGACTGGTTGCCGCTGCATCGCGGTGATCAGATAGTGCTCAGTGGAACAGCTCGTCGCATTACAAAAGTTCTTGTGGAACCAGGTCAGTATCAGGACATACTCGGCAGTGATCACTACTGGGAGATTTTCATTTTTGTTGCGACGCCCCTACTCCAGATTGGCGAGGACTTCCAAGATACATACCCACTTGTTTTCTGTTGTACAGAACTGCCTCAGGGGTTGCCCATTGGTGAACAAGTGAATGAACCAATTCAAATTGCCGGTTTTATTTTTAAGCGATACCGATATGTCACGCAGCGTTTAAGTCGCCAGAGGAATGGAGCTGGGATAGGACGGCCTCAGGAGTCGCCACTGCTCATTGGGAAAAGTCCGTCTTGGTTGCCTGCAAAGCAACCCTTGCAGTTTCCTGGCGGAATGACTTGGTTGCCTGTCCTCACTGCTCTCGCATTGGTTGTGTGGATTATGAAAGGGTTTTGTCAGAGTAGGCGTCGTTCTCGATTGACAGATACTCTTCCCGACGAAATTCAACTTCCATAGGACTTTTAGGTCAAAAAAATAGTTAGAGAACATCTGATTTCTCGGTCAAATTGACCAACGCTTGTTGATTTTGCGAGATTCGCAACACTGAACACTCAGAAATGCTTTTGCGACAGGATGTTAGTCGGTTTTCCGAGCCAAAGCGTTATCGAGGAGCCTGGCGTGCTTCCGTTATGTCAGTCTGGGATATCCCCAGTATTTGTGGTCAAGAAGAGTTCCGAGATTCAAACAAGAGGTAAGGAAATGAGAAGAGCCAAGATTTCAGTTATTGGTGCCGGAAACGTTGGGGCCACGACCGCACATTGGTGTGCAGCTGCGGAGTTAGGCGATGTTGTCCTTCTCGATATCCCGGCAACTGAGGGAATGCCTGCAGGTAAAGCTCTTGATCTCTTTCAGGCTTCACCAATCATGGGTTTTGATTCGAAGATTACAGGAACAACTGATTGGTCTGATACGGCTGCGAGTGATGTCATAGTGGTCACGGCCGGAATCGCTCGCAAGCCTGGCATGAGCAGGGACGACCTCCTGTCCACAAATGCAAAAATTGTAGGTGACGTTGCCGAGCAGATCAAAAATACCAGTCCCGATGCGATTGTCATCGTTGTATCCAACCCGCTCGATGCGATGGTGCAACGGACATTTCAGGTGCTTGGTTTTCCGCCATCGCGTGTGCTGGGCCAGGCAGGCATCCTTGACACGGCACGATACCGTGCATTTCTGGCCATGGAATTAGGCGTGAGTGTTGAAGATATCACTGCAATCCTTCTTGGTGGGCACGGGGACACGATGGTTCCAATCCCGAGTTGTACGAGTGTTGGGGGTATACCAGTCACCCAATTGATAGCCAGTGACCGACTTGATTCAATTGTGGAAAGGACACGAAAAGGAGGCGCTGAGATCGTCGGTTTGCTCAAGACAGGTAGCGCGTATTACGCTCCAGCTGCGGCCAGTGCCCAAATGGTCGAGGCCGTTGTTCGGGACAAGAAAAGGTTGGTTCCTTGTGCGGCCTATTGTGATTCTGAGTACAGTGTTGGTGGCTATTTTGTGGGTGTCCCAGTCATCTTAGGCGGCAGTGGAGTGGAGAAGATCATAGAACTTTCGCTTTTACCCGATGAAAAAGCGGCATTGAATAAAAGCATTGACGCAGTTCGAGAGCTTGTTGCTGCCATGGGTCGACCGACGGCTTAGTCAAAAGGTTCGCCAGCCCTCCCAAGTCTCCCTGCCAGCCAGTTCCTTCTGAGCCCGTCGTTTTTAACGGGTAATGCTGCCATTGCCCGGATTGTACTACTGCGTTAAAAACCCGAAGCATGGTGCCATGAACGTGATTGTTTGTGGAGACAGCCGCCAGTCAAAGAAACTGGTATGTGCATCGAGAATTTTGCAGAGGAGCCGGAATGGTTAATCAAAGTAGCCGCTGGATTGAAGACCACAGTGGCATTCATGGTATGTCATCATGTTGGGATCGCCTGAGTAGCGATCGCTGTGTCCAGCCTGATGTTATACAAGATCGCGTCTTTTTACCTCTCGGTTACGAGCCGGGGTATGACTATCCACTGCTTGTCTGGCTTCCACAATCGACTGATACTTCCTTTGACCTGGGTCGTACGATGATGCGGATGAGTCTGCGGAACTATCTTGCGGTGTTGCCTGCTGTTCCCTCTGATTCTGAAAGTTGCTTTCAGGCGATTGACGCGATGGTTGAACGATACAGTGTCCATCGTCATCGAGTTTATCTTATTGGAGTTGGAGCAGGTGGGGAGAATGCTTTTCGTTTGGCATGTCAAAATCCAGAATCATTTGCCGGTGTTGTTTCGGTGAACGGTCAGTTTCCTGTCAATGAAGGCTTGCTAGGTCAGTTTGAGTGTGTTCGCTCGTTGCCGATGATGCTGTGCTGTGACGAAAGAGCTAACGCGGCTGATTCATTGATGGCCCGTGACATTGATAAAACATTACGGCTCTTTCATGCTGCCGGTGGACTTTTATCACTTCGTGTGTACCGAGATAAAAGTAAAAGCAGATTTCCTCGGGTGCAGTTGGCAGATATTGTTGGTGATATTGATCGATGGATTATGGATGAGGTTTGCCGTGTGCCAAATGATCAGGTAACCGCTCTTGTCTAGTTCGGACATGCTCAAAGTAAGAAGGCTCTATGATGAAGGAATCGGTAACAGCACTGCAGTCTGACAGTTGGGGTCATGGGGCGGCTTTGCAAGGAGTCGTAGAAGATGTTGTGAGCGATTTACAACGGCATCATGCTGATACGGGAGTGCCATTGCCCCATGTAGCAGTCGATGTTCCTCGTGCTCATAAATTTGATGGCAATATTGCTGTCCTGAAGGAGCTGCTCAGTGTTTGGCTCCGAGATGCGGTGCGGGCTGCCGCTGGTAATGCGGCGATGGCACGTACTGCAGAAGTTTTGGTTACAAGTGTTGAGTATCCGGATTGTGTCGAGATTGAAATTGCCGATAGTGGTCCGTCACTTGCGGAACGGCAGGGGCTTGGTGGCGGTGTTGTTGGTCGCGTGCATGTAAGTGTCCAGCAAAACTTGCTTGATCAGGTTCGTGGAGATGTGCGGCTTGATGATTGTGCCGAGGGCGGTGTGGCGGTGACGTTACGGGTCCCGAAGGCGGTCTCGCAGCGAATGGCTGCTTAATTATTTCGCCTTCCTGAAATGGAGATTTCTGCATGGATGCAGCAATCGAAGCTGGTTCAAGACGTCAGTCTGGCATACGACCGATTCAAGTAATTGGCCTGTTTTTTCTGCTGCTTGCTGCAGTGGCTGGCGGCTTGTTTATTGATTTTCCTGAGAAGGAGAAGGCTGGCGAAGTTGAGTTGCTCGCAGGAGCGGTTCTCGGCTCGGCTGATCTAGCTGTTATCGAAGCTGTCTTTGATCGGGCTGGTCTTGATTCATATCGCGTTGTCGATGGTCGTCTTTATGTGGATGGTGGTCAGCAGAGTGGCTATCTGAGGGCAGTTGTTGACGCCGGTGCATTGCCTCCGGAATTCGGTGGAAGTCTGCGACGAGCCGTTGAAAGCGACAGTCCTTGGCGAAGTAAGGAAACCCAAGCGGAGTTGGTGCGGGTCGCTACTCAGGAAGAGTTGTCGCTGGTGATTCGGACAATGCCAGGAATCGAGCAGGCTGCAGTGCTTTATTCTGGAAGTAATTCAGAAGGCCTGTTTCGTAATGCGAAGGTAGATGCACAAACGGCGAGTGTCAGTGTTCGTACAGAGCCAGGCGAAGAACTGGATCGACATCGAGTTCAGGCTATTCGCGTACTTGTTGCCTCTTCAATCGCAGGGCTTCGCGTTGAGCAGGTTGCACTCACCAATCTGCAAAGTGGACAGGTGTTTGATGGCCCTCTCGTGTCAGATGCTGAATTTGTTACCACAGACCCTGATCGAGCCAGAGCTGTCGCGTATGAGCTGCATGTCAATGCAAAGATAAGGCAGGCGTTGGCTTTCATTCCTGGCGTTTTCGTTGAGGTGAACGCCTCTGCCATCGAGTTGGCTGCTGAAGATGTCCAAGGCAAAGAAGAAACGGGAGGCGATGCCAGGGCTGCCGCAAACGTGCCTGCAATTGTTGGCGTTGGCCTAAGCAGTGTGAAACGCAAGCAGAGCGTTGGGCAGGTCGTCCATGTTTCTGTGGCGATCCCCGAAACGTACCTTGATCGTTTGCGTGAAGAAATTTACGCAAACGATGCAGATCCAGCGGGTTCTGAAATTGAGAGGCTGCGCCAGCTTGTTGCAGGATTGGTTCCTGCCACTGAACCATGGGGTCGTGCTGTGGTCACGATTACTCGGTATGTAAGTCACGGTGCGGCTCGCAGAGATCAGGTTGATGAGAAGTTCCCAAATCAGGAAAGTCGTAGTGACGCTCAGCCCACGCTGTCACCGACATACTCTTTGTCAACTTTTCTTCCGATTGAACAGGATTTTTCAATACGATCCGCAGTGACAGGAAAACGCATCGTGATATATGGGTGCATGGCATTAGGACTTTCCGTAGTGCTGATGTGGTGGCCGGCGTGGCGAAAGCAGGTGCAGCGGTCGGACTCTTTAAGTGATCATGACCGTGGTCTGATTGATTGGGCGACACTCAGGCGGTCGCATCAGTACGAAGGGCAGGATGAGGCATAGTGAGTCCTATGAAAACTTTTGCTTATTACGAGAAGTGGTTAGGCCATATTTTTATAGTGGTAATATCCTTCTCTGCTCCAGTTGCGATGTGTGCAGATGACGTGCCTAGCTCTCCCAGGACGATCGGTAGTTTGCCTAGTATTCCACTTTCTCTGGAAGGAAGTTCGGCAAGTCAACCTTCCAAGCAGTCAAGTGACCTTGCCTGGAACAGCGAGATGGCTTTTGACTGGAAGGCGTGGGCGGTGGTGGGTATTGCTGGAATGGTGTTGGTCGGCATTCGATTTTTTAGTCGCCGGACAGTGTTTAAAATACCTAGCGATGTGTTTGAGTTACTTGGTGAGGCAACGCTAGGCGGCGGGCAACCAGTTAGAATTGTTCGTTTCGGACCAAAGACACTCTTAGTGAGTGTAGGGAGCGGTGGCCCGAAGACGCTCTCGGAACTTGATGACCCTCTCGCTACAGAATGGATTGCTGCAGCCTGTCGCGGAGAACAGACTCTCCGGTCTTTGGTGGGCCATTCAATGGCTGGTGATGATTTGAGGGATGCTGATGTCACTCATGTTCTTCAGTCAGTTCAGGAAGAAAATGGAAGTGGCTCTATTCGTTCACATCAGTCCGAGGTGGCGTAATGACTGCCTCCGATTTGAAATTGAAAAAAATCATCCTCGCTCTGGTGCTGGCTCTGATTTCATCAGGTGCCAAGGCTCAAGAAATTCAGCCAGATGTAGATCGGTCGCAGTCGGAAACAGTGAGCGGTAGTCCCGATGCCGGAGACACTGCCAAGAGTGTTTCGCCATCGAGCGAAGATCAGTTGCCTGCAGACATAACAGGTTTTTTTGATCGTCGTTGGGCCGATCGTCTCCTGCCAGCGGCATTAACGTTCGGTGTGATGAGTTTGGCGCCTGCGCTCTTGCTCATGACAACATGCTTTGTTCGAATGTCGGTCGTCTTGTCACTCACAAGGCAGGCTATCGGCACTGTGAATCTTCCTTCAACCCAAATTATTACATCGCTGGCATTGTTTCTCTCAGCACTTGTTATGTGGCCAATTTGGACCTCTGCCTATCAAGCCGGTATTGAGCCCTATCAGGCAGGAGAAATCACGCTTCAGGAAGCATTGGAACGTGGAAGTCTCCCAGTTCGTCGCTGGATGGCATACCAAATAGAGGAAGCGGATAATCGTGACACCGTTGCGTTATTTCTTCAGCGACACCCGGGTGGTATGAAGCAGGTCGATAGCTATGACGAAATACCTACCGAGGTTCTCCTGCCAGCTTTTCTTGTGAGTGAACTGGAGGTCGCATTTATGATCGGCTTTCGTATTTTGCTGCCATTTCTTGTTCTTGATTGCGTTGTTGCAACGCTGGTTGTCTCAACGGGTCTTGTCATGTTGCCCCCTACGATTGTTTCTCTTCCGTTGAAGTTGCTCGTGTTCGTCATGGCGGATGGCTGGTCTCTTGTTGTTCGGGGGCTGCTCGATGGGGTTCGCCTAAATACGTCGTAGTTTTCACGGTTTTATTGTTTTTGTCACTCTGGTCTGACAGTTTTCAGGAAGTGTTGTATGGCAAGCTTTGATCTTGTTTCACTCGTTCGGCATTCACTCATGGAAGGCGGTTTGCTGCTGGCTCCAGCCCTTTTGGCTGGCCTGTCGGTGGCTTTGGTGGTTGGTGTTTTGCAGTCAGCCACTGGAATCCATGAACCGCTCATTGGCATGGTTCCACGACTTGTGGTCATGGTGGCCGTCATGTTCATAACAGGTGGTTGGATGATTGAACGATTTGTGAGCCTTTTTCAGGCTAGTGTTCTTTCGCCCTAAGGAGGGGTGCGATTTCTCATGACATCGGCGTGTGTTTTGCTGGCCACGGAATCAGTAGCCAACATGGGGTTCTTTGAGTTATTTTCGGAGTCAACGCTGTTTGTCTCTGCCGGAGTGCTGACTCGCATTGCTGGTGTTTTGCTCGGTGGTGGTATGCGGCTTTTTCCGGGTGGGACCGTTCATCTTCGACTTGCGATGCTCTTCATTCTTGGTCTTGCGGCTGCGCCAGTAGCGATCTCGGTGGTGCAGGTACAGAACCGGACTGAAGAATTGTTTTTCCCTATGATATTTTCAGAACTACTCGTTGGCGGCTGTCTTGGTTTGTCGATAAGCTTTTTGGTTACAGTTTTTGAGTCTGTGGGTAGTGTGTTTGCCAATGTCGCAGGACTCAACTGGGCAGATGTTTTTACGCCGGGTGGTAGTGGTGGCCCTGGTGTCGCCCGTCTTTGTGGGTGGGTAGGCCTTGCCTCGTTTGTCGCAGCCGGCGGTCAGCAGTTAGTAGTTGCAGGATTAATCGATAGTTTCCTGCAGATGCCTGTAGGTGCACTTGCTGGAACAAATGAATTTCTTGGAGTGCCAATAGTAATGAGGCTAATCGAGTTGCCATCTCTTTGTCTTCAGCTGGCTCTCATGATTTCCGCTCCGATTCTGGTTGCCGTGATAACAGCACATCTGACGGCAACAATCTGCATGCGTTCTATAGCAGTCACACCTGGCCCGGGGCTTGTGCAGGGTATCGCAGCTGCCGTGATGCTCGGTGGTCTGATTGTCGGAAGCCAGCAGTGGGCTGGTCATGCAGGAGAAATTCTCCGCGCTCCATTCGAAGCTAGTTTTGGATCAGTAGATTCAATATATCCTGCAGCCAATCAGGGTGTTATCGAGACGGGAGGTTGAATCAGTGAGTGAAAGCCATGATCGAAACCTTCCTGCCACGCCTCGTCGCAGAGAGGACGCTCGGAATAAAGGGCTGGCTCCAACGGGTGCTGTGTTGGGGTGGCCTGCTATGGCAGCAGTGGTTTTGGTTGCACTACCAATTTGGTTTCGTGCGACTGTCTCAGCTGCAGTCGCTGCAATCGAAAATATTCAAATGACTGGAAAAGGGGGGGGGTATCATATTTTCCTGCCACTCATTTTTCCGACAATTGTTGTTGTCGTACTTGCTCTCAGTGTTCTGTTGCTCGTTCGCACACTTTTTGACGGTGCGGCATGGCGAATTGACCGCCTTGCTTTTCGGTTTGAGCGGATTGACCCAAGCATTGGTTTACAACGTATTGTATCCGCGGCCACTGTTGTTCGGGTCGTGCTTTCTTTTGTTGGTTTTGCTGTTCTTGTCACTGCGGCTTGGTTATTGGCAGGTCCGCTCATTGTTGTTCTGGGTGATTTGCCGGTGGGTCTTGGTCGTGGGGCAGGGCAGGGCAGTGAAGTGCTGTCTGCGGCTGTGAACTATCTGTGGGGCATTTTGGCAGTCGCAAGCATTGTCTCTGCTGTGGATTGGTGGCTTCAGCGATTCCGTTTTGAAAGAAAAATTCGGATGACTCCGAGTGAGTTGCGTGAAGAGTTAAGGAGTCTGCGGGCGGATCCCAAGGTGCGGTGGCAGCGTAATGGGTAGTGGTCATTACACCCGCAGTTCGCTTTCATCTGTCCGTTCAGGACAGTTCTTCAGGGCTTCTTTCACTGGGCCATCAAGAAACTCATCAACCTGAGTAACAGCTCGTCCTTCAAGGCCTTCTATTGTCAGTGCGGCTTGTAGATCAACATTCTTAAAAAGCGGATCCGCTGCGAGGCGTTCAATCAGATCGTTATCACGACCATCACGGATGCCTGCTGTAGCTGCGTGGCTATGGCGACGAATGGCTTCATGAAGTTCCTGTCGATCACCTCCTGCGGTTGTTGCAGCCATCAAGAGGCGTTCGCTAGCCAAGAATGGAATGTGCTGCTCAAGATTGCGACGAATGCTTCCGGGAAGAACAACAAGTCCACCAGCGATGTTTGAATAGATTACGAGTACGGCGTCTGTTGCAAGAAAAGCCTGTGGTAGTACGAGGCGGCGAGGAGCCGAGTCATCGAGTGTTCGTTCGTACCACTGCACTGCAGCCGTTTGGCTAGCTGTCTGCTGAAGACCCATGATAAAACGACTCAGGCCGCACATTCGTTCCGCTCTCATTGGGTTTCTCTTGTACGGCATTGCAGATGATCCAACTTGATCAGTTTCAAAAGGCTCCTCGAGTTCACCCCATGCCGCTGCAATTCGAAGATCGTTTCCAGATTTGTGTGACGATTCTGCGATGCCACCAAGAGTTGCTAGAACTTGGGAATCAATTTTCCGAGGGTATGTCTGTCCGGTGACTGGAAACGATTTCTCAAAACCCATTTTTTTCGAAACAAGTTCATCAAGGTGCCTTACTTTCTCATGGTCTCCGTCAAATAACTCAAGGAAACTGGCTTGTGTGCCAGTTGTCCCTTTAACGCCACGGGCACACAGGTGTGCGCGTCGATGATGGAGTTCCTCCAAGTCGAGAAGGAGGTCAAGAATCCAGAGGCAGATTCGCTTTCCTATGGTAGTTGGTTGAGCTGGCTGTAGGTGCGTACGCCCAAGACAGATTATTGACTTGGTTTCGCGTGCTTTGCTCGCGAGCCTTTCAACAACAGTTGCCAAACGGGCTGTTGCAAGGTCGAGTGATTCACGAATCAAGAAAAGATCGGTGTTGTCTGTTACGTAGGCACTTGTTGCCCCGAGGTGCATGATAGGCTTGGCTTCGGGGCAGTCTTCTCCAAAGGTGTGAAGGTGAGCGAATACATCATGTCGTGTCTGGCGTTCGAACGCTGCTGCTTTCGCGAAGTCAATAGTGTCTAGATGTCGCCTCATCTGATCAAGCTGGGAGGCAGCTATGGGTAATCCCATCTCCGCCTCTGCTTCAGCAAGCGCGAGCCACATTCTTCGCCATAACCCATATCGATGCCGATCACTCCAAATATATGCCATCTCTTTCGAGGCATAACGATCGGCCAGCGGATTGCCCCACCGTTCAGTTCCCTCGGACTGCTCATTCATCATTTTTTCAGTCATCACTAGCTTTCGTTAAGAATGTGTTCGGTTTTTAGATTGTTTGTGTGGCTTTCCGGTCGATGCTGACATCATGCAGAAGAAACGCTCAATAGCTAGCCTTGCTCGTGGGCCCCGAGATGCTTCCGCCTTCAGTGATCGATCAAGAGACTCCAGCCAGTTTGGGAGTTGTCGACATCGATGGCTGCCAAGACTCCGTAGCGCCATTTCAGCCTGTTTCATGGCTTTTGGCCAGCTCGCGACTCCTGCCTCTTTCAGTGCCGCAATAAGACTGGCCGGACGGTTGGGACCTCCCAGCAATCGCGCCGCTGTAGAATAGCGTCGAAGTACGGTTGCTGCTTGAGCAGTCATTCCAATAGGGCTTTCACCGGATTGAATAAGCTTGTCAAGGAGTGAAATGGCTTCAGTCGTTCGGCCTGCCGCCGCTGCGTCAACCATTTCCCAGACGGTTCGTTGGTTCCCCGTGCCTTCGAGCGAATCAACCATCTCCGGCAGAAGTGTCCGGTTTCCTTCCTGAGGTAAGGCTGTTGCGAGGGTTGTGAGAGCCTGATCGATTTGACCAAGTTCATCACCAAGACGTTCGAGTATCATGCCTGCTGTTGCTGCGGGCAAATCAATTGAGTGTGCTTGGCGTGCCCATTGGCGAAGCCATTTTGTAAGGTCGAAGTTGGGAGGTGCTGAAGTGATAATAGCGAGGCCATGTTGATGCACGGCTTTCGCTAGCCGGGTGTTGGAAGGAAAACTACGTACTTCCAGAATAAGAAATCCAACGGGACCAGATTCTTGACTCGCAACACGTTCAAGAATTTCTCGATGCGCTGAAACAAATGAATCAGCTCGCCGGACAATAGCAATTCGTGCTGCATCACTAAACATCGGGACTGTTGCAACTTCGTCGAGAATATCTCTTGGGTCTGGCTGATCATCGCCTGGAAATTCACGGCATGCCCATGAAGTGTCATCTTCGTCCGGATGTATACACTTTCGTAGTCGAGATAGGATCAGGCGATTCACAAACTGATCATCACCAACGAGCACAATCATCGATGGCTTGCTATCCTCCCCAATAATTAGTTTTCTAAGGTTTTTTGGGTCGAGCAGCAAATCCAGTCCCAGCACCCCTGCCGTTTTTTTTGCCACTAGTCTCCTCCTCTGGGAACGAAAGAAAATCACTCGAACGCAGTGTAGCGAGATTTATCAGGAAGAGGTCAAGCCTCTGGTGAAAACCCGGTAGAGAAGGGCACCGCCCAAATATGGACGTTGATTTTAGGGGTTGTCCGTAGGCGAAATCTGAGGACTGCCAAGTGTGCCAATGAAACGAGCCGTGCGTAGAGTGATTGGCTCGAGCGTAACACTCTCGCCGATGTTTCCGGCTGCATCAGGCATCTCAATTCGAACAAATACACGACTTGGGAGCGAGCGATGTGGCTTCCAATTGAAGGTGCCGTTGGTAGCTTGGTCCGTCGCTATCGTGGCCCAGGGACCAGTTTTATGAGGAGAATATGATAGCCGAACACTGTTTGGAATTGCCAAGGGATCTTCAAAAGTATATCGAATATCGAAAGCATCAGAGTCATTTCCATCAACCATGGCCACGTCAAGGCTCGTGACTTGTGGTGGCGTTGTGTCGATTCCAATCCAGGTTGATGGTGATTCACCTGCCCGAGGGGAGATTGGAGAGCCAGGGAGATCTCTGACAATTTCCAGACGACATCCAAAGAGGCCTTCCCCCTCGAATTCAACATCAATAGGACTTGCAGTGTCTTCGTCAACTGCGATTCGCTCCCACGAGTGGCCACCATCTCGAGTGCTCCAAAGTTCGACTCGGAAAGGACCTTGCATGTCTTCAGGTACATCAAAACTGTACTCCCAGCTAAAACTTTGTACTCGCATGAGATGGAGCGGGCTGCCTTGGTATTGCGCTACAAGTCCAGTTTCCGGATTTTGTGAAGAGTTCGGTTTCCGAAGCTTGTCCTCTATGGCGTCTGCGAGTGTTGGTGAGGAAATTGTGAGGAGGGGGGCCGTGGAATCTCCTTCATCATTACGTTCTTGTGTAGTTCTGGCTTGGGTAGGTGAATGTTGAGCGTAGGTAACAGGTTCCCCGCCTGACCACGAATTGCCAGGAGTTGGTTGCCAACCCACACCTGTGGTAACCGTTTCTGAGATCGGGTTCTTCATGACTACAGATTGGGGCTGGCGATTGGATCTGGCAAGTGGTGACGGAAGTGCAGGTGCAATAATTTCATTTGCAAGATCAGATTGAGATACGTTTGGATCAGTAGATAACATCGAGAATTGCTTCGTTGTGCGGTGACCAGCACTATCTGCAACAGAGATTTTTACAGTCAATTCATCAACTTCTTGTCCAGCCCACCAGATTTCTTCACCAATAAGATGCGCCGGTGAACTTCTTGAAAGAACGGGCTCGGTGGCAATTGATTTCCAGTCGCCACTTGTTTGCCGGTATTGGAAGAGAATCGAATCCACATTAATTGAGTCGTCTGCTGCAGCATAGCGGCAAACGATTTCGCCATCTGCTCCTTTCCACACGCGACCAGAGAGTCGGGGAGCTGCGGCATCAACAAGAACTCGTGCATCAGGCCCCTCACCACCTCGGGCTCTATTCTTTTGGTCAATTGCACGAATACGAAACCAATATTCACCATCAGTGTTCGCTTCAAATGGGATGGATGAATTTGGCGGTGAAGTCGAACCTGCTGGTGTCCAAGTAAGCCCGAAATCAGTTGAGACACTCATTTCCACCTGCTGCGCTTGGGCATCCGGTGTTGCCGGCTTAGGCAGCCGGAAGGGTATTGCAAATTGGCGCTGGGTGGTGCGAACAAGCTCTGGTAACCTCGCTGAGTTCCCTGACGTCGTTGCTGAAAAGGCTTCAGAAAAGCCAGCTACGAGGCAGAGAAAGAGGAATAGCAAAGCGTTTAAGCGAAATGTATTCATAGACTTCATGAATCTTTCCAAATCTCCGTACATTGACCTCACAATCGATATCGGCCATTTGTTTCCGAAAATCGTGCTTTTCCGATACAACAGAATTGGTTCATGGGCTTAAACGCACAATACGTCGTTCAACTTCGCGGCTCGCGAAAACAGGGCTATTGAAGCGAGCGACGGAAGAAGGGTGGCCTGCGGTGGCCTGAGGCGACGAAAAGATATAGGTAGATTCATTTCTCTGCGAATTCGAGGTGAAAGGCCACGATTTCCAATTCAAAGACAGCTTTTGAGAGGAAGGCAGGTAACTTTGGTCCCGTTGCTGATCAATTCATTGATCCTTCTGGCTGTCGTCGCCTGTGGGATCGTTGTTATCGTTCTGATCCGTGAAAAACTCCGTGGAACTGGTGCGGGTCGTGGCGATTGCGACGAAACGTGGGAGCAAACACTCACGGAATATAAAAAACTGCGGGATAGAGGTGTGCTGGAAGAAGATGAATACCGAAGAATAAGAACACTCGGTGATCCTTTTTCAAAGGTGGCCGGGAATTTACCCGAGACGTCATCCATAACAACGTGGGTGACAGGAGAGGACAGGAGGAAGTAAATAGATGCCGACCGGAAAAGACGGGAATGGAATTGGACGCCGGGGGGCCGGTGGCACAACGAAGAAAAATGCCTTCTGTTCGTTTTGTAGAAAAAGCTACCGGGATGTCGGACCGCTGGTTGAAGGACCAGGTGATGTCTACATCTGTGGCGAATGCATTGAGTTGTGTCAATCAATTCTCGATCAAGAGAAGCGTAGAAGAGGAACGAGCAAGCAACTCTTTACGTCTATTCCGTCACCACGAGAGATTGTCGGGCATCTCGATCAGTATGTTATCGGGCAACATCATGCGAAGCGAGTTCTTTCTGTAGCAGTGCACAGCCATTACAAGCGGCTGATGATTGGAGCAGAGGGTGGTGACGTTGATGTTGAAAAATCAAATATTTTACTGATGGGTCCAACGGGCTGTGGAAAGACTCTTCTTGCGAAGACACTTGCAAAAATTCTTGATGTCCCATTTGCCATTGGTGATGCGACTACCCTGACAGAAGCTGGTTATGTCGGTGAAGATGTAGAAAACCTTTTACTGAAGCTTCTCAGCGCAGCTGATTTTGATGTGGAAGCTGCTCAGAGGGGTGTTTTGTATATCGATGAAATCGATAAGATCGGGAAAACGAGTCAAAACGTCTCTATTACCCGCGATGTCTCGGGAGAGGGTGTCCAGCAGGCACTTTTGAAAATGCTGGAGGGAACAGTAGCAAATGTGCCACCGCAGGGCGGCCGGAAGCATCCCGAGCAGCAGTACCTGCAGATAGACACCTCGAACATCTTGTTTATCTGCGGCGGAACTTTTGTTGGCATGGACAAGATTATCGCTGGGCGTCTTGGCAAGCGAACCATTGGTTTCGGTCAGTCGAATAGCGTAGAAGCAGAGGCAGGCTTGGCGGAGTTGCTCCCGCAGATTGATTCCGACGACATCTTGGAGTTTGGCCTGATACCAGAACTTGTTGGCCGACTGCCTGTGATTTCTTCACTTGGGCCGTTAAGTGCAGAGGCCCTCGTTCGAGTTCTCCTCGAACCTCGGAACGCACTAGTGAAGCAATATCAGAAGCTCTTCGAGATGGAGAGTTGCAAGCTTGAATTTACTGATGACGCTTTGTTAGCTATTGCCCGACGGGCCCTCAAGAAAGAAACCGGAGCTCGAGGTCTGCGCTCAATCATGGAAGATGTGATGCTCGATGTGATGTTCGATCTCCCTGATAACACGGGAAGTAGCTACCTCATCGAAGCAGGGCATGTTGATGAAAAACAGCCAATTCTTCCAGTTCCAGCAGCGCGGCCGAAGAGTGCGTAGTCGGCTTGTTAGTGACTGTCTGCAAGTCGAATAAGGGCTTCAATCCCTCGCTCAAGCATGTCGTCAGAAACTGTATATGAAATACGGAAGTGAGTGTCGGCACGACCAAATACGGTGCCCGGCACAATAAGTAGTTGCTCTTGCTTCACAGCGAGCTCCGCAAATTGCTCGGCAGAACTACCAGGAGTTTTTGGGTATAGGTAGAAAGCTCCATCGGGATGTGTGAAGTCATAGTGGTCACGCAGGCCCTCGACTAGGCGGTCCCTTTTTCTTCGGCATGCGTCGAACGACTCTGTCATGTCGCAATCAGCTGCTGCAAGAGCAGCCCATTGCCCTGCTTGAGGCGAACAGACAAACGTGTATTGTTGCAGCGTAATGCAGGCATCAATGATTTCTGGCGGACCGTGCATGTAACCAACTCGCCACCCGGTCATAGCGTGAGATTTTGAAAATCCGTCAAGGATGATAGAGTTTTCGCTAAATGTTGCAGCTGAAGAAAAAGGGTGGTCGTAACAGAAGCCCCGATAAAGCTCGTCGCTAATAAGCGTCACATTATGCTCGTCTGTCAGATCAGCCAGTCGCTTCAATGTTTCGGATGAAACCACTTTTCCAGTCGGATTGTTTGGGCTGTTCAGCAGCACAGCGCGAGTCTTTGGCCCGATACGAGCCGTAACTGCATCTATGTCTATCTCAAAGGTCGGAGATAGATCGATCGCCACACAATGCCCTCCAAAGAATTCAATAAGCGGTCGGTACATGACGAACGCTGGCTCGAAAATGATGACCTCATCACCCGGGTCGATGAGTGCCATAAGTGCTAAGACTAATGCTCCACTCGTGCCGCTCGTGATACAGAATGCTCGATCGGTGTGCCCAAGCTGCTCTCGGACCTCGCTCGAAATGCGTGAACGAAGTTCGGGTATTCCTTGAGTGACTGTGTATCCGTTTTTACCACTCATCATTGCGTCGTAGGCTGCGTTACAAGCTGCCTCTGGCATTGCAAAGTCAGGCTGGCCAATGGAGAGGTTGATCGGGTCGTCGAGTGTCCGCATTAACTCGAAGACACGCCTGATCCCAGACGAGTCAAAACGGGCTGCCCGGCGAGAAATAGCGGGTCGTTGACTCCCGGAAGAATCTTTCACCGAAGATCAACTGCCTCCCCCCGGAGAATCCTTGAACAGCTCATCGAGTAGTTCGCCGAGTCGCTCACCACGAGCATTGAGGCTCACGACGTTGCCGTCTTTGCCAATAAGAATGACCGTAGGAATGCCACTGATGCCATAGTATGAAGCAAGTGGGTGTTGCCACCCAGATCCTTCCGAAGGCTCAAATAGAATGGGCCATGGGATTTTTCTCTCAGTAACAAATTTTTCAAGTGCTTCACGTTCTTGGTCCAAGCTAATTCCAACGACTTCAAAGCCCTGGGAATGGTACTTTTCATATTGCTCTAAAACGTTCGGTATTTCTGCAATACAAGGGCCGCACCAAGTTGCCCAGAAATCAACCAGAACAATTTTTCCACCGAGTGTGCTCTGGTCGAATGGTTGCCCGTTGAGCAGGGTCCCAGTGATCTTCATGGGGTTTCCAGGAAGAGAGAGCCGACGGAGTGTCCCCTGAAAACTTTCCGCCATCTGCCGAATACTCTCGTTTTTACTCTTCGCAAAAATAGGTCCGAATGTTTCGTAGGCTTGCTTTGATAATTCTTCACCACCAGGCATTTGCTCAAAGGCACTTGCGAGTTGCATTGCAAGACCAGCAGTCGCGGTGTCATCTGGGTTGGCCGTTAGGAGTTCACCTGCTTGTTTGATTATCGCAGGTGCTTTCTCAACGTCTCGTTTCGTGAAAAGTTCTTGTGCCTGCTGCACTAGTAGTAACCGTTTTGCCTCGACGGCCAGGGTAGGGGAGGGCCCTTCGATCAGGCTTTTGGCGAATGTCTGTAGGTCTGAAGAGGCGGCGGTATTACCAAGTCGGCTGAGCATCATGAGGCTTTGAAGTTTCGCTGTCGCGGCCTCATCGAAAAGTTCATCGGAATTCTTGAGTTGCGAGAGTGCTCTGTCGGCAGCTTCCACTGTGGCTGTTGCAATGGCTTGCATAGATTTCATCATTTCTTCACGTGATGTCGGCTGTGCAGCGCTTTTCCTTATTGTTCGAATGTAGTCCAGCATCTCCTCGGGAGTTCCTTTTGGAACAGGAGGGATTTCTGAGCTGGTGGCTTCGCTTTGATTGGCAGTTCCTGGTTCAGCGGAAAAGGCCAACGTGCTGAAATTTCCTGAAAAAAGCAGCAAGAAAAGTGAAATACCAAGTGCGGTGAAAAAACGAACCATCAGGGGAGCCTCTTCTGAGTCTGGAAGTGGTTGCTGAGCAATAAAGGACTGGCAGGATGCTAATCCCGACATGGTGCAGCCTACTATGAGACATACCGCTTCGGCAATTGATAGCCAAAAGTTCGCCTTAGGGAGTTCGAAACAGCCTATTGGACAATAGTCCTCATGCGAACAAATCCGCTCTGTCCGGCCTCAAGAGGAGATTCTAGCTGCCACGATATAGACGTTGTGCCATCAGCTGCCGGGGCTATTTTGATCTCAGAGGGAAGGTTGGCCGCAGGTGAGGACTCAATGAGTTTTAAACGCTGTGGCAAGACATCCATAATCACAATGTCAGTGAGCGGCACGTCTCCCGAATTCAAAAAAGCAATTGTAAAGTCAATTTCTTCACCGACTCGTGCGGAATCACTTCCGGAGCGTTTGCACAGGGTCAATTCAGCCCGTCCTAAAGACTCAACTCGCAGTGTGGCGATTCCCTGACTTGCAGAAGTAATATCAGCTTTTTGGTCATTGAAGACCGCGTTGGCCGCTGTGAGTCGTGTCCAGGCTATTGGGATATCAATGCCAACAGACTCGGCGACATGTTCTTTCTTGTCTGCAGACTTCACATGTGTGTCGTAAACACGTTCACCAGCTTTTGCCTGACCGAGGGATTGGTTCGGTAGCATCGCAGTATCGACGCCAAGTGGCCCTGAACGTTCTTCGACGGCCAGGCCGTATTTTGATTTTCGTGCCATCTGCAGGCTTGTTAGCTGAGCTGCATTACCTGGCGGTTGAAGAATAGTCTGGCTGGCGAGGCTTTTGTCACTGGAAACTCCAGCAGGTCCCAGAGGGACCGATTCCTCGTGGAGCCGTGTCACGTTTCGGACGCTTCCGAAACGAGGTGCATAGATGCATTCACAGTTTGTGCGTGCGATACGTGACGATCTTGCAGCGTTGATGTCGTTTAGGTCGGAATCCTCATCTCTTCGATAGCGAGCCACTGTGTCGCCAGCCGAGAGGCCTTCTATGCCCGTGCGGCCAACGGGATATGCGGAGTCTCTTCCGTCTCCCCCATTGCAAATAAGTGGGGGAAGGATTGGCGGAAGGTACATGATATTCGTACGACTGGGATATGCCGTGCACTCACAAGACTCTGCGTGGAACGATGGGGTCTCCTGTAACGGCGTAGCGGCAAAAAGCTGGAAGTTCACAAGTCCAGTACAGGAAAAAAAAGTGACAACTATTTTTTGTATGGATCGTGCGTGATGTCGATACAAAAAAAACATTGGTATTCCTGCGAGAATTACAGAGGCAAGCGGTCGCCGATTCGCAATTCAGCTACTGGGGCACCAAGGGTGCTTGCAACTGCGAGGCAACTATCGCCCGGCTGGATATCAAACCACCTGTCCGCAAGAACGTCAGAAGCCTCCGGTTCATTTGAAACGTATACAACACGTTGTACATGGTTCCCCGAGAACGCCTCATCCAGATCATCTTCATCAATGACAATTTCGATCGGAAATCGCCACTTTTGGCCGCGTGGTGTCACCAGTGGAGATAAAATACGGAGAGAAGGATAGAGCTCATCTGAAGGACGATGAGGCACTCCTGTAATCCTCAACCGATAGCTGAGGCCAGGCAATAACCCGATCCTTAAGGGAAGTGCCTCCGATTGCGACCAGCCGGTTCTAGTTTGAATCGAAACAAGGAGGCCTTTCGGCCCTCTTAGTTCGACAGGTTGCTGGTACTGCCCTACTTCATCCAGACGGGGACCGAACTGCGGGGGGCGGTTACTGCCAATCGCTCCCGGTTCTGTCTTTACGGCGATTGGTTTCCCCAACCGTGTTCCTTCAATGTCGCCAGCTTGGGCTACTGTCATTGAAAGGACCACCGTGGCAATCGCCGGCACTCCGCCGAAGTTCCGCAGCGCGGACCCTGTCTGGATGGAAGTATCAGTTTTGGACATAACTTGTGGTTAAGGTTCTTTTGGTCTATCGAACTGTCTATTGAGTGTTGGTCGCTGGTACAGAGTTTCTTAAAAAGCTTGTGGAGTTGGCGGGCAGGCACAGTCACGGTGGCCGCATCCCCGGCAAATGATTGCTGCTGCTGCCTCAGCATCTGGATCCGGGCCACCGTTATCAACCCAGCGGGTACGGTCTTTACGAGGTTGCTTGAGGCGAACCTGTGGAACATCCGAGCGTTCTGAGACGTATGCACGAGACGCTGGTTTTGGATAGCTCAGCCCAGGCGCTTGTTGCACATGTAAGTTCAAATGTTTTGTTGGACCTGGAATGTTCGTTCTTGTGTGATTCGTAATCGTATGTTTCTTCAGACCAGCTGGGCCACCCAGCGGTATGTGTGCAGGACCTGGAAGCCCAATGGGTGTACCTGTAATAGGCATTCCATAGCTTGGAGCTGTCATGCCTGCCACAAAAGCGGGTGGTAGTTGTCCTGAAGTGTCACCACAGGGCAAGCCAAGAGGAATGCCTGCCGCGGTTTGCGAAATGCCACCGGTAGGTACAGCTCCTTGCATTACGATGGATTCAAGATCTTTGTTACCAATTCGAATAATGGCGAGGATTGAGCCCCGACGATCAGCTTCGACGACAGGATCAATGCCTGGGTCAAGGCGTGTGCTTACGAGCGTTTCAACTCCGGCCACTGCAAGTTCCTGGTAGTCTGGATCAGGCAGATAAACAACTTTTGTGACAAAGTTACCAGTTGTCACTTGGTCGAGATCTTCGTCAGTAAGTTGAACAGGAACTGTGTTGTGCGCGATGAATGCAGCGGTTCTCGGTGTTGTGGGAGCGACTTCAAGCGTCGGATATAATTCTGTTCCTTCCCGGCCGGGGATATTTGTCAACTTCAGACGGTAGATTGCTCCTTGTGGGAAATCGTAGCGACCAGGGGTAACGAGTGGGGTTGAGTCAAACCCTCCCGCTGTAGCAATGTCCCAGCGAACCTGCATGCCATCCGGGCCCAAGAAGCCTAGCTGAGACATTGGTGGTCCGTTGACCACAAGTGGGGCCATACCGCCTGTCGCTAATGCGGAGACGCCGTTCTCTGACACGAACTCTTCGTATCCAACTGGGGCTATGATTCCAGGACCCGGACCATCAACACCAGGCCCTGGGTGGGCGAGCATCTGAGGAGGCGGCAAGACGTTTGTGTGTGGCTGAGCAGCAGTCCCAAGGCCGGCAATCCCTGAAAGAGGGGAATTTGCTGGGATGTGGCAGCCAGTAAGTGCTGTCACCAGCGAAAGCCCTATAAGTTTTCGAGCACAGATGTTGAATTTCACTTCAGAGTCTCCAGCCTTTGGGAACCGGGTGGGTTGTTGCGTTTCTTGCTATTTCTGGGCAACCGAAAATTCGGCATGTGCCTTTCGTTTTCCATTTCATAGACTGCTGTTATTGCGACACCGGAACGTTCCTGTGTGCCGAATGTCAGTGCTTTGGCATACTTCGACTTTCCCGCACCGAAATCTTTGGAAAAACCCGTAGAAATCACGAAATTGGTAGATTTTGCCCTAAGTCCCAGGACGTTTGCATTGGATTTCAGACGTTTTTTGCGTTGCGTTGTCCTGCTGATAGTCTGGGTAGCATCTCTGTTCTTTGGCGGGAGTAGTCGATCTCAAGAGAAAGCCGTAAGCAGCGTCTATCAGCAGTCAGTCGGTTCAGGTGTTCGACAGACTGCCGAATTGGTGTCTTCTGAGAAGCAGGCTGAACGACTGGTTGCTTCAATGCTGTCGCGTCTTGGGCGTGTGGAGTCCATTTCGGCGCGTATCAGGCAGCGCACCCGGGCTGAAGGAATGGTGCTTGTTGGAACAGGGCGGTATCTACAACAGGGCAGTGGGGTGGATCAGCAATTTCGTTTTGAGGTAGTGAATAAAGCGGATACCGAAACATTTGAGTTGCTTGAAGTTTCCGATGGGATCTCTTTTTGGAAATTCCAGAAGGGAAGCAGTACGCCAGTACGGTTAGCCCGAGTGGACATTTCTCAAATTCGGGCAAAACTCAAAGATTTCGGTATCGAGGAAGATCAAGCCGTTGCTCCTCATCTTGGTGGATTGCAAAGGTCACTTGCACTCATACGGCGTTTTTTTCAATTTGAATCAGCCGAGAGGGAATCGCTTGAGGGGCTTCCGGTCTGGCGAGTGGTCGGTCGATGGAACTCAAGTCGGCTGATAGAAATTTTCCCGCACCTTAAGGCGTTACCGGATTCTTCAGAGGGCCTTACCGAGGAGGTTCCTGCAGGCACGCCTCGTTCTGTAGAGCTAATCATTGGGAGTGAACAACTATTTCCCTTTCGAATAACGTGGAATGCTGAGAGTGATGATGGCAAAGTTGAACCACTATCAATTCTTGAACTCTACGAAGTGAGGCTGGGGGAACCGATAGATTCAGCTGCATTTGTGTATAAGCCGTCGGCAGAAGGTCTTCTTGATGTGACAGAGCAGTTCGTTCAAGGAATCCAGCCACTGAGGCAATAGAGTGACCGAAATCTGGTGCAGTTTATTCCGGCACGAGATACGTTTCGCTGTTTCGTCGTAGGGAAGCGGGCTATCCTGTAGTAGAGAACGATCTACAGAGCATCAGAGCGGCATCACGTGTTCAGGGAGTAATAATGGAAAAAATATTCACATCGGTTGCGGTTTTTGCCGTGGCGTTAATGGCTGCAACCGCTGGGCTCGGTCTCTGGCTTGGTGATCTTCATGGCCAGACGGATCAGGCGATTCTTCGTTGGGGAACAGTCCATCGGCTCTCTGGTATCTTAGCGGCGTTGGTAGTTGTTCTCGTAAACAGTATGTCGGTGACGTACTTTATTGGTACCGCGCGGTGGTGCCGAGAAGTTGTGGAGACATACCGCCTGTCAGACAATTTTATTTTGAGAAGTAAGGCGATAAAAAGACGGTCGTTCCCGTATGCTTTATTTGGCATGCTGAGTGTTGTTGGGATTGTTGCCTTGGGAGGTGCTGCAGACCCGGCAGCGGGGCGAAGAGGGAGTGAAGCCTGGGTCACTCCGCATCTTCTTGGCGGAATAGGACTCACTGGTGTTATTGCTGCGTGCTTTCAGTGCCAGCGGGCAAAAATTTCCGAGCAGCAATCCTTGATCGAAGATGTTCTTGTTGAAGTACGAGCGATGCGTGAAGCTCGTGGCTTAGATGTTGAACCGAGCAAGGTGACGGTGGGCTCAGTAGACGCTTGAGTTGTCGTTTATTCACGTTACTACGGATAGCTCTCAGCGCTTCTAGTCACAATTTGACTGTGCGGATGACTCGTTTGTTCAAGTGCAGTTATTGCCCATGCCAACGCAATTCCGGCTGCGAGAGCGACTGTCAAGAGGATGCGGTCGTGACTATGGAACTGGACTTCAGGTAGTAGGTCCGCTGCAGCTATACAGAGAAAAGCTCCAGCAGCCAGAGCAAGCGATGCGCCTGTAAGTGATGATTGAGAATCGCCGAGAAAATTGATTCCCAAAATAAAGAAGAATGCGCCTGCAGGTACCGCGAGAGCGTAAAGAAGGTTGAGGGTAAGTCGAGTATTTCGTGGAATCCCTGAACCGAGCATAAGGGTGGAAATGATACCAGCATCGAAAGGCTTGTGGAGAGCAATCGCCAAGAACGTTGCAAGGCCGGCAAGCCACGTGACGCCGTGCCCAATGTCCGAATGCACGGCTGCAGCAAGTGCCGCGCCATCGGCAAGGCTGTGCAGCCCAAGCCCAATAAAGGCTCCGCTCCATCCCAATTGACTTGGGCTGTGCGCATGGTGGGCAGGGTCCGGAGCGTGACCATGTAATCGATCATGTTCAGTTGCACCATGAAGGCATGTTGTGGTGCTTTCGCAACCATCGGCGGTATGGTGTGAATGACCATGGAATGCTCGTTCAAGCAGAAACATCACAAAAAAGCCAAGCAGGACCCAGTTCATTGTTTTGTCAATGCGATTGTCGAGTTCGAGAAACGCATGCGGAATCATGTGGAGCATTCCAACGCCGAGTAAAACACCGCCAGTAAAGGACAGTAAGACCTGCAATCTGCGGTGGCCGAGCGTCAGGAAGCTAACGGAAACGCCGCCCGCGAATGCCGCAAGCGCGATAAGAAATAGGTAGCCGGCAAGTAGTGGCTGAGTGCCTAAGTAAGCAGTGCCTGTTGCTTCCAGCGGAGGAGCCATGGGACGTAGTTCTTTCTGGGAAACCCGAATTTTCTAGCAGCACAGAGGCGTACGCCACCTTCATGATCCCTCACGGCAAGGAGTCAAGCAAGAGGATGACTGAGTATTTCCTGATGAAGAAGTCTAGCAATCAACATCTGGAGCCACTCAACGCCTGTAAAGTGGTTGCGTTGTGGGGTAGGTAGGGTATTGACGGGCGGCCTGCTCCATCTGCTGGCGAACTACCGACAGATTCTCATTAACAGCCGCGTCACTCACAGCCAAGGCTCCGAGAATTATGAGAAGGAGGTATGTCACGATATTGGCCCACGCCTCATTGCCAAGAAATTTTACTGCTGTTCCAAATGACTTTTTTATCTTGGGGCCGAACATGCCAAGTTTCACAGACCATATTTCATCAAGGATCAAATGGGTCAGGAATCCGAGAACAACAGCACTGGCAACAAAATATCGGCGTATTGGTTCTTCAGATGCAAAAATGAGAAATGCGGTGAGGCCTGCTATAGCTGCTGCCGGTACGCTGTGGAACATTCCTCGATGGACAGCAAATTGCTTCAGGAGATATGTGACTCCAAATCGAATCGCCAGATAAATTCCAGCACATACAAGAATGAGTGCCTCCGAAGGCATGCTGATTTGTTGGATTCGAGGTAACAGCATCACGGGCACAACAGCAGCGGCAAACGCAACGCTTTCTCTAAGAGGAATTCCTGGTCCGCTGTCCAGATCAGGGAGCATGCCTGCAACAGAGCATAAGCCAGCCCCAAGAAGGCATGTCAGTGGAGGAATCTCACCGACATACCAAGCGGCTGTCCCGTAGCTGATGCCAACGATCGTCGAACCGGTGATGTGCTCACGGAATCCCGGCACTCTACGAATCCCTCCTCGAGAGGCGTTCCTCTGTTAAAAGTTGCTGCAATCTGCAGCAACTTCGGCCGTTGCTGGCAATTGTTCCCTCAATCACCAAGCGCACAGGGCGCCACAAAACAACGTCTTTATATGAACTTCGGCTTATTTGGTCGTTCATACAGAGGGCCTTTTCTTTTGCACCCCCTGCACTACCGACGTGATTTATTTTGCCTAACCAGCAAGGCAGGAGTTTTGAGAATAAAGCGAGCATCACAACAAGAAACAAGGAGATACTGGGAGGCCTGGGGGCTATGAAGGGCTTAGGGTGAGTGCCGCTATGATCAGTTTCTCCTCGAAACTGGACTTTTTGGGCAGTGCCGGAGACCCTACAGTCTCAATCGATTCAATTTCGCGCGGCGTGTCGGCAAAGAGTGTCGGTTAAGGAGAGAACGAGTGGCGATAGATAGCTATGACATGGTGATGCTTGGGCTTCTGGCTACTGCTGGGGTCCTCGGCTATTTCAAGGGAATTGTCTGGCAGATCGCATGGATCGCTGGAATCTGCCTAAGTTCATACGTTTCACTCCGTTTTAGTGGAGAACTTGCTCCATTTATTGGTCAGCAGCCGCCTTGGAACAGGCTTCTGGCAATGCTTGCTCTCTATGTGGGCACATCGCTGGTTGTTTGGATCACATTTCGGTTCGTGTCTACATTGATCGACGCAGTTCATCTTTCAGCCTTTGATCACCAGTTGGGTTTACTATTCGGTCTTGCGAAAGGTGCTCTCATTTGTGTGGTTGTAACGTTTTTTGCAGTTACCATGATGCCAGCGTACCGCGGAGAAATAACGGGCAGTCAGAGTGGTCAGATTGTCGCAAAGCTCATTGGTGAGGCAGATCAATTCCTGCCGGCAGATATCCACGAGACCGTCGATCCGTTCCTGCAGGAGTTTCGTCAGCAATTCGATGGTGATGGTGGGCTTTCTTCGGAAGGTGGTGTTGCAGCTGAATCTGGTCAAAACGGAGGCACTTCCTGGCAGAGTGTGCTGGAGGGCGTGACCTCAGTTGCCGCTTGGGCCGGCGTTGAAACAGATGATTCGTCTGGAGAGAAGGGGGCTGCAATGCCATCCTCAGTGGAGGCAGCTGCGGCGTGGATGAGTTCACCAAGCTCGCCCGAAACGGGCGTCCAGGCTGCAGGTCGGTATCTCGATCAGAAATCTGCATTTGGTGGCAGCAATGTATCAGTACCGGCTGATATTCTGAATCAGCAGCCAGGGAATGTGCCACAGCGGTTCCCTGTTGGGACGCAGACTCCGCTTCCTGTTCGTCCCTAGAGCGGGTGCACGAGGCACCAGGGAAGAGTGGCTTTAAAAAGGTGCATACGTGCTGTTAAATAGGACGTAAACCGGACATAACAGACATTATCGGACGTTGGAGAAGGGGTGGAAACAGCCGGTATATGCTCTTCTTTTCATATTGCCCCCTGCTTCGGTCAATGGTCTTCGTGGCTGTTCATTCTTCCAGGAAGGTACCCATGCGGCGAAATTTGTCGTAACGATTCGCGACAAGTTTCTCAATCGGCAGGCTGACCAATTCCTTGAGAGTTCGTTCAAGGAATGTCTTGAGTCGTGCTGCCATTAAACGCGGATCGCGATGAGCACCACCTCGAGGTTCATCAATGACTTTATCGATCACGCCAAACTCTTTGAGGTCCCACGCTCGCATCCTCAATGCCCGAGCAGCATCGGCCTTGAATTCAGCGCTTTTCCAGAGAATACCAGCACAGCCCTCGGGTGAGATTACGCTGTAATACGCATGCTCGAGGATTGCGACACGGTCTCCAACACCAATCCCCAACGCTCCTCCAGACCCCCCTTCACCAATTACAACACAAATAATCGGTACCTTTAGTGAAGCCATTAGAAACATGCTTTCGGCAATCACTTGTGCTTGTCCGCGTTCCTCAGCGCCGACTCCAGGATAGGCGCCAGGCGTGTCGATAAGGCAAATCACTGGCAGACCGTATTTAGCAGCCAATCGCATCTTTCCCATCGCCTTGCGATACCCTTCGGGATGAGCGCAGCCAAAGTGACAGGCCTGTTTCTCAGCAAGCGTTTTCCCTTTCTGATGACCGACAACAAGGACTTTGTGACGATCAATTTTTGCAAATCCAGTGAGCATGGCTGGGTCATCACCAAAAGACTTGTCGCCATGGAGTTCGACAAATTCATCAAAAACAAGCCCCAAGTAGTCGCTAGTTTTTGGTCGGTTTGGATGTCGCGCGACTTCGACAGTCTGCCATGGGTCAAGATTGCCAAAGATTTGTTTTTGGAGATCTGCACATTCTCGACGAAGTTGTTGAACTTCCTCTTGAGACTGCTGGCCTAGTGGTGCCGTTTCGAGGTCAGCAATTTTGTCCTCGAGTTCATAAATAGGTTTTTCTAAAGGCAAACGATGG
>JAQWMC010000028.1 GCA_029246985.1 Pirellulales bacterium
GGGAAAGTGATGACGGATGACTGGCTGGATGTCCATCGAAAATGGCACAGTCTTGGTGGAAGAAGTACTGCAACAATGATGTTTGGCCACATTGAAACACTGGCCGAAAGAATAGAGCATCTCGACCGTTTACGAGAACTACAGGATGAGACCGGCGGGTTCACCGCTTTTATTGGCTGGTCATTTCAACCAGATAATACCGAGATGGCTCACATCCCCCCTTCCGGTGCTTTTGAATACTTGAAAACCCAAGCAGTTGCCCGGCTCTATTTGGACAACATTCCCAATATCCAATCGAGTTGGGTCACCCAAGGCAGGGACATTGGCCAACTCGCGCTTCTTTTTGGAGCGAATGACATGGGAAGCCTGATGTTAGAAGAAAACGTAGTGAGCGCCGCAGGAACTGTGCACCACCTCACTCTCGAGCAGATGCGTTCTGCAATCTCAGAACTTGGCTGGGAGCCGAGACGCCGTAACGTGTTCTACGAGCTTGTAGATGACAAACCCGACCTTGTGTTGGAACCACGCCATAAATCACCTGAGAACATTGATCTGCCTCTCTTGACTTCGGCAACGTAACACCAGAGCAACTCGTATGCTGAATTCGGGACAACAGCATCGGTCGTTTATAATGCGATCGAAATGGCTATTTCCAGTTACGTGCCGTCCTCTTCAAAATGCATGGCTTCGTGTTGAAAGAGGCGTTATTACAGGCTTTGGAGTGTGGCCACCACGTACTGATAAAAGCATCAACGTAATCGATCAGGGCAATGCCATCATTGCGCCAGGTTTTGTTAATGCTCATACGCATCTTGAGTTCTCTTCGTGTCAGAAGCCGTTTGATACCAAAGGCGGGCTTCACGAATGGATCCATGAAGTCGTTTCGTGGAAACGCAAGCAAAGCCGGCCCTCAACGGCTGCTCATGAAAAAATTACTGCTGCCATTGCGTCCGGTACTCATGAGTCGGCTACATGTGGAGTGGTTGCTCTTGGTGAGATTGCGACCAGCGACATCGCTTACAATAAAATAGCTGGCCGGCTCCGTCTTCGCGTTTTCCAAGAGGTTCTCGGCCTGGAACGGTCGAGCATCAATTCCCTCCCACCACGTGTTGTCTCTAGCTTTCGTGACTCCCAAAAAACATCTCGTCGTGGTGTTGCTGTTGGACTCTCCCCTCATGCTCCTTATTCTACACAGTGGCATATTGGTCGAGCAGCAGTTGCCGCAGCGCAAAACAATCGAGTTCTCTGGCAAAAAAGCCGTAGCACCAGCTGCGTGATCCCTCTGGCGATGCATTTAGCCGAGTCGATGTTTGAGGAAGAGTTCCTCCACAATCAAACAGGTCCTTTCCGAAAGCTTTTCAACGACCTCGGCATTTGGCCTGAACACGCCCCCAAGTTGGCCACAACCGCTGACTGGGTTTCTTTATTAGCAAAGAGTGGTCGTGGCCTGATCATTCATGGAACGCATCTGGTCGACAACCAACAGGCAATGGCCCGACTCAATCGCCATCGCCACACGCTTGCTCTGGTTGTTTGCCCACGCACCACACAAGCCTTATCTGGTAATCTTCCACCTCTTACAGAATTTAAAAAGTCTGGAGTCCGAGTTTGCCTTGGGACTGATGGGCGCGGCTCCAATCCTGATCTTTCAATTCGTGCAGAGGCTGCCTGCCTCATCGATGCTGGTCTTGTCACACCACAGGAAGCTCTGCCCATGATCACTTCCAACGGAGCATGGGCTCTTGGTTTCGAGCACAGAACAGGAAGCATTGCCACTGGACGCCCTGCTGACTTCGTGATTCTCAAACCATCCATGCCACCCAAAACTTCAGACAGAGCAGCCGCCGCAATATTTGACGCAACAACAGAAGTGGTCTCAACGTTTCGGGGCGGTCGACCCATAGCCGGAGACTTTACCTAACAGACAGTCACAGCCTGCAATTTGAGATATCAGTTTCGATAATGGCCGAAGCACCTATTGATTCAAGACGCTCCATAATTTTATGGGTTTCATTCCGCCGCACCATAGCCCGAACGGAGCACCAGCTATTCTCTTCCAGCGCACTCACGGTGGGTGAATTAAATCCTGGAGTAATGTCTTCTGCCTCAGCCAGCCGGTCACGTGGAACGTTATATTCAAGCAATGTCCATGTTCGGGCTATCACAACTCCCTGTAGACGGCGGACAATACGATCAGCCATATCAGCATCAGCAACACTTTTATTTTGAACAAGTACAGTCTCGTAACAACCAATTTCTTCGAGCACTCGAAGGCGGTTTGCTGCGAGGGTACTCCCCGTCTCTACAAGATCAACAACTGCATCAGCAACACCCAAAGACACCATGATTTCAACACTACCTGAGAGCTCAACTAAATGAACCTCGACACCATGCTGTGCTAACCAATCCTGAGTTATCTTTGGGAAACTCGTAGCAACTCTTCGTCCTTGCAGATTTTCTGGTGACGTGATCTCTGCATCATCCGGGACACAAAGGGCTAGTCTACAGCCGCCTACTCCAAGCGAGAGCCTTTCAATAAGATCGACTCGTCCCTCAGCAACAAGATCGGCACCAGTTATGCCAAGATCAATCGCTCCCTCAGCTGTCAGGATTGGAATATCATCGGTTCGTAGAAAGACGATTTCGACTGGTACATCACGGCATCGAGCAAACAAGGAACGGGAAATACGTCGAAACGAAAGCCCTGCGTCATGAAGTAAATCAGCGACTACTTCTGACAACCGTCCCTTACTTGGAATGCCGATACGCAGCATCCGTTCCGCTGATCCTGATCTCAATTTCTTCATTGTCTCTCTACTTGCGTTGACCTCGATTAAATATTTGCAACCTTTTTAACAACTATTTTCTTGATGCTTTCTCTTCCAACCCCGACACGCCAAAACGCCCAGCAAGTGTGGTTTCCACTTGACTGAGTGTTAAATCACGATGGGCCAACAGCACAATAGCGTGATAAAGCAGATCAGCTGCCTCTGAAACGACTCTTTCGTCAGACTCATTCGTCGCTGCCTCCACAAACTCATCAGCTTCTTCAATGACCTTAGAACCAATTTTCGCTACGCCTCCAGCAAAGAGTTTGCTGGTATACGATCGGCCGGCATCCGATGTTTTTCGGCTCGTGATAATGTCCTCAAGTTGCCCAAGTATTGTTCCAACAGATTGTTCTGATGTCTGCTTCAGGCTATCCGATTCCATTGCTCCTGCTTCTCCAAAAGAGACTTTTACCGCATACTACTGTTGTTAACTGTACCATGCGATAAAGACTTACGACACCAAAGACCCAATGTCAGCTTCAATGCCTGAATTAGCAAGTGATTGCATAATCCTTACAGGCCCAACCGCATCGGGCAAGACTGCATTGGGCATTCGCATCGCCCAGCGACTCGATGCCGACATCCTCAGTGCTGATTCAGTAGCTGTCTATAAAGGCCTTGATATCGGTGCAGCCAAACCAACCCTGAAAGAGCAAGCCCAGGCAACTCACCATCTCCTTGATCTTGTAGATCCGGCATCTCTCTTTACAGCTTCAGACTGGCTTCTTGCGGCAGATCACATCATCAAGGACTGTCGTGCCCGTGGTCGACGTATTCTCGTTGTTGGAGGCACTCCACTGTATCTGAGATGTCTCCGAGATGGACTCGACGAATCTCCGGCAATAGATCTCGAGTTCCGAAACAGTCTGACTTATCAGATACAACAGAGCGGCCCTGAGGCTTTCCACAAGAAGCTCAACCTGCTCCGTCCGGACGTAGCTTCTACCATTCACCCGAACGACACAAAACGCATCATCCGAGCTCTCGAAATTATTCAGGTATCTGGGGTAGACCACGAACGTTCATGGACATCAGCAGGTAATCCTAAAAAGAGACTCTTCCCATGCCCCATACTCGTCATCGATCATCCGCGAAAAATACTCAACAGCCGAATCAATGAGCGAGTTGAAACGATGTTTGAGTCTGGCATTCTGGAAGAAACTGAAGCTGCTGAACAGCAATATGGAATTGGTAAAACCGCAGCACAAGCTGCCGGATATAAAGAGTCTCTTGCATTCATCCGGGGGGAAATTACAAAGCAAGAGGCTATCATGAAGACGAAGCAACGAACTCGCCAACTTGCCAAGCGCCAGCGAACCTGGTTTCGAAGTTTTTCTGATGCGGTCTGGTTATCTGGTTGATGAGAACGGGTCGTGACAAGCCTTGCTCTCGTTGCGCAAATTCCGTGCCAGACGACACCATGTGCTAGCAAATAAAGTGCTAGCACAGCATCTTGTGGTTGGATCTATTACTGACCACAAAATCAAAAAGATGCTTGTCTTGTTTTTCTTGAGCGATATCTTCACATCCGCAAAGTTTGAAATTGTCGCTCAAGGATGAGTGGCACAAACACGCAACAGTGTTGCTCGAAGAAGGAACTTTCATGGCAGCCAAACCGGTAATCGGAATTAATATGGACTTTCGCTCCAGTTGCAAGGAGCATGCTTCGCTTTCATTCATAGCCGCGGGCTATTACGAAAACATCATTCAATCCGGAGGCATACCTCTTGTTTTGCCTCCTCTTGACGAAGAAGACGACCTCGTAAGATTACTCGACACGCTTGACGGAGTTGTCCTTATTGGTGGTGCAGATCTTGACCCTCAACGAGACGGCTATATGCCACATCCCGCAGTCCGTCCGATGGACCAAAGGCGTGAAGACTTTGACCGCATGCTGGCCAAGCACGTCTGTGCCAGGCATTTACCCGTACTTGCCATTGGCTGCGGCATGCAGCTTCTTAATATTACCGAAGGTGGCACCTTGTATCTGCATCTTCCTGAAGACATGCCCCAGGCGATCCCACACAAAGATCCACTCGACACCGCTCACCGTCATGGACTTCTCGTAGAATCAGATTCCGCAATGGAGCGTGTGTATGGCGATGGTGAAATACGCGTTAATAGCATGCACCATATGGCCATTGACGATCTTGCGTCAGGATTTCGTATAACCGCGAGATCTCCCGATGGAGTCATTGAGGCTATTGAAAGTGAAGTTGAAGGATGGCTTGCGATCGGCACCCAGTTTCACCCAGAGGCAGACTCGGCATCTGCTCTTGATGCAAAGATTTTTGAAGAGTTTGTTGTTGGAATTACCGGAGAAGTACCGGCGATGCGGCTCGTGGCCTAATCCGGGCAAACATTTCCAACGCCAACTTCACAGGTGAATTAGAATGGCCCGCCGACAGATCTCCAGTCGGCGGGCCATTACTATTGATTAATAGCGATTGCCTTATGCTCCCAGTCCCCCTTTTCAGGTGGCACTGTCGCTTCAGGCGGAACAACCTGACCCAAAAGCATTCCTAATGGACAGCACGGCTAGTCATTCAGCGGTACGATTGATTAAGTCCTCTGGGTGATCGCTGCATCATTGTGGTTCATGAGGCAACCGCTCCACCTTCTTACACATTTCCCCTTCTCTACTTGAACAAATGCTGACTGATTACGACCTACACCTCTTAGGCGAAGGCAGACACTGGAAAAGCTATGACAAGCTTGGTGCGCAACTGTGTACCCGTGATGGACAACAGGGAGTCCATTTTGCTCTCTGGGCACCAAATGCTGAGATGGTTAGTGTCGTTGGTGATTTCAACAACTGGGCTGGCCACAACCACAAGATGAGTAAGTTGGTACCGTCTGGCTACTGGCAACTTTTTGTTCCTGGTGTTAGGCCTAACACTGCCTACAAGTTCCGTGTTCAAACAGCCGAGAGAACTGTTGATCGTGCCGATCCTTACGGGTATTCAGCAGAGGTGCCACCGCAGAACGCTTCTGTTATCACTGATTTAAGTGATTACAGCTGGAGTGATTCCCAATGGATGGAGCGAAGGCTGGGGCGAGATTGGTTCAGTGAACCAATCTCTTTTTATGAAGTTCATCTTGGAAGCTGGAGGCGGCCGGGAGATGACCCCCATCGCTGGCTGACATACCATGACCTTGAGCAAGAACTTATCCCTTACTGCCTCGAAATGGGATTTACACATTTGGAATTTCTTCCACCAACAGAACATCCTTTGTCTGCAAGTTGGGGATACCAAACGATCGGCTTATTCGCTGCAACAAGTCGCTTTGGTACACCTCAAGATTTCATGTCACTGATAGACGGCTGTCATCAAGCCGGCATTGGTGTCATTATTGATTGGGTTCCTGCCCACTTCCCAAAGGATGATCATGGGCTTCGCCGTTTGGATGGAACAGCTCTCTACGAACATGAAGATCCACGGAGGGGGGAGCATCCAGACTGGGGAACCCTCATTTTCAACTATGGTCGCAACGAAGTAGCGAATTACCTCATCTCCTCAGCTCTATTCTGGCTGGATCATTACCATGTTGACGGACTGCGGGTCGATGCAGTCGCTTCAATGCTTTATCTCGATTACAGTCGTCGTGAAGGGGAGTGGTTACCAAACTGCTTTGGTGGTCGTGAAAACCTTGAAGCAATTGAATTTCTTAAGGAATTAAATGTGCAGGTTCATCATCACTTTCCTGGAACACTTACCATCGCCGAGGAATCCACGGCCTGGCCTGGTGTTTCGCGACCAACTCATACTGGTGGACTTGGATTTAGCCTCAAATGGAATATGGGCTGGATGAACGACACCCTGCGATTCATGAAACAGGATTCAGTTCACAGAAAGTTTCACCATGACGAACTGACCTTCAGTTTAATCTATGCGTTTCATGAAAACTTTGTGCTCCCACTCTCACATGACGAAGTTGTCCACGGAAAAGGCTCTTTGCTTAGCCAAATGCCTGGTGACAGGTGGCAGCAATTCGCCAACCTACGGCTGCTGTATTCATTAATGTGGTTCCATCCAGGTAAGAAGCTCTTGTTTATGGGCAATGAGTTTGGTCAGCCACAAGAGTGGGATTTTGATGAGAGCCTCCAGTGGCATCTGCTCCAAGAGGACAGCCACCGAGGACTCTCACAGACTGTTGCAGAACTCAACAGATTACTACGAGAGGAGACTTCTCTTCACCAAATAGATTTTGATGGACAAGGGTTTGAATGGATTGACTGCCAGAATTGGCAAGAAAGTATTATCACGTTTTTGAGAAAAGGTGTTTCTCCAAAAGACGCGTTACTTATTGTGTGCAATTTTACACCAGTTCCTCGTGAGAACTATCGAATAGGTATTCCTGAAGAGGATCACTATGTAGAAATTTTCAATAGTGATGCTGCTCACCTTGGAGGTAGCAATATCATCAACAACGACCGTCTTCTATGCGAGCAGATTGCCCGACATGGGCGAGAGTACTCCATAACTATCACCGTTCCTCCACTTGCAGCGGTTGTATTGAAGCCCTTTGATACCGCGCATTCATAGTGGTTATCCAGAAGACGCCTTAAAGACGTCTGTGACGAGTTCCCCCCACAGCCTAACGAGGCAGCCTTGGGTCACGATTCCACGTTAGTTCTAGATCTTTCTCCAAGCCAGCGATCCAATCCATAAAGACCTCAGCAAATGCTGTCTGAGCGACCATCGACAAACGTCTCTGATCTCCAAGAACACCTTCGAATCTGTCCTGCAACTCGTTCTCTGGCGGCTGAAAAGCAAGAACGCCAATGACATAACAGATCGTCTTTGGCTCATTAAATACCGCAACGTTTTTCCCTTCAGCAGTTGCAAACACCTTTTGCATCATCGCGTTGCCTGGCATGCCAAGTCCCTGAGGCGATGATAACACTGGTGCTGCATTCACTCCTGCCGCACCTTGCGTAAGCCAGGTGAACGGACCAATTTCCTGAACTTTCTCGAGTTCAGCCTTCGAAAGTGATTCCGCAAAACCCTTTTCATCCATTTCCGCAGCTAAAGCAGTAGCTTGCTCTAAGGCAAGGGGACGGGCCTCGACGATTCGCCATGCCTTTTCAACATTATCACGGGCCTCCGCAAAGGCCGGAACCCGTTCTTCTTGATCGTCTTGCTTCCATGAGAAATAACGATTTCCTTCGGCATCTCGTGATGTTACCGGACGGAGAGGTATTGTCCCGTCACCAAACATCACCTCAAGCCACCGCTGCTGGCGAATGCCAAAACGACTCGACGGATCTGGCACAAAGTCAAAGCTGCTTCCTATACCGCCACCGTCAGCGGCTTCGTTCACAGTCAACCAATCAGACTCTACTGCAGTAAGCGATTGCTTTTCAGCCATCTTCTTAGCATCAGGAGGTGTCGGCTCTTTGTCACCATCTTTTCCGCGTGCAATCCAGAGTGCACGATCTTCAGCGTAAGCATTTACATCTGCAGCCAATGCCGAAAAAATTGCATCGATTGTTTCAGTAGCGCGTTGCCGAGAAATTTCCTGACGAATTTGTTCGGTCACTTCTTCAAGTGGCTGAAATGTCATTTCTGGTTCAGAGGACTCTACTGGCTTTTTGTTTTCTTTAGCGGCTGCTGGGTTGGCAGCAGGCTGTCCTTCAACCGAATCCGGTATTGCAGCTCCAGTAATGGGTCCTTCCTCAGGCTGCTGACTTGCGTCCTTGGCAGAGGAATCAGTTTCATCCGTCTCCTCCTTCACCTGAAAAGTAACGGGCATCACTCGTGTTCTGCGATTCGTTGAACTACTATCGGAATCCAACGGCTGACTTACATCGTTCTCCTGCCCCCGGCTCTCCTTTGATTTTTTTTCACTGGAATCTTTCGGGGCATTCTCTTTTGCGTTTTGCTCAGGCTGACTCGGATCCTCAGGATTGTCCTTCAGCGTTTTTTCTTCGCCACTTTCCTTTTCTGTTTTCACTTCACTTTTTTTATCGGGCGAACTTGGAGCTGACCCTTGTGTGAGTGGAGTATCCGGCGGTGACTGACGAAACCGACTTTCCTTATTCTTCTCGTAAAACTCTTCTACATCCTTTTGCGTTATTGCTTTCGCTGCCTCATCTTCAAATTTTTTCTGATCTGCCATGAGAGATGTGTACCGAATTCGATGAGGCTCCTTAAACCCAGGGTTCGGGCTCCTTCCCGATGGCAAGTTATTTTTGAATTTTTCAAAATAAGACCTCAGCTCTGATTCACCTGGTGCCTGAATTGAAGTCGCGAGGTTTTCAACCTCAACTGGAAAAGCTTTAATTGTTGCAGACTGTTCAAGTCGTTTGTAAAAGTCCCACCGCCACCCCGGCGGATCGCCCGAAAAGCCTGTTTGAAATAAAAGTAGAGTATTCCGTGCAACGAGCGCCGTGCGTAAGGACTCAAAGAGGTCTGCGGCCAAAACCGGTGTACGCCCATAGCGAAGGCCTGCAATGATTCCATCAAGCTGATCTTGTCGAACCATGTTATTCGTCCAAGCTGCAATAAACTCATTGATTGCGGTATTGCTTACTGTCAATCCAATTTTTTCGGCCTCTTTTGCAAGAAGCATTTCGCGAACAATCAATTCCTCACCCTCTGGGAATGCGGGCAGTCGAGAAGGATCTCGACCGGCTGTAGCAGCCGCCTGCATAAGAAAACGGTTCGCGAGAGTTCGCAGAGCCACTGCTCGTTCGAGTTGATCTTCTCGAACAGCACCGCCTTTCCATGAGACAACAACAGGGTCTGCAGAGGACGAGCCTGCCCCCATCTGCAAAAATGGAGGCAGCACAAAAAATGCCAACATCGCCAAGACCGCTACCGCTACGAGCATCGATCGCTGATATTTCCGGAAGAAGTTGAATGATCCGGCCATAAAACCGCCTTTTTCTGAAGTGCCGCGGGCTGGAAAACCACTGAGGCTTGACAAGTAGAGATCGGGGAAGGTAACGCTGTTTAGCTAGAACTAGGTCGAAATTGTATCGCCAGATAGTTTGGTGCCAATCCCGATATCAGTAGAAATTATTCACTTTCACTCAATTTGTATACAAAATTCATGGCCAAAAAGACCACCCGTAAGGCTCGCACAAGCAGCAAATCAGCTCCCCGAGCCGCTCCTTCCGGCGACTATGAGCTCGTAATTGTTGAAAGTCCTGCAAAAGCGAAGACTATCGAGAAGTACCTCGGGAGCGAATTCACGGTGAGAGCCTCGGTCGGGCATATTCGTGACCTGAAAGCCAAATTAGCAAAAGATTCTAAGGCAAAAGATGGCAAAACAGAGATAGCAGGCGTCGACCTCGGAACGATGGAGGATGTCTACGAGATTTCTCCAGATAAGAAAAAAGTAATTACCGAACTAAAAAAACTTGCAAACGGCGCTCGGGACATCTGGTTTGCAACTGACCTTGACCGTGAAGGAGAGGCGATTGCATGGCATCTTGCCGAGGTGCTTAAGGTTAATCCATCAGAAGCAAAACGAGTAACCTTTGACGCCATTACAAAATCGGATGTCAAAAAGGCTTTTGAGAATCCTCGAGGTATTGACCTGGATCGCGTGGACGCACAGCGTGCACGAAGAATCCTCGATCGCCTCGTCGGATTTCTAACTTCACCAATCCTTTGGCCAAAAGGTGCAGGTAAAAGTGCCGGAAGGGTACAGAGTGTTGCTTCCAGGCTTGTTGCTGAACGTGAACAAGAAATCCGAGACTTTACTCCTAATGAATCCTGGGAACTGTCAGGGTTTCTCAGCTTTGATACCAACACCGCAGAAGCTCTCCATACCGAATGGAATGACTTCGTATCCAAGACCGATACTCGCAACAAGCCACCCACAATAAAGCAACGAATGGCTTGGTTGGCTGATCACCGAAGCCTTGCAGCAGAACTTATTGAAGTGGGTGGCAAGTCGTTAAAGATTGAAGCTGATAAAACGTCTACAAAGAAACTTATTGATGAGGCCGGGTCTGCTGCTGAGGCAGCCGGATTGATCGACATTGACATACATCGCGAAGCAAACAAAGACGGCAAGGGACGCGCAAAAAATGTTGTGCGGATAACTGGTACGCCAGATCCTAAGACTCGCTACGCTATTGACTCCATTGATGTAAAACGCACAAAGTCGAAGCCTTATCCGCCGTTTATTACGAGCACGCTGCAGCAGGCCGCAAGTAGCCGGCTCGGTATGCCCGCTGACAGAACCATGCGTATTGCGCAACAACTCTATGAAGGTGTCAACCTTCCTGGAGAAGGAAGCGTTGGGCTGATCACATACATGCGAACTGATTCCACAAACTTGTCTGGCGAGGCCATTAGCTTGGCGCGTCGCTACCTTGAGGAAAAAGTGGGGAAGGAATACCTTCCGGAGAAACCCCGTTTTTACTCCAGCAGAAATCAGTCGGCCCAAGAAGCTCACGAAGCAATTCGACCAACGGATCCATTTCGTGACCCAAATACAATCGCGTCTGCATTAACTGACGAGCAGTTTCGTCTCTACCAGCTCATCTGGCAATCCTTTGTTGGCTGCCAGGCAACCGATGCAGAATGGGATAGCACCACAGTGCAAATGAGACGCTCTGACAAAGACACCGGTGCTGTTTTTAAAACAAATGGCCGCGTATTGCGATTCGAGGGCTGCCTGAAAATCACTGGAATCCCAAAAGGTGACGGTGATCAAGTACTGCCGGATTTTGACAAAGGAACCAAATTAGCACCATTTAGTATCGAACCAAAACAAAAGTTTCAGGCTCCCCCCCCTCGATACACTGAAGCCTCGCTCGTAAAAAAGCTTGAACAAGAAAGTATTGGCAGGCCCTCAACATATGCCAGCATTATTCGGGTTATTCAAGACCGAGCTTATGCTGAACAAATTGACAAACGTTTCTATGCCACGTTTCGTGGTGAATTAGTCACTGAGTTTTTGAAAGAGGGTGCTGATGACGCCTCTCTTGAACAACAGTTTATTGAAGTTGCGTATACCCGAGAAATCGAAGAGGACCTTGATGACGTTGCCGCCGGGAAAATAACGCGTCAAGAAATGCTGCTTCGGTTTTATAAAAAGCTTATTCCCTACTTAGATATTTTAAAGGCACACGAATTTCTTCGGTCAAAATCCTCTCCTTACAAATGTCCAGAATGTGGCCGGCGACTTGATTACCTTCTTGCGAAAAGTGGAGGAAAATTCCTCTCTTGCACGGGCTATAATGAAAAGATTCTTGAAGAACCACCGCCACCTAAAAAGACAGCAAAAGGAAAGAAGCCTCGTGCTCGAAAACCAAAAGAAATTCCTTCGTGTACTTTTGCAATGCCTTGTGATCGAGACGGGCGGCCCCAACTTCCTGAGCAAATTGATCTTCTCTCACCAAATGGAATAGCGATAGTGAAAAGGAGTGGACGATTTGGTGATTTTCTAGTTGAGGATGTTCCGCCCCCACCGAAAAAATCACGAAAGAAATCAGATTCAGATGAACCTCCACCATTTATTCTCAATATTGACAAAGTAGGGAATTTGAAGTTCCCTGCTCCGCCTCCCATTGCGACTGATATTGAATGCGAAAAGTGTGGAGGCTTTCTCAATCTCCGTGATGGCAAACGTGGTCCTTGGCTGGGTTGTAGTAAATTCCCAAGATGCCGCGGCCGAGGTGCTTTTACAAAACTTGGAGAAAAAGTACAGAAAGACCTTCGGAAACAACTTGCTGATCATATGGAAAGTCAGCAAACGCTTATGCTGACTCGGCGAGACGGACAGACAGTCGTAGAAGACGGGACTCCACTAAGCGACCTAACTATTGAAGGCGGTGTTGCTGAACTGGAATTGTTCACAGAGTAATTCCGTGCCTACTCCCAAGGCATATCCTGATCAAACGTTGAAGGCATCTGGCTTACCGCGATCGCATGAGCCGTGGCGTGAGTGCGACAATGGGAAATACTTACAAGCACGCCGCCTATCCCCATTTTTTCAGCAATGTCTTGGGTGCCGCCCATCAGAGTCACAACGGGCCTTCCAGTTACGCCATTGACCACCTCGATATCCCGCCAACTGATGCCCTGCCGCCACCCTGTACCAAGTGCCTTAAGAATTGCCTCTTTTGCAGCCCATCGACCCGCAAAATGCTGCATCGCCATCCGGCGGCCTCGGCAGTATTCAATTTCTTTGGGCGTATAGACACGTTGCACAAAAAGCTCTCCGTGTCGCTCAATCATTTTGCCTATCCGCAGGCACTCTGTGATGTCCGTGCCAACACCAAGCACATTCATTGTTTCCGCCCCCGCGTAGATGAACCACGCAGCCCACATGCTTCACGTGCACGCTCAAGAACATTACCAGCAACTATTCTTGCTCGTTCCGCACCAACAGCAAGAATCTCGTCTATCTTGCTCGGTTTCGACTCTAGTTCACACCGTCGTTCTCGTGCGGCAGCGAAAGCCTCTTTGGCTGCTGCAACAACTGCTTTTTTCACCTCGCCATACCCGAACCCACCACGTCGATAGAGTTCTCCCATTTCGGCAACTTCTTTTTCGGATCCTACAAGAGAAAACAGCTGGTATAGATGGTCTTGTTGTGGATCCTTTGGCTCCTCCATTGATCGAGAATCCGTCGTAATTCGCATGATTTTCTTTTTCTGCGCCGGCAGGTCTTCGAATACCTCGATTGTATTGCCATAACTTTTTGACATCTTCTGCCCATCCGTCCCAGGCACCTTCGCCGCACCGTCAACAAGCCGTGGCTTCGGAAGACGAAAAATATCATCGCCGTAGAGATGATTGAAAGTACCGGCGAGATCTCGGCATACTTCAATGTGTTGCACCTGATCTTCACCGACCGGTACAACATCAGCATCGTACGCCAAAATATCTGCAGCCATGAGGACGGGATAGGTAAATAGGCCGGCGTCTGCAGTTAGTCCTCTCGCTTTTTTATCTTTATACGCATGGCATCGTTCTAAAAGCCCCATCGGTGCCACCGTCATCAACAACCAGGTAAGCTCAGCAACCTCGGGAACATCTGACTGAACAAATAACGTGGCTCGTTCAGGATCAAGACCCAAGGCAACCAGATCAATCGCCGCATCTCGCACAAACCCGCGAAGTCTTTCAGGCTCGCGAATTGTGGTGAGGGCGTGCAAGTCGGCGATAAAATAGTACGCATCCCCGGCATCCTGCAACTCGATATATTGTCGAATTGCGCCAAAGTAATTGCCCCAATGAAACCGTCCTGTTGGCTGAATACCTGAAAGGACTCGCATCCTCGCTGTAGAAGTTGACTTAGATTGCATACCGGAATTCATCTCCAACACGTCTGTCATCCACCCTCACTGAAACCTGAACCCATGCAACAATAGTTTTGAGTTATTTGCCGGTCTTGACCGACGTTTTTGCAAGGTCACCAATCACTAGAGTACCAACGATCTGTTGAAGTTCCGATGCCCCGAGTGAATTTACAGCTGCAGGAAGTTCGTCTAGGATCCGCCCCGTAATAACAGGCTCTGCAAAACTTGCCGTTCCAATCTGCACGGCTGAGGCTCCAGCAACGAAGAACTCCATACAGTCATCCGTTGTCATAATGCCACCCACACCGATTATGGGTATGCCAACGCGAGTATGCACTTGGTGCACACATCGCAAAGCGATTGGTTTAATTGCAGGACCGCTTAAACCACCAATACCATTCCCTAAGAGTGTCCGCTGTTTCCGCCAATTGACTGCCATTCCCTGACATGTGTTGATGAGTGTCACGGCGTCCGCACCACCGTCAGCTGCCGCTTGGGCAATTGATGTAATATCTGTCACGTTTGGTGTTAGCTTCGCTATGACTGGTAACTGAGTTGCGTGATGTACACCCTCGACTACCTGTCGACAGAGCTCTGGATCCGTTGCGAAATCAACACCGTGGCTGACATTAGGACATGAGATATTTAACTCAAGTGCAGCTATTCCACTTTCTTTATCGAGTTGCTCAGCAAGCAACACGAACTCAGCGACTGTTCCTCCTGCAATTGAGACAACCACAGGCGCACCGCATGACCGAAGGAAAGGAAGCTTGTCTAGAACAAACTGTTCAATACCGTCGTTATCGAGCCCAATCGAATTCAGTAACCCGGAGGCAGTCTCGATCGTACGCCAGGGACGATTTCCTGCTCGTGGGGCGACCGTAATTGTTTTAGGAACGATCCCACCAAGTCGATGCAGTGGAACAAATTCCTGCATTTCATTGGCGTAGCCAAAGGTTCCCGACGCAACCATGATCGGATTCGGTAGTGAAAGCCGCCCGAGCTGAACAGTCAAGTCAGGGAGCACCGGAGAAGCAGATGCAGTCATCGTCTTTTTTAAATGCTAAGGGGACCTCGATGATGGCTGAAAAACTGAAACCTATCAGTCCACGCCGCTCACTCAGTGTACCGCAGGGGCAAACTACCAACGCCCCCGTCAAATAGGAAAAACAGGCAAGATTTAATTTTTCTTCTGAATATACGGTCTGGTTCAAGACTACTGATTTTTAGGCCGATACGAGAGATGGAAAAGGTGAGTACCACATTTTTCACAAAGCCCCAATCCTCGTTGACATCACGACTGAAGCCCCATTATGGTTCCTACCGGACGGACACGAACTCTCGACACAGTTGCCGACTGGCCCGTCCACATGGGGTTTAAACGGCCATTTTCGGCCCTAACTCCACGACTGGAGTGTCAGAGTCGTGACCAAACAAGATATCGTCCGAACAATTTCCGAGCGGTTAGACCTCCCAAAAGCGAAAGCTCAGGAAGCGGTTCAAACCACATTCGACGCACTCATAAACGCACTCGTCAAAGAGGGCCGGGTCGAACTTCGGAATTTTGGGGTGTTTCAAATCAAGCGAAGAGATGGTCGGGTTGCCAGAAACCCTCGAACGGGCGATGTCGTCAACGTCCCACCACGGTATTTCGTGAGCTTCAAGCCAGGCAAGGAAATGGAAGCACGGGTGAGGAAACTCGACGAGCCACAATCTCCCTAGAGTCCATATTCTACCGAGAAGCTTTTTTGGCAGCAGATTCTAGAGCAGATACATGCCTCTTTCAACGAAGCACATATTGGTTTGAAAAATTTTACCATCGCACTGAAATGGCTTGCTCGGTAAATAGTACTCAGAGAAAGACTCTTGAGGAATCGAGTCGATGGTCAATAGGTAACCACCGGAATGTTTCTGGTCTACTCAGAACAAAAAATTATTATCTGTGTAAAGAACTTACGTATTCGACTGAGACAAACGACATAACTGATACAGGGAGCGCGGCGCGATGAATACCAACAATACCCGTAGTGGTACGTGGGATATCGGCCTGAAATTTATCATTGCATTGGTCATAGGAATTCTTGTAGCGACAAATACGGGATGTCTCATTCCTATGTACTCAGGTGACCCTATTCGGAGAGCTCAGGAATTAATCTACACCTCAGAAGATCTTCGGGCGATCACTGATGAATGGGAACGCATCTGGTTCCTTGACCAACCGTCTCACATGACCCCATACCGAACACATGGGGGCGTACTCTAGTAAGGAACGCTTAAAAAACTTCCCGGGACACGACTTCAATAGTCCTCTCTGCCAATCAGCCGCAGTCAATCGGTCCGTCGTTCTGAATGCCGCTGTGGGGCTTTATTACAGAAACCCAGGTTTATTAAATGCGGATCCGCGCAGCCTGTTCTTGTATTTTCTCAAGCGGCACAAGATCACCTTGATTGCAGCCTGGACAACTCTCAGCCGCCTCGTCCCACGCCGCCGCAGATTTAAGATTGGAATTCCAGAACGGCCAGGTGCGACACTGACGAGGACGATCTTCGTAGACCGTGCAACCACGCGTCTCAGCATCAAGGAGCACACAGTCCCCACCGGGCCTCTCCGTGAGCGACCTTCGAACACCTACTCGTCTAACGAATTGTTTCTCGAAAACCTCGGGAGTAATTTGCATACGCGCTGACATTGCATCGATCTCGGCCTGATTGACCCAGACATACCCCTCAGCGCCAGTGCAACAATCTCCACATTGAGAGCACTCAAAGCGAAGACCCTTTGAATACCAGACGTCATCTTTTTCACCTACCATACGACACCTCCTTCTACCGTTCTGCACTTTACAGCATTATCTTCTTTGTTGCCGAGACAACAGCTTCAACATCTCCGGCACCGCTAAAAGGACCGAACGAAATACGAACAGTCCCGCCTTTGGCGGTCCCCAGAAATTCATGAATACGAGCAGCACAGTGATATCCAGAACGTACCTGAACACCCGCAATCTGTTCAAACAAGGCAGCGACCTCAACTGGTGAATACCCATCACAGACCATGCTGATAATCGGCGGACCTAAAACAACTGAAGTTGGATCAGGAGTTATCACACGAACTCCTCGAATATCACACAACCCATCATAGCACGCTTGAGCATGCCCCTTGCAAGCAGCTACAACCGATTCCAATCTCTTCTCTTTCAGCCACCTGCACCCTGCGAGCAGTGCTGCGGCCGCTGGGAAGTCTAATGTTCCAACCTCAACTTGATCCTGCATTTCGACGGGCATTTCAAGAGATTCACTTGTTGAGCCTGTACCGCCTTGGATCAGTGAATCGAAATGGATTCCTTGCCTTGCATAGAGTACGGCTATTCCGTGCATTCCCATCAGCCACTTGTGGCCAGGTGAGACAACAATGTCGGCTATCGACTCATATTGAGAGAATGCAACTTGACCAAGTGATTGAGAAGCATCAAGCAGTGAAAGTGCTTCTCGTTCTCGTGCAGCTTTAACAATCGCCTCTACATCTTGGGTAACACCTGTAACATTTGATGAGTGCGATAGGGTAACAAGGCTTGTATTCGGCTGCCATGCCCGAACAATGTCGTCCGGATCAACCCAACCTCTTCCATCACACGGAACAACTGTTAGATGAATGCGACCTTTTTTCCTTAGATAATGGAGTGGTCGAAGAGTTGCATTATGGTCAGCCGCAGTGGCAATGACATGGGTACCAGGTGTAACAACACCATGAATTGCCTGATTCAACCCAAAGGTCGCTGATACCGGCAGGCAGATTCTTTCTGGTGAAACACCGAGCAAGGCTGCGACTTCCTGACGTAGCTGGTGAACAAGATTTCCTGCTGCTAACGCCTCTCGATATGCACCTCTTCCAACTGCTACACCATTTTCTCTAGCTGCCCGCTCCCATGCTTTCCAAACCACCTCTGGCTTAGGCCACGTAGTCGCTGCGTTATCAAGGTATCGCCTTTTTGGATGGTTATGCTCGTTATTCACTCGTTTGTTGCCGCGGTGTCATTCCACCGGCTGTCACCCTCCAATTTGGTACATCGCTCGCGATGGCCTTTGAAAAGATTCCGTGCCAATACCATGCGAAAAATGCTTCGCACCCACGCATGAGGCCAAAAGCCCTTGCAGCTCTTCGTCTGTTCCACCCTCTCTGAGCAGAGCCCGAGCATCCCAGTCAATAGTTGAAAAAAGACAGTTACGGAATTGACCATCCGCGGTGAGCCGCAACCTGTCACAGCGATCGCAGAACGGCTGCGAAACCGGATTGATAAATCCAACAACTCCACTGCCATCGATATAAGTATAGTCAACCGAGGGTTGCCCTGGATCGTCCTCCTCGTTCTGTGACAGTTTGCCTACATACATTTCAAGTATTTGACGAACCTCTCTCCCCGTTAGAACGTCCTCACGAGACCATGCATCTTCTGCATCGAGTGGCATAAATTCAATAAATCTCAGGTGAAAACAATGCTGCCGACAAAATTCGGCTAACGGGACAATGTCTTTCTCCGTTAATCCACGAATCGACACCGCATTCATTCGAATTGATTGAAACCCTTGCCGACTGGCCTCTTCAAGCCCTTCAAGAATTCGCTGAAGGCCAGAACGACGCGCAATTTTTTCAAAACGCGCTTCGTCAAGACTGTCGAGGCTCACATTGAGACGAGATAACCCTGCCTTGGCTAAACCAGCAGCCTGGTCTGCCAGAAGCAAGCCATTGGTGGTGAGTGCAACTTCTTCAATTTCTGGCAAGCGAGTCAACTGCTCAACAAGTTGATAGAGCCTGGGTCGCATCAGTGGCTCACCGCCCGTTAAGCGAATTGTCTGAACTCCCATTTTAGACGCGACACTGGCGCACCGTACCACTTCGTCATACGTCAACAGTTTTTGTTGACTCATAAAAGACACCTCAAGTGGCATGCAGTACCCGCACCGTAGGTTACATCGGTCTGTCACACTAATCCGTAGATCTGTATGGGACCTACCAAATTGATCAACAAGACTTTTCTTGACGGGAACATCGAGGGCTTTATCAGGACAACTCATCACAAGACTCCTGTGAACACCGACTGGCATTTTTGGCTAGCATGTCACTATTTTCTGGGTGAACCCAAAAAGCCTCGGAATCATTGACCTGCCGCTTCCATATCGGCACGTCTGCTTTAATCCTGTCCATGAGCCATGATGCTGAAGCAAACGCCTCGGCTCGGTGAACTGCAGAAACGGCAATAGCAACACTTACTTCACCAACGGAGACTTTACCCAGTCTGTGTACGATCGAGCATTTCACTATTTGAAACCTGAGAACAGCTTGTTCGTACAGCCGGGCAAGTTCTCTTCTAGCCAATGGTTCGTAGGCATCATACTCAAGCCAGTCTGTAGTAAGACCATCCGTCTCCTGCCGTGTCGTGCCAGTAAATAATACAGTTGCTCCTGCACGTTTGCTCGCAACGCGTGAGAGCATGCATGATGCATCAATCGGATCGTCCGTGAGATCAACCTGCAGCATCCACCTAACCTCCACTAACTGGCGGAATGATAGCAATCTCTGAATTCGAACAAAGCAACTCATCTTCTGTTGCATAACGACCATCGACAGCAATAGCGCTTCGAGATAACAACGGGCCTAACTGTGGTAATTTAATCTCCAAAGCACAACGAAGCTCTGCCACCGTAAAGTGTTTGACAGACACTCGAAGCTCTTTCACTCCTGCTAACTCAGCGACGCCAGCAAAAAGTTTCACGGAAACCTCACCCACTGTATTTCCTGATCTGAGTTGACTGTCGCTCTCTACCATGTTTTTCCACATGCCTCGCTCTTACGTCACTTCGAATCAGACTCTCTTCATAAACCTTACGACAGCAGATGCCGTCGGCACACATTCAGACACTCCAGCCAAAAGTACAACAGGATAATTGTTGGTTTTCGTTTTTCCCAGTATCGTCAAAACAGCATTGCTCTCAACGACGTTCCTCAGACCTTCCGCTACACGCATTCAACTCAAGTTGAGCCATAGTGCATTCCTACTCCTTCGGCATTTACCGTCTTGCTCAGGACGGAAGAGTAGACTGCCGCTCTCTCGCAGCTTGCTGCCGATACTTCTCATGAGTCTCGAGATTAAAATCTCCAAACTCACTCATTCCGTCGGTTCCAGTATATCGTGCGCCGCAGCGATAACACGTCAGGCAATCGGGGACAACGAAAAACAGAATTACATCGAGCAATGCTGTACTAAAGAGAATGCCAAACGTCCAAAACAAGTCTCGATAGGCCCAGGCAATGCAGCTCGCGGTGAGCCCAACAGCAACAATCGCAATGCCAAGTCGCTGTGGAAAGTTTTTTCTTACAAACAACTCCGTGCTAGGACAGACCAAACACCGAATAAGTCGCGGGTGAGCATTTTGTTCAGGAACCTGAATCGCCCCTTGGGGGATAGCAACACTCTGGCCACATGCTGGACATGTAACCGACGAGGCATCTTCAATAGACGCCTGATACATACCCGTGTGACAGGCAGGACACGCACACACAATATTCATGCTGTACTCTCACTCCATATTTTCTGTTGAGCCGGCTGCGTAACAGGACTTTCAACCTTCACTGTCATCCCAAGAAGCTGAGCGGTCAATTCACCCAGAATGACCGCTAAGCATGCAACATAAAGAATTCCTGTTGCACTTTGTGTATTTGGTATGTCCAAGGTCATACGACTCATAAGTAAAAGGATTGGAAGACCAATGAGCCCCGCCAGCCAGCGAAGCCAGAACAACGCCAAGCCTGTTGAATCAAGACCTCCATCAACGCCAGAGGTAGCCACAGTCACCGCTCGAAAAATATTGGTCGATACTGAATCGCTACGGTCTTCGATGGCCCCGAACTGCCAGATGGCCATTGCCACAACAAGAAACGACAAGAGCCCCCATACGAAAAGTGTCTGATCAATTGATCGACGGAGCACATCCACCCGCATGCCAGGCGCATTCAGGTACCAGTGCCCAAGAAGCATCGCGTTGACCGTAAAACCAATCAAACAGCCTGAAAGAATCCGCACGCCAATTTGGGCAACTGTTGATTCACCAGTAAGAGCCGTGGCAGCAGCGCAGAGCGTGGCGGCTCCGCCACAGCACATAAGACCTGACAAGCGACGATCTGCGTACCACAACACACTTCCGATCCATGCAACAATCGCTGCGACTGACAGAAGCCATGTATTTGCAAACAAACCAAGTGTTGAAGACAGCAGTGCTGCAAACGTCGTAAGACCGAGCAATACAAGCGTATTCACTCGAAAAAAGCCACTTGGAACAAGCGTCGCTGGAGTTATGCAGAGCCCGAATGCGAGCCCGAAACTAAAGCGACAAAGAAAATCTACAAGCAGGGTCATATGTGTTGATTCACCGTGTTCCGAAAGAGGATCGAGAAGAACGCCTCGTGGTGTCACCAAGCAACGACACCCCATCGCACACCAACCAAAGCACGCTCAATTATTCCCATTGATAAGCGACATAACTTCGGCTCGGCTGGAAACGTTGTCTCGGAAAATTCCTTTCATGGCTGAAGTTACACAAAGACTTCCAGGTTTTCGAACGCCCCGAATCGTCATGCATGTGTGCGACGCCTCTAGAACAACAGCAACTCCTTTCGCCCCAAGATCATGCTCTAACAAATCAGCAATTTGTTCAGTCATACGCTCTTGGACCTGAGGCTTATGGGATACTGCCTCAACCACTCTTGCCAACTTACTGAGCCCCAATACGCGACCGTTTGGTATGTAACCAATGTGTGCATGCCCCATAAAAGGCAATAGATGATGCTCGCACATACTATGAAACGCAATATCACGAACTAAGACAAGTTCATCGTATTTCTCAGTAAATGCCTTGCCTAAATGACGCCGAGGATCATCATGTAATCCGCTAAACATTTCCGCATACATACGAGCCACACGAGCCGGTGTTTCAAGCAAACCTTCACGATCTGGATCTTCACCTACTGCAGTAAGAATCTCCCGAACCGCGTCTTCTATCCTTTGATGATCAACAACTTGAGAGGCACCTGCCTGTTGGCAGGTGCTCGGCGTGAGGTCATCTGATGTTTCACAACTCTTGCTCATTAACTAAGTTTAGCACCTAACTGTTCAAAATCTGTCACTCTTTTGGCAAAACGCACTTCATCCTCGTATGCAGTAAAAAGCAGCAGACCCCTTCTCCTTCCAAAAGATCGGCGAGACCAAAGATTCATTCCTTTTTTCTTTTACTGGCAATGACGCTTCGCCTGCTCGTCAAAGGCTTTCAATAGCATTGCGATCGCCAGACAGAAAAGTCAGTTCGTACTGAAAGCCGGTGGAAACGTTCGCCGAGTTGCGTTCGACTGACCACTTTTACTCAGTGCGTTCAACAGAACGTGTACGCGATCAATGACATTACTTATCTTCAGGAGTGAAAGCTTTGTGCTCGTATTCAGCTCAGCCGTATAGGCGACAATGTCAGCCAGCATTCCGAGAGTAATTTGGCTGCCAAGAAGTTCATCAATCTGCTCATACGAAGTAGGGATCTTTGGCATGGAACGTTTGAATGCCATCAACAGTTTCTGTTGCAGGCCTGCAATCTCTTCCGTTGAGGGATGCGACGGCATATGGTCTTCAACAATCTTGGCCTCTGCGACACGAAAAGGCTTGGTTGGTGGCAACTCTTCCTGAAGTTGAATTCGACGAACTCCCAGAAGCAGAACATTGTAGGTCCCTTCCGGCGTTCGCTGATACGTTGCTATTCGACAGAGACATGCCATTGATTCAAGAGCAGGACGGCCCTCGTAATCAACCTCCCAGCCTTGCGCTAAAACACCCAAGGCAATGAGTTTATCATCGGAGATTGCCTCTTCGAACAGCGAACGGTATCGAGGTTCAAAGATATGCATGGCTTGCATCACGTGTGGAAACATAACAAGATTCGGGAGTGGGAATAGTCGTGCGAATCCTGAAAAATCGTCTGGAGAGAATGCAAGAGTATCGTCATTCATCTGCATCACCTCCGTCAACTAAGGGTGGCGGATCAAGATGAATTTCTGGCAATGTTTCTGGGTCGAGCTCGATCTTTGGAAAGTTCTCGGTACTTGCGGCAACTTCCCTTAGGCACTCATCAAACGCTTCGAAAAATCTATCGAGGTGAAGCCCAAGATAATACGAGCCGTACGGGTCAAGATACCCGTGCACGCTGCCATGGAGCTTTCGAGCACCCCGAATATTGCCATTTCCAAAATGATACAACGCAACAGCCGCTTGAATAAGACCTTGGTAAAACTTTCTCGATGGCCCACGGTACTCCGTCCACAGCTCTTCCCAGACCTCATGGCATTCGTAGTAGTCGCACTCATTGAATTTAACTACACCCGCCAAATAGAGCGGATCATATTCTGAAGGATCAACTAATTCAGAGTCCATTGGACCTCCCAAGGAAGCAACCATGACATCGAAGCTTTGCAACTAATGAAATCCTAGCATCGACATGGCGAGAGCGAAGCCTCATGGTACTCTGAAGCTTGAAATGAGAGCGAAACCGACATCACAAGCGTCTTCGGAGAACCCACGCACCCATATCGTGCCAAGCAGGGAAACACGGCTACAACGAAGGGAACGCGCCCTCCAGATTGTAGATCGCCTCGAAGAACTCTATCCCGACGCAGATTGCTCACTCAGGTTTAAAAATCCCTTCGAACTTCTTATTTCCACAATTTTGTCGGCCCAATGCACAGACAAACGGGTCAATCTGGTGACTCGGGATTTATTTAAACGCTGGCCAAACCCTCACAAAATGGCAGCCGCGAGCATTTCAGAACTAGAAAATGCAGTGAAAACAACGGGATTCTTTCGGGCGAAGGCCAAAAACATCCAGGGTTGCTGTCGCAAACTCGTTGATCAATTCGATGGAAATGTCCCGCAAACAGTTGAGGAACTGACATCCCTGCCGGGAGTCGGCCGAAAAACGGCAAACGTCGTCCTCGGCAGTGCTTTTGGTGTGGCTGAGGGTGTTGTTGTCGATACACACGTAGGTCGCATCTCTCGTCGACTCGCCCTGACAAAAGCAAAAGATGCCATTCGGGCAGAACGGGACCTTGTACGGGAAATTCCACGAAACCACTGGGTCGCCATAAGCCATCGTTTAATTCAGCATGGCAGGGGCACCTGCCTTGCTCGCAAACCTCGCTGCGCGGGCTGCGGACTTGAAGACCTTTGCCCACGAGTAGGACTCCCAAGGCATTTGAAAAATTCTCGGTGATACGATTTTTTTAAGACATTTTCTCATCAAATCCTTACAATCAATTTCGTCTGATTCTTGGAACATTTTTTCTTCCCACTGGGCCGCGGATTAAGCCACCGCACTTCGCAAGGAAAACCCGAATGATTCTCTCAGGGCACGAGATCCGGAAGCAACTTGGCGACAATATTCATATCGATCCATTCGATGACAAAAGGCTCAACCCGAATAGCTACAACCTCTCACTTCACGACGAACTTCTTGTTTACGAAGAAATCGTTCTCGACATGCGAAAGAGTAATCGAGTAGCGCGAGTACAAATCCCGGAAGAGGGTCTGGTCCTGACTCCCAATCAACTTTATCTGGGACGAACTGTTGAACGAACAGAGACGCACAATCTTGTCCCAATGATTGAAGGGCGTAGTTCGATTGGTAGGCTTGGTTTATTTGTACATGTCACTGCTGGATTTGGTGATGTTGGCTTTGCTGGATATTGGACGCTTGAAATGTTTGCTGTCCAACCAGTGAAGATTTATCCAGGTGTACCCATTTGCCAAATATTCTTTCATCAGATCACTGGTGCAATCACCGAGTATTCAAGTGACAAGTACCAACACAACCGGGACATTCAACCCAGCATGATGTTTCGGGAACTGGGCGGGGACACAAGCGACGAACAACTTGAACTCGCTTTTTCTGTCGGACGAAATGTTGTGCAGCCACCCCGATAACCGACGGATGCTTTGACGCCGTATTGCTGATTCCGTCATGTTCTTTCTGGGTTGATACACCTCTTACAAAATACCCTCAATCCCGGCCGTTTAAAAATGTCGCTATTTAAATTCAATGACAAACTAGAGCAGGGACTTTGCCTCTCAGCTGTTGGCATGTCACTGCTTTTTGTCATCCTCGGCCTTGTCGCTCTTTTCACGGACAACAAAGTCCTCATGCTGGTTGCAGCACTTTTGCTTGGACTTTCGATCGTGCTGACTATCGGCCTTCTCATTTACACCGGCTTCTTCCAAAAGTCATCGGACGAATAGCATTTTTGGTGCAACCAAGGCCCCCGTATGTGATTTGAGGGCATGACCTTGAGAAACGGTCTCGATCACGGACAATTCTTTCACTACCGAATAAACAAATCCTTTACTCTTGCGCACATTCATATTGCCCCCTTCTGAAAGGCCTCGTGCACCGTGCTACGAACTCACACCTGTGGTGAACTACGTCCAAGCCATCTTGATGAAACAGTAACGCTGTGTGGCTGGGTAGACCGCGTCCGTGACCACAAAGGCGTCATCTTCATCGACTTAAGAGACCGGTGGGGCAAGACTCAAGTAGTGATCGGACCCGACACACCAACGAGCGTCATGGAGCGTGCTCGGGCAGCGCGGTCAGAATGGGTTCTTTCTGCAACTGGTCGTGTTGGAAGACGTCCAGAGGGTACAACAAACCCAAAGCTTGTCACTGGTGAAATCGAGGTTGTTTGTAGCGAATTAGAAATTCTGAATGAAGCAGACACACCAGTCTTTCAGCCTGGAGCAATGGAACTCCCCGGTGAAGAGGTTCGACTTAAGAATCGCTGGCTCGACCTGCGCCGAAGCGACATGCAAAATAATTTATTCTTACGCAGCCGCATTGTAAAAATCATGCGAGATCACTTTGATGAACTTGGATTTGTTGATGTCGAAACTCCGATGCTTGGCAGAAGCACTCCCGAAGGAGCGCGAGACTACCTCGTCCCAAGCCGACTAGAACATGGTGCTTTCTTTGCGTTACCACAATCACCTCAGCTCTATAAACAGCTTTTGATGATTGCCGGACTTGACCGCTATGTACAAGTCGCAAAATGTTTTCGAGACGAAGACTTACGAGCAGACCGGCAACCTGAGTTCACACAACTCGACGTCGAGATGTCATTCGTTGATGCACATGACGTGACGAGTGTTATTGAAAGTCTTGTGGTCAAGACAGCAAAAGACATTCTTGATTTGGATATCGCCCTCCCGCTACCACAATTCACCTGGACTGAATGCATGGAGCGGTATGGTCATGATGCTCCAGACATACGGTTTGGTCTTGAAATCGTCGATCTCACTGAGGACACAAAGGACAGCGACTTCCGTGTTTTTAAAAGTGCAGTTGAGTCCGGCGGAAGAGTCCGGGGAATTCTCGTCTCCGGTGCTGCTGAAAAGTTCTCCAGAAAAGATCTCGATGGCCTTACAGCGATGGCAGTCGAAGCAGGTGCAAAGGGTCTCGTCTGGCTCAAACTTGATTCTTCTGAATCATGGACGGGGCCGGTTGCCAAAAACTTAGGATCTGATGTAGCGAAAAACATTTGTAAATCACTGTCAGCAAAACCTGGTGACCTGGCGCTTATATCAGCAGACAGTTTTGAAATTACTTGCAAGACCCTGCACGCACTCCGAAAACATCTTGGTAAAGAGCTTGATCTGTACGATGAAAATTCAATGCACGTGTCATGGGTTATTGATTTTCCGATGTTCGCCCGTGATGAAGAAACTGGGAACTGGGCTGCAATGCATCACCCTTTCACAGCACCTCATCCTGAAGATCTAGAAAAACTTACTTCAAACCCGGCAGAGTGCCGTGCAATTGCTTATGACCTTGTGATTAATGGTTCAGAGGCGGGAGGTGGCACAATTCGTATCCATGACCAAGCGACGCAAAAAAAGGTTTTCGAACTCCTCGGTATTTCTCCTGAGATTGCCCAGGAACGCTTTGGTTTCCTCCTTGACGCACTGGCAAGCGGTGCTCCTCCGCATGGCGGAATTGCCCTTGGCATTGATCGCTGGGTCATGCTCTTTGGGCATCTCAATTCAATTCGTGATGTGATTGCTTTCCCGAAAACTCAGCGGGCGAGTGACTTAATGACGGGAGCACCAGGCCGTGTTGACACCAAACAACTTGCAGAACTAGGCATTCGGACAGTAATTCCACCCAAGCCTGCAGCTGACACCTCAACGCCGGGGAAGTGAGCCAAAATCATCATCTTCAAGGAGGGGACTGCCGGACACGAAACTGTGCGTTACAATTAGGGAAGATTCAGGGCGAATAGCTCAGCTGGTTAGAGCACCTCGTTTACACCGAGGGGGTCGTGGGTGCGAATCCCTCGTCGCCCCTTCCCTTTTTCTTCAAACGCTTATTTCACGGCGTTTAATACACTCAGCGATTCTTGTTGAGAATCAATGCGACTTCCTGAGTAGTCGTAACAGTAAATGACAAGTCGCAAAAAGAGTCACAGCCCTGCTTTTTTGCTCTGACACCAGAGTAGCGCCTGCAGTGATTGAGATTGAGGCTCATGCGACGGGTTGCTGCTCGTAATCCTTCTACATTTTAAGCAGAGTAATTTTCTCTCGGTTCGTTAGGCCGTGGTTATTAGTGATGTCAGAGCACCAGCAAGTTACAAGACAATCTCTAAGAAGCCCGCAAGAGTTTTTCAAAATAAGCAGGTACAGAGAATTTAGGTTCAATCCATAGTTAACAAATAGGTACTCCAGGAGTTTTTTGTACTACTTGCAACATGGAATAGCATGGGCTGTAGAGCGGCCGAATCTAATTTTCGGGTTCTACTAGTAAATGCATTTGGACAAACGCTAAGATCGGTAGTTGCGAGAACTTCTTAAATTGTAAGTTGCTTTGGGGGTAGTTTGTTTATGAAGACAATGCTTTTCACGATTTTTATTTCTTTGTTGGGGACTTCTACCTACGCAGAAACACCGAAAGACATCGAGCATGTTGTCGTCTACCAAGAAGACGGCAAGTTTGCGGGCTGGCCGGCCAATAACGGGGCCTGGATTTTCGACGGTGATGAATTGCTTGTTGGATTTACCCGCGGAATATATGAACTCAATGAAGGAGGCCACAATATTGCAAAAGGGCTACAAGAATGCTGGCTTGCCTGTAGTAAAGATGGTGGTGAGACGTGGCACGCGTACAACCCCGACAACTACGTTGGTGATTCGGGGGCCAAGCCAAAATGTCGACCACTCAAAAAACCGATCAATTTTGAACATTCTAAATTTGCGTTACGTATGGTTGGCGCTGGGTACCACGGGGCCAAAGACGGACGAGGACATTTCTATTACACATACGATGGTGGAGAGAACTGGAACGGGCCGCACCGATTTGGTGATCTTCATGAGGCAAAAGAACTCAAGAAGGCCAATCTTACTGAGTTGACGCCACGAACTGACTATGTGGTGACTGGGAAACACGAAGCCGTACTTTTGCTTTCGAGTCGCAAACGAGGCAAGTTTGGAACAGATAGGATTTTTACGGCAAAAACAAAAGACGGCGGCAAGAGCTTTCAGTTTCTCAATTGGATCGTTCCAGTTGATGACAGCGCCCGCGCTGTGATGCCAGAAACATTTCGTACGTCTGACGGCACGCTCGTTACAGTAATGAGGCGAAAGAGAAAAGATAATGATGGCGAGGTGAACTGGGTCGATGCGTATACCTCGACTGATGGCGGTCAATCGTGGAAGTTCACCGCCAAAATCGGAGATTCCGGAACCAATAATGGCAATCCACCAGCAATTGCCGCAACGGCCGATGGCAGGCTGTGTGCGGTTTTTGGTGAACGTGACGAGGGCAGAATACTTGCTGCTTATAGTTCAGACTTGGGAGAAACGTGGACTGTCCCAATTGTTCTTCGCGATGAGTTTGGCTCCGAAGATAACGAGACAAATGATTTGGGATATCCCCGTTTGCTCAGGCGATCTGACGGAAAAATGGTGGCTGTTTACTACTATTCAACAAATAACTGTCTTCACCATATCGCCGCAACTATCTGGACACCATGAGTCAAGCTGAAAGGTATCACTAGGTTGAGAGTTACCTCTAGGCAAAAAGAGTCGCACCTCAATTTATCCCGATATTTCATTACTTGGCTGATCCCTCTTCGCTCATTCACTTTTTCTTCAAACGCTTATTTCGCAGCGTTTAATACACTCAGCGAAACTTGTTGAAACTCAATGCGACTTCCTGAGTAGTCGTAACAGTAAATGGCAAGTCGCAAAAAGAGTCGCAGCCCTTTTTTCTCTGACGCCAGAGTATCGCACGCAGTGATTGAATTTGAGGCTCATGCGGCGTGTTGCTGGCTCCTAGAACCTGGTGGCATATCGCTCGTCGTACGCCCGTTGTACTTTTATTCTTACGATCTCACGTTTTACCCGCGAACGATTTTTAAGTTCATCAACTTTCTTCTTCATTCGCTGTATTGTTATGTTGTAGAACTCAAGACGCATGGCAGCCTACTCGAATATTTCCGTGCTGATTCAGCTCCGTGGAAGCGGCCCTCAGGCGATGGATTATCGTGTTACTTTGGCAACGGTGTATTGAATTTCACCGCGTTCTTCGGGTAAGGATTGCCCGGCCCAAAGACAAGCATTTCCTCGCGCGATTCGGTCGTAACAAGGGACTCGTCAATCTTACCCTGTGCGTCTTGGACACGTCCCAGATCCAGGTCCAGATGCTTGGCCAGGAAAGGGTAGGCCGCCATCCGCTTCGACGTGCCGTAGTCGTGTTCCTCGTCACCAAAGTGAGCGTTTTCTGCGTTGTCAGCTGCCCCGTACAGGCTGTAAACGTGCTGGATGTACGGGAACTCGTCACGAGGGACAAACCGTGTCCAATCCGCCCCGTTGGAAATCACCATCTGGGGACGAGGGGCGGCAAGCGCGGCAATCTCAGCGTTATTGGTTTTGTGGTGTCCACTTTGATGTATCGGCATACCGCTTTCACACACGCAACCTCCGAAAAAATGCGCCGACACCTGACACACCGGGACGCTCACCGCGATGCGATCGTCGATGGCGGTTAAGAGAAACGACTGCGTACCGCCTCCTGAGCAACCAGTGATGGCCAGCCGCTGTTTGTCCACATGCGGCAACGACACCAGGAAATCGAGTGCGCGGATGCTGTTCCATGTCTGCAGTCGAAGCACTTCGGGAGTCTCTCTGTGC
>JAQWMC010000030.1 GCA_029246985.1 Pirellulales bacterium
GCTCCAGCGATTGTGTGGCAGAGTCGTGTGTCGGCACCCATTTGTGAGCGACTCAAGGGGGACGGTCTTGAGCCGGAAGTTCGACGGCGAACCGGCCTGCTCATCGATCCGTACTTTTCAGCCACGAAAATCATGCATTTATTCGAAAAGCACTCTGGTTTAAGAGAACGCTGTGAACGTGGTGAGGTCTTGTTTGGCACGGTCGATAGCTTTCTCATATGGCGATTAACCGGCGGACGTGTACACGCCACGGATGTGACGAATGCAAGTCGTACCCTGCTTTTTGATATCACGACTGGCGAGTGGTCAGATGAACTCCTTAAAATATTCAACGTGCCGCGGGCCATGTTGCCCCAGGTGCGGCCTTCATCGGGAATCTTTGGTGAAGTGGACGACGGGTGGCTCGGGGCATCTATTCCTATTGCCGGATGTGCTGGTGACCAACAGTCATCTGCTTTTGCGCATGGCTGTGTTGAAGCGGGTGATGCCAAGACCACATACGGAACAGGTGCATTTCTTCTTGAATCGACCGGTGCGAAACCGGTACTCGATGCAAAGGGGTTACTGGCAACACCGGGGTGTTCGCTTGGGCCCGGTCCAGCAATGAAGTCTTATTGTCTTGAGGGCTCGGTGTTCGTGGCAGGGGCACTTGTTGGGTGGTTGCGCGACGGCCTCGGGCTGATAGAACGATCGAGTGACATTGAGCCACTGGCCAGAAGTGTTTCAGACTCCGGCGGTGTTGTTCTTGTGCCAGCCCTTGCTGGGCTCGGTACACCGCACTGGGATCCTTTTGCTCGGGGCTTGATTGTCGGCTTAACGCGTTCAACTGAAAAATCACACATAGCTCGAGCTGCTCTTGATGCGATTGCCTTATCGGTGGCGGAGGTACTCGGCTGCCTCGAGGAATCAAGCGGCCATCGACTCCCTCGCCTCCGTGTCGATGGCGGTGCCTGCGTCAATGATCTTCTCATGCAAACTCAGGCTGATGTGCTCGGAGTGCCGGTTGACCGTCCTGCTGTTTTAGAGACAACAGCGCTGGGCGCTGGGCTACTCGCAGGTCTCGCAACCGATTTCTATCCAAGCGTGGCTGCCGTTTCCGAAGCCAGAAACATTGAGAAAACATTTCTTCCTCAGATTGACGAATCACAACGTCGGCAACGGCTTGATCAGTGGCGAGATGCTGTCGGTCGTTGCCAAGGGTGGGCACGCCCCAGCTAGGTTGATTGGTGCTGAAGAGTATGTCGGTAGAGGAGAGGATCTCAACGGAGAACGGTACCGCCACTCTGTGTTGGCTGTTCAGCCAGCAGAACTCTACTGGTGTATCGTTGTGGATTGGCTGCAAATGCTGCGCGTGTTTCAGAGCTTTCGAAAAGGTAGATTCTTTTCTGATAGGTAACCCCATACCGACGTTGGCCGGCACTTGTTTTCCCACCATCGATGGCAGCGACCGGGTCGTCTCCTGACAGTGCAGGGGAGTATCGATCAGGATCAGAGAGAAACGTCTGCTGTTGTTCGAGGCCGCTAAACAAATAGGTCCGGCCACGATGTCGTGCGCCCCACCGTGCTTGGCCCTCAACCCAGCTTCCTGTTTCCATTAGAGCGACAGGACAGTAGCCCTCAAGGCCGAGTGGCATGGTTTTCTGGGGAGGCGTTTCTTCCAGATCTTCGGTTGATGCAGCTTGGCTCGCATAAGCAGCCTGGACTGGCTTCCTGACAGTCTGTTCCTTTTCCTGCGTTTGTGGTTGCGAAGAAAAAGCGCTAAATGGTTTCTGGATAGCAGCTAGCAGCGGATTAATGGTCTGTTGCGTTGCCTCTGACGTGTCTGACGATTGCTCACTAGTTTTTGCAGTTGCTGCAATGGTCTGTTGTGATACAGCGGCTTGATTCGGGGTGGTCGCGGTGGCGCTATGCGACCGTGTTGAAGACGCGACGGCTGCCCCGGCTGCAGCTGGTAGCCATGGTGATTGGGCCATGCTTCTTGGCTCAACGGTTTCCGGTTTGGGGTCGATCAATAAGGAAGAAGCGGTGCCTTCGGGCGCGAGGGGGATTGCCCGTGGCGTTGTGTCGAGAGAGGACGCGATTTGATTCGGGCCTGCTGGTGTCGCTGTCTCAGGGTGAAGGTGCCCTACCTCCGGCTGCCATGGTGTGGTGGCTGCAGCGATGCTTGCTGGGATTGCGGCTTCAGCTGCGATGGAAGGCTCTGGCGCTGGATTCCAGGGCGCTCTTGCAGAAACGGGTTCGTCAGCAGTGTCTTGAAACTGAGATGGCTGTGTGTGTTGATCATTTGTTGCGACTGAAGCCTGAGCAGCAACTGTCTGTTCAGTCGATGGAAAACGCGTGACTGAAATTTTTTCTTGGGGTATTTTTTCTTCTGTGAGGGGTTGATGGACGGTTTCAGGAAAAGAAGATTCGTTCATTGCGAAACTTGATAGTCCACGAACCTTAGCCGCGATACCGCTGACGGATTCCGACGCCGTAGTTGGCCCAGTGGCAGCACCATCAGCGAGAAGAGTTCCGGCGGTAGAAAAGTCAGCTGCAATTTCTGGTGTTGTATCAGTGGCCGAGATGGTGTTCTCAAGGCTTGATGACTGGCCAGCAATCTGAGCCCCAGTATTCATTTGTGGTAATTGCCGGGCAACCGTTGCAATGAATAAGGCTGTGGAACTTGGACATTCAAATCGGGTGACCACTTTCCCGTTGGTGTCGAGAATGCACCCACTTGGTACGTGCTGAATGTGAAGATCGTTGGTTATGTCGGGATGTGCGTCCACGTCGATTACAACGCACTCAAAACATGCAGACAATAACGATACCGCGTCAGCGTCAGTGAGAACATGTTTACGAAGTTGGGCTGACGCCGGGCTCCATTCTGCAGTGAACATCACCAAAACTGGCCGCTGTTGTCGCGCGGCGATGGTCTGAGCTGCAGGAATCGATTGGTGCAAGGTAAGGGAATTTGGTGCTTGCCCCTGTGCAGGAATTGCACACAAGGTGAGGCAGCATATGAATGCAGGAAGTGAAGCGGATGGCTTGAGAACAGTGCGCTTCAACGAACCGATTCCAGGTGCCTTCAAAAACTGTTGTGACTTGAATTGATACAGGTGCGTCAGACTAATTCCGAACATCGTTGGGACCTCTGCATAAACGTTCTCCGGCCGCTTCGGGCGACCATTGATGGTTGTATCGGTCAAACGCTGCAGAGAAATCAGAGAAGATTTTCCGAAAAGTAGGGAGTTTCCGCGGAAATACTCAAAAAGACTTTACCAGATGCCCCAGGCGACCTATTCCCCGGGTTTACGGACGATGAACGGGCTACTTGACGAGTCCTGCTGTCGTGTGGATACTTTGTGCGTAGTGATACCCATGTATCGCGACGGTGCGAACGGGGCTTCCTAAGGCGTAGCTTGCCTGGGGTAACCATTTCGATTCTTTCGCAGTTTTTTGCCTCAGAATTTGAAATGGATGCACAGAGTTTCGTTCAAAATCGGTCGAATCCGTTAAATGTGGCGGATGCAACTGGGTGGGTTGGAGAGGGCGTCCTCGTGAGAGAACGTGCTCTTCCGCCAGAGTCGGCGAATTATTGATTTGCCCATCTCGGTGCGTTCGACCTCATGGTTTTTGCCTAGGGATATGTGTTTCCCTCTCGATATCGCCCTGGTGGTTCGGGGCGGATAAGAAACGGTTTCTACCTCAGCACGAACAGCTATTCGATTCATCACATGATTGTGTTTTCTGCTTGGCACTGAGTCCAAAAGTGAGTCATTCACGTGAATCGGCAACTCGACGTGCTTGGTGGTTTCAGAACGTGGCTGTTGGCCTCGTGGCGGAATACTTCCCGATGGGGCAGTTCAAAAGTAATACACACATATTCTGGTCAAAACGGCCAGAAATGTAGTTTTCGGAGCATGAAAGAAGAATATGGCAAAGCGTAGACGTTCTCGATCAGGTGGTCGTTCAGGCTATGGCGGTGGCCAAGGTGGCCAAGGTGGCCAAGGTGGCCAAGGTGGCCAAGGTGGCCAAGGTGGCCATGGTGGTCGTCGCCGAAGGTATCGACGAGGTGGTGGCGGACCGGTGGCCGCTGGAGCAGGTGCCGTTGATATGGAAGGGGAGGGCATGCGGCCGCCAGAGCCCGAACCAGAGGTTTCCGAGAATGGTGAGCCGGTACCACTTGAGCCGGGTGAAGGTGTGCTTGAGCTTCACCCAAATGGATATGGATTCCTACGAAGTCCAGAAAACAACTATTCACGTGAACGAACCGACCCCTTTGTTCCGGCTACGATGATTGATCGATTTCGGCTTCGCGAAGGAGTCTCTGTGAAGGCAAAGGTCCAGCAGGGACGCCGGCAGCAGGGTCCACGAGTTCGAGAGCTTGAAGAAATTGAGGGGATGACCCCAGAGAAATATGCTGAAGTCAAAACCTTTGATCAACTCACACCAATCAACCCAGAGTCGTGGTTGCGTCTCGAAACAGGTCAGCAACCGTTGACGACACGAATCATGGACATGCTTACTCCTCTTGGCAAGGGGCAGCGGGCATTAATTGTTGCGCCCCCGCGAACAGGAAAAACAGTTCTGTTGCAGCAAGTGTCTCAGGCCGTATCACAAAATCACCCAGAACTTTCCTTAGTTATGTTGTTGGTTGATGAACGGCCTGAAGAAGTCACGGATATGCGTCGATCCGTCGAGGGTGAAGTAGTCGCCAGTAGCCTCGACTGCGATGTCGAGAGCCACGTCCGTCTTTCACAGCTTGTTATTGAACGCTGTAAACGAATGGCGGAAGCAGGTAAGGATGTGTTTCTTTTGATGGACTCCATTACACGAATGGCTCGTGCGTTCAATAAATGGGTTGGTAACACAGGCCGAACCATGTCAGGTGGCGTTGACATCAAAGCTTTGGATATTCCCAAAAAGCTTTTCGCAACAGCCCGTGTTTTTGAAGAGGGCGGCTCGTTGACAATTTGTGCTACAGCACTCGTTGATACCGGAAGCCGAATGGATGAACTCATTTTCCAGGAGTTCAAAGGTACGGGTAATATGGAATTGGTGCTCGATCGAAAACTCTCAGACAGAAGAGTGTGGCCGGCGATTGATATTTCTCAGTCCGGTACTCGCCGTGAGGAAAAGCTGCTTGATCCAGACACGTTGCACTCGGTCAATATGTTGAGGAGGACGCTTTCGTCAATGCATCATGTCGATGCAATGGAGCAACTGACCAAGCAGTTGGCGAAGTTTAAGAGTAATCGAGAATTTATTGCGCTCATTGCAGGGTCGCAGTCTGATGAGTGATTCTTCTGTGGTGGGTATGCTGCCGTGCTTTTTGACACCATAATATTTCAGTGCGTATACTCTTTTTTCTTTTGGGGTGCTTGTTCGATCGATGGAATATTTTAGGAGACCCTGCCGATGACTCTCTATGGTTCGCTGGCCGACGACATGTACATGAACGTCAACCTGGCTACGGAGATGGAGTTGCCGGGACATCGGGAAACAGTACTGCACTTTTTCGAATGTGTTCGCAAAAAGTTTCCGACGATGCGAAAGTTTCATGCTCGTGACAAGCGAGATTTCGTGTTGGAGGAAGATAAGGAACAGGGGCGGTATCGTTGGGTAGCTGTCGAGCCCCGGCGGTTTTGTTCTGGGCACGTAAATCCTCCTTCGATTGAAGACGCACTTGATCAACATCGTTTTTTGCTTGATCTGGCTCCCGCGCTTTTATCAATGAGTCCACTCGATTGCGAGGCGATTGATGTCTTGTTTGGTTTTGACTTCGCATTTCGGGGAAACCATAACTCGCTCTTGGCTGAAGCACTCGGCCCAGGGCCAGCCCTTGAGGGTCTTGGTGATGTGCCTGGAAGTAAACTGATTAACTACGAGCCGTCGCTGACGATTGCAGTCGATGAAGAATGTCGGACCCAGGTTCGAGTAAGTACGGAAACTCGCACAAATGCCTTTCAGGTGCGGACGGGAGAGTTTGCAGAGGAGCAACTGAGTGTGTATGTCACAGCTCGTCAGTACGGGAGCCTCGAGGGCGGAGAGACCTATGTCGACACGGTTGAGCGTCTTGCTCAGTTAGCTCAGGACGTCATTGAAAGCTGTGTTGTGGAACAGGTTCTTCGTCCTTTGGCGAGAACTATTTCACTGAAATAGCACGCAGCTGAGGTGGTGGTGCTCGTGTGAATAGTGCCTCTTTAAAATGAGCCAGGCACCCGGTGGCATTCACTTTTTTGACTGGATGGTTACGGGGACGCGAGCAGTTCTTGCAATTTCAGAACCCGTGATGGTCGTCGCCGGGTGAATGGAAGAGCAAGGTTTTGCAGGGAAATGATGCTCGTGCTTGCTCGAGTTGGCACCGAAGATTCTATTTGGAAGTATGATCCGTCAAACCGATTCCTCTGACTCCCCAACTGAAGCCGCTCATGGCGAAGTTGAGGTCATCACTCCTGGGCGATTGCACTTTGGAATGCTGTCGTTTGGGCAACCGTTAGGGCGTTCTTTTGGAGGCCTCGGAGCGATGGTGGCCGGCTGTGGCATTACGGTGAGAATGAAGAGAGCGACAACGTTTTCAGCAGCAAGCCACGTCGGTGAACGAGCAATTAGTGTTGCTCAACAGTGCGCGGCTGCGTGGGGGTTAGACGAGCAATCGGGCTGCTCGATTGAAGTGCTTGATATTCCTCGGCAACACATTGGTCTGGGTACTGGAACGCAGCTTGCCTTGGCAATCGCGGCGGGCATGCAGCGGCTGTATGTTGATGGCTCGGGTGATTCAATGCAGTCCATGTCGGCCAACGATGCCGCAGCCCTTGCTCAGGCGGCAGGAAGAGGACTGCGATCGAGTGTCGGTGTCTACGGGTTTGGCGCCGGCGGGATCATTCTGGAATCAGGAAAACTGCAGGGTGAGGTGACCGCGCCACTTGTTTCCAGAATTGCGGTCCCCGAGGCATGGAGAGTCGTTTTGTTTGTACAACGTGAAGCCGAGGGCCTTCACGGTGATGCTGAACGAACTGCATTCGCAGGCCTGGAGCTCGTCCCATTTGAACTTACGGCAGAACTTACGCGACTTGCTGTAATGGAGATTATCCCAGCGGTTCTGTCGGGTACATTCATAGATTTTGCATCTGCTATTACAGCGTATGGAAAACTCGCTGGGAAGCCATTTGAGCGAGCGTCATCACGGCTTCCTTATGCTGGCGCGACGGCACGCCTTTTCGAATGGCTTGATCTTCAGGGTGTACAAGGATTTGCACAAAGTAGTTGGGGGCCGGCTGTCGTTGCAGTGTGTGAGACACATGTTGAAGCAGATTCATTAGTTTCAGCCGCGGAAGCAGCAGGAATAGCTGAGCAGCATGAAATACGGATAGCTGCTTTTGATAACCGTGGAGCAATTATTCGTGAGGCAGATGGTGCCTCAGTTTCGGCATGATAAGCAACCTGTGCGTCAGCATGTCTAGTAAAGACTTTGTTTTGCGTATCACAAAGAAGGTT